>DATIBX010000262.1:0-17733 GCA_035457105.1 Pyrinomonadaceae bacterium
GCGCCGCCGGGCCGGCGCACTCCAAGAAGATGAAACGCATTGCTGTTATTCCGGGGGATGGGATTGGGCCAGAAGTAACCGCTGAGGCACTGCGCGTCCTGGAACACTTCAAAGCTGCGCGCGGTCTCGAATTAGATTTCACACATTTCGATTGGGGCGCTGATAGATTTCTCAGGGACGGCGTTACTTTACCGCCTGGAAGTCTGGAAAAACTCTCGGCCGAATTCGACTCAATTCTGGCCGGAGCTTTTGGCGATCCCCGCGTCCCCTCAAATAAACATGCTGAAGATATTCTCTTAGGGATGCGACGCGGGCTCGATCTCTACATCAATCTACGCCCGGTTCGTCTGCTTGATTCCCGTCTGACTCCATTATCAAACCGAACGACTGATGAGATCGACTTTGTAGTTTTCAGAGAGAACACTGAAGGCGCTTATTGTGGAGCCGGTGGTTTTCTCAAACGCGGAACTATCGAAGAAATTGCTCTACAGGAAGAGATCAACACGCGACGCGGGGTGCAGCGAATCATCGTTGCCGCATTTGAATACGCTCGTTCCGCCAACAGGAAAAAAGTAACGATGGCTGACAAGTCTAACGTACAGCGATTCGGGGGCGACTTGTGGCAGCGAGTTTTCAAAGAGGTATCGGCGGATTATCCGGAAATCAGCGCCAATCATCAATATGTCGACGCGATGGCGATGTTCATGGTCCTGGATCCGAGTCAATACGATGTGATCGTGAGTAACAATCTTTTTGGGGATATTTTGACAGATCTGGGCGCCGCCATTCAGGGAGGACTTGGTTTGGCCGCGTCAGGCAATATTCATCCCGGAAAAGTTTCATTATTCGAGCCAGTTCACGGCAGTGCTCCTCCACTAGCAGGGAAGGGAATCGCTAATCCAATTGGTGCTATTCTGACTTCGGCGATGATGTTAGAATATCTGGGCTTCCCGGCACAGAGTAGAGAAATCGAAGAGGCAGTTCGCGCTGCGGTTTCTGCAAAAGAAACGACTAAAGATCTCGGTGGAGATCTCTCGACTGAGGAGGCTGGCAAAGCGATCGTTGCGCGAGTAGGGAAGAATTAACGTGGGGGGAGGTTTTATGGCTTCGGGAGCAAGGACACTCGCGACTAAAGTGATTGCTGTAGTGATTATCGTGGCGCTGTTGGACGCAGTGGGCGTTCCGCCGGTGATCATGATGATGGTAACTGGCGTAGTGATGGTCGTCTGGTTGTTCACCCGTCACGCGCAGTCTCGTGAGGTTGAAAGGTTATTTGATTTTTATATTGCCGCAGATTCCATCCTTCGTGAGGAAGATCGTCGCTGGTACGCGTTTGAAATTAGCGAGGTGATTGCTGAAGGCGAGCGCACTTTGGAGTCAATGACCGATCCTCCACCACTTCATCTGTTTGTTCTGGGATCGCTTTATCATCGTTTAGCAGATTACAAATCTGCGGTCGAGTATTTTTCGCGCCTCGTCGAAGACGAACACAGCGACGAACTGCAACGAGCTGTTCCGTCACCTCAGTTGCGGCGGTATGTTTCGACTTTGCGCAGAATCGAAGACGAGCCGTCAATTGCACCCCAATCATTGGCGGCAGTCAGAAACCTGGAGCGGGCTCGAAGAAAGCATGCTCGCGACCTCCTGCTTGAGAGCCGGGAGCGTCTGGCAGGCGACAAACAAATTGCAGAGCTTGTTACTGCTATGAGTGATAGCAAAACCAAGTCGCCCGAGATAGCTGAACAATCAGAACCAAAACCACTGTCAGCTCCGCCTCCAATTTCGGAGGTGTTGCATAACGTTTACGACGATCAATCTCCTAGTAACTAAGTCCAAATAGAGTCTCGCTTGTTTGAAAGTCTTACAGCAGAAATCATTGCGATTGGGTCGGAAATGCTCGCACCCGATCGCAGTGATACGAATAGTCTCTGGCTCACCGAACAGCTCAATCGCCTTGGGATTGAAGTAAAACTCAAAACAATTGTAGGTGACGACGACGCACGTCTTGAAGAGACGATTCGGGATGCGTTCCGCCGTTCAAAAGTTGTCATTTCAACCGGCGGTCTCGGTCCTACGGAAGACGACATCACCCGCAAGATCACGGCCCGAGCGTTAGGTCGACGCTTGATGCTGGATGACCAAGTTCTTGAGGAACTCCGTGAGCGCTTTAAAGGCTTTGGTGTCGTCATGCCTGAACGTAACTCACGCCAGGCTATGGTGATCGAGGACGCCGAGATTTTGCCAAACCCGAATGGCACGGCTCCTGGTATGTTCATCGATCATAACGGAACGGCGATAGTCCTCTTGCCCGGACCACCACGTGAGATGAAGCCGATGTTTGAGAACCACGTGGCCCACCGACTCGCCGGGCGGGCCGGGAGTATCCGAGTACATCGCAGGGTTTTACGTGTCGCCGGCATGGGCGAGTCGGCGGTAGATGAAAAGATTGCGCCCATCTATACGAGGTACGACAACCCCCTCACGACAATTCTGTTTAATCAGAGTGAAATCGAGATCCAACTAACAGCAAGGGGAAGAACCGACGCCGAAGCAGAGAGCATCATCGATAAGCTGGCTATCGAAATCGAAGAAGCCCTTGGAGATGCTGTTTTTTCTCACGCCGGCGAGACAATGGAAGAGGTAGTCGGGCTCAAATTATCTGTTGGTAATTACACGGTCGCGGTTGCGGAGAGTTGTACTGGTGGTCTATTGGCCCAGCGATTGACGTCTATCCCGGGTTCTTCGAAATATTTCATTGAAGGTGTGGTGGCCTACGCGAATGAAACGAAGATTCGAGCCCTTGGCGTCGAACCAATTCTGTTGCTTGAGCATGGTGCTGTGAGTGCAGAAGTTGCTGAAGCGATGGCTGAGGGAATTCGTGAGCGAGCTGGCACAGACTTTGGTGTTTCTATCACGGGAATTGCTGGTCCAGGCGGAGGAACGGAAGAAAAACCAGTCGGCACGGTGTTTATCGGCCTCTCATACGCCGCGGGAACCGAACATCGAAGGGTGAAGTTACCGGGGGATAGGAATCTCATCCGCTGGCGCGCGTCACAGGCAGCCCTGGACTTGCTCCGAAAGCGACTCCTTTAACTTCCCTCGAGTTTGTTTCCGAGTTCCTTTACAACAGATTCAACGCCCGCAGCATATTCCTGATTCTTAAAAAAATCTGCGGACCGATCTCCAATCGGTTTCGTGACATCGTTGGTCAGAACACTCTCGAGTGCTTTTGATACCTGGATTCGCCACTTACGATCTTCAATCGACACGAGGAACAGAACTCCACGCCCGTTTGTTCCTATTCTCCATTGATTAGCCAGTTGCAAGGAGTAGTCAAAGATTGGCTCGCCGCTCGTATTTTTGACGAGCACAACTACTGTCTCGACCCGCTTACTTTGATTCAACTTCGCTAACTGTTCGGTGAGATTATCTTCGGACGCTTTGTCAAGAACATCTGCATAATCGTTCAGCAGTCCCAGGCGTTTTGGAAAACGATCGACCTCTTGCGGACTTGGACGTGAGTTATCATGCGCCTGTTTTACTTGAGGTGGCGCACAAGATGAGGCACCGATAATGATAGCCATTAACAGCGCGAGTTGATGGCGAGAAAAAATTCGCAGTTTCTTAGTCATCTATTTTGCGCCAAATTCCGCAGGTCGTGTCATCACAGTCGTGCGGGTAGTAGGCTTGAACCAATCTATCACCGGCGTCCTTTGCGTCTTCCAGATTCCAACGGTAAAACTCGATAGGATTGCGTTGCTGACCTGCCGGCTCTTTAAGCTGGATGAAAAATCGATGATTGTCAGGTGTCGCTATAGTTTTAATCGATTCGTTTAGATGGAAACGACTCCAGTAGCTCATAAACAGTCTTCCCTTGAAGAGGTTATCGTCCAGCGGTGCTGTTATAGTCTCAAGTAATAGCTTCCTCGTAGCGGAGTGTCGAAAGTGCATTTCTTGCTTGTGGCGATTGTCGCATACTTGCTCGGGTCAATTCCGTTCGGGTTTCTGATAGTGCGGCTCTTGCAAGGTGACGATATCAGGCAAACCGGTTCCGGGGGAACTGGAGCCACCAACGTCTCACGACGCGCCGGTAAGTGGGCCGGAGGTTTAACTCTAGTTCTCGATGCTGCAAAAGGAGCAGGGGCGGTATTGCTTGCTGGCCTGTTTGCCACGGGACCGATGGATTGGTTGTTGACGACTGCAGCGGTGGCAGTTCTTATCGGTCACATTTTTCCGATCTGGCTGGGCTTTCGCGGTGGCAAAGGAGTGGCGACTGCAATCGGTGTTTTTCTTGTACTAGCGCCGTTGGCCGTACTAATAGCTGGAGTTGTTTTTGTAGCTGTTGTGGCGATCACAAGATATGTGTCGCTTGGATCAATAGTTGGAGCGGTCGTGATTGCGCTGGTCATCGGTCTCGAACGTTTCGCGCAGCCCCAGGCAATTTTCGTCAGTAGTTTAACGGCAGCAATCTGTTGCGCTGCACTGATTATCTTAGCCCATCGCCAAAATATTTCGAGATTAATCCAGGGAACTGAAAACAAGTTCAAGTGAAGTTGGCACAAGCGAACTCAAATTTACGAGTATCAGTAATCGGAGCCGGTAGTTGGGGCACGGCGCTGGCAATCATGGCAGCCCGGGCGGGCCACCACGTCAAACTATGGTCCAGAAATACCGACGTCGTAAGGTCGATACAACGAGAGCGAACAAATCCGATCTATCTTCCCGGAATTGAGGTTCCGGAAAATGTATTTGTCAGTGCTGATCTTTCCATTGTTGTGCCCGACGCCGAGGTGGTCGTTATGGCCGCACCGTCTCACGTTGTGCGCAGTCTCTTCAAGATCACGGCCCCTGAAATTGGCGCGAATACTGTTCTGGTAAATTCAGCTAAGGGTATCGAAGTAGAGACTGGCAAACGGATCTCGGAAATTGCCAGTGAAATTCTAACTTCGCAGCCACCATTTGTGTGTCTCTCAGGACCATCTTTCGCAAAAGAGGTTGTCCTGGACCATCCCACCGCCATTGTCGCTGCGAGCTTGAATACGGATGCAGCGAAGCTTGTCCAAGCGGCTCTCAGTTATAAAAACTTTCGTGTCTATACTAACAGCGACATCATTGGGACGGAGCTGGGCGGCTCGGTAAAAAACACAATGGCAATTGGCGCCGGCATGGTTTCCGGGCTTGGCCTTGGAGCGAACAGTCTTGCTGCTCTCATCACTCGCGGTCTCGCTGAGATAACCCGGCTTGCAATAAAACAGGGTGCCCAACTTGAAACAATGATGGGTCTAGCGGGATTAGGAGACCTCGTGTTGACTTGCACAGGCTCGCTTTCACGAAATCGCTTTGTCGGAGAACAACTCGCTCACGGAAAGACTGTCGCTGAGATTACTCACGAGATGACTGAAATCGCAGAAGGTCTGAACACCACGCGGGCAGTTAAGGCTCTTGCGGATTTGTCTGGTGTCGAGATGCCAATTGTGAATGAGGTGAATGACGTTCTTTATCATGGCAAGAGTGTGGAGGAAGCGGTCAACGCGTTGATGCGTCGTCCACTGCGCGATGAGGTGTGAACCTCTCATTTTGATCGTTACGAGACAGCTCAGCGGCTAAATTGTTACTATGCATTTCCGTTGTAACGGCATCTTTAATCCATAAAGTAATTCCGAATCGAATGTTCGCGAACTTATGACGGCAGACTACTGCCCATCTCACCCTATCCATTTCGAAGGAGCCCCGTTCGATGAGTAAAAGCCTTGGCGCGTCCGTAAAAAAACGTGTCGCAGTTCTCGCGTTTTTATTGTTGGTATTGGCGGTGGTTACTAATGCTCAAACCCCTACAGCTTCACCAACGCCTAAAGAGAGCGACAAATTGGCTGCGCTCCAGTATCGCAGCATTGGACCATATCGTGGCGGACGTTCAGCTGCAGTAGCAGGCGTAAATTCGCAGCCCTTTGTCTTTTACTACGGCTCGACCGGCGGCGGCGTGTGGAAAACGACCGATGGCGGGATCAACTGGGAGTCGGTGAGTGATGGCTCTGTTTTTGGTACCGGCTCAGTCGGCGCCATCGCCGTGTCAGCTAGTGAACCGAACGTAGTTTATGTAGGGATGGGCGAGTCGCCGATACGCGGTAACGTATCGCACGGTGACGGTATGTATAAGTCAAATGATGGGGGAAAGAACTGGAAGAAAATCGGACTCGACGATACACGACAGATCTCGAGGATCAGAGTTCATCCAAGAAATCCGGATCTCGTTTATGTGGCTGCGCTCGGACATGTCTGGGGAGCCAATGAGCAACGCGGAATCTTTCGTTCAAAAGACGGAGGCAAGACCTGGGAAAAAATTCTAACCCGCGGGAACAAGGCAGGCGCGATCGACTTGAGCATGGATCCTACGAATCCTGCAGTTCTTTATGCGGGATTCTGGGAAGTCTATCGCAAGCCCTGGACACTCGAGAGCGGTGGGCCAGGCGGGGGCATTTTTAAGTCTACGGACGGTGGCGACACCTGGACAGAACTCACCAGAAATCCAGGTTTACCACGCGGGGTTGTCGGGAAAATCGGCATTACTGTCTCACCGGCTAATCCCGAGCGGGTTTGGGCCATCGTCGAAGCCGAAGACGGCGGCGTTTTTAGATCTGACAATGCTGGTCAAACGTGGACGAAGGTCAACGAGGAGCGCCGGCTACGCCAACGCGCCTGGTATTACTCGCGGATCTACGCCGATCCAAAGAACGCCGACACAGTTTATGTGCTCAACACGGGTTTTTATAAATCCAACGACGGCGGTCGCACTTATACAGGAATTCAGGTTCCGCACGGAGACAATCACGATCTTTGGATCGCTGCTGACGATCCAAATCGCATGATCGAAAGCAATGATGGCGGCTCAAATGTTTCTTTCAACGGCGGGCGGAGTTGGACCGAGCAGGACCAACCGACGGCTCAATTCTATCGCGTAGCTCTCGACAATGACTTTCCTTACAACATCTATGGAGCTCAACAAGATAATTCCACGGTGCGTATTGCCAGCCGCAACACTGAAGGAGGTATCGGCACCAGTGACTGGTACGACGTTGGTGGCGGCGAGTCAGGTTGGGTAGCGCCGTCGCCAAAGGACTCGCAGATCGTTTTCGCAGGCTCGTATGGAGGATTGACCACTCGATTCGATCATCGCACGGGGCAGTTGCGGGATATCAATCCGTACCCAAATAACCCGATGGGTTCAGGTGCTGACGTTTTAAAGTATCGCTTCCAATGGAACTTCCCACTGCTGTTCTCACCTAACGACCCCAACACGCTTTATTGTGCGGCGAACGTACTCTTTAAATCGAAGGATGAAGGCTCGAGTTGGGAGATCATAAGTCCTGATCTCACGCGAAATGATAAGTCGAAGCAAGCTTCTTCCGGCGGGCCAATCACCAAAGACAATACCAGTATTGAGTACTACGGCACGATTTTCACAGTGATGGAGTCGTCGCTGCAGCCGGGGACAATTTGGACCGGAAGCGATGATGGCATGGTCTACCTTACCCGTGACGGCGGTAAGAACTGGTCCAACGTAACGCCGCCAACGAGTCTTATGCCTGAATGGATCCAGATTAATTCAATTGAGGCGTCGCCGATTGATCCGGGCACCGCATACGTTGCGGCCACAATGTACAAGTGGGATGACAATCGTCCTTATTTGTATCGCACGTCGGATTATGGCAAGACATGGAAGAAGATCGTCAATGGCATTCCCGACACAACCTTTACTCGCGTGATTCGCGAAGACCCAAACAAACGCGATCTTTTGTATGCGGGAACGGAAAACGGCCTGTATGTCTCCTTCGACAATGGCGAACACTGGCAGTCGTTGCAACTGAACTTACCGATAGTGCCGATCACCGATCTGGCAATTCAGAAACGAGATCGGGAGTTGGTCGTAGCGACCCAGGGCAGATCGTTTTGGATATTGGACGATTTGCCGCTTCTCCATCAGTTGATGGACGCGGGTGGGCTGACATCTGTGAATGATACGCAGTTGTATAAGCCAAAGGAGAGTTATCGAATGCCGGGCGGTGGCTTTCCCCTTGGTCCAACTGCAACCGTGGGCAAGAATCCGGCGGCGGGCGTTGTTGTCTACTATTCACTTAAGGCGAAACCGTCCGAGAGCATCGAGCTGGAATTCCTGGATTCCGCAGGTAAATCAATCCGGAAATTCAGCGGCCGGGTTGGAAAAGCTGCTGGCGGACCAGCGCAAGCGCCCGCGCCACCACCGGATGAGGGAGGATTTTTTGGCGGCGGCGGGACACCACAGGTGCCGATGGAGCTTGGACTCAATCGTTTTGTTTGGGATACCCGATACTCCGACGCTGCAAGATTTCCCGGAATGATTCTCTGGGCCGGCGAGACTCGTGGTCCAAAGATCGCGCCAGGTAATTACCGGGTCAAACTAACGGTCGATGGCAAGTCTTTTACTCAGGATTTCGAGGTTAAAGCCGATCCGCGTTTGAATACTTCCCCGACGGACTATGCCAAACAGTTGGAGCTCGGATTGAAGATTCGAGATAAGCTAAATGATACTAACAACGCCATCGTTCAGATTCGTGACGTTCGCAAACAAGTTGAGGATCTGCTAAAGCGCCTGACGGGCCAACCCAACTTCAAGACGGTTAATGATGCGGGCACCGCACTCAACAAAAACTTGAGTGAAGTCGAGGAGGCGTTGTACCAAACTAACAATCAGAGCAGCCAGGATCCTTTGAATTTTCCGATTCGATTAAACAACAAACTAGCAGCGCTCGGAGGAGTCGTGGGCGGAGCAGAAGCCGCACCCACCGCTCAGTCTTATGCAGTATTTGATGAAGTTGTCAGTCAGATTGACGGCCAGTTACAGAAGTTGGCACAGCTGATAAAAAAGGATGTACCTGCTTTCAATCAACTGGTTCGAGATCAGAATATCCCAGCCGTTGTTGTGAAGCCGGAAGGTAACCGGTAATTTTGTTTTGTTCGAGCAGTAGAGGAAAGAGGGACAGTGTGAACGCGGAAAAGGTTACAACGGGGACCATCGCCCGGCTGACTCAAGCGAATCTAACGGGTGATTCTTCAGTAGTTATTACGGACATCAGTCACGACTCGCGGCGAGTTGGACCAGGAGGTTTATTTGCGGCCGTTTCGGGTGCGGTGTTTGATGCGCACAAATTCGTGCCTCAGGTTATGAGTCAGGGCGCTGCAGGTGTGATTTCGGAACGAGTCGCACCGGAGGCTTTTACGGGCGTTTGGTTGCAAGTGGAAGACATCAGAAAGGCGATGGCGTTGGCCGCCGCTGAGGTGCAACATCATCCCTCGCGTGAACTGCAATTAGTCGGCATCACGGGAACTAACGGCAAGACGACTACCGCATATCTCATTGCTTCAATTCCCGAGCAAGCGGGTGAACCTGTAGCGATGACCGGGACCGTCGAATACCGCCTTGGTAAGGAACGACGCAAAGCTGATCGGACCACTCCAGAGGCTCCCGACATGCAGCGTATGTTGAGAGAAGCCGTCGGTATCGGGTGTCGTACCGCAGTGATGGAATGTTCTTCACAGGCAATGGATTTCCATCGCTGTGATGAGTTGGAATATGCGGTGGCTGTCTTTACCAATCTCACGCGCGATCATCTCGACTATCACAAAACGATGGAGAACTACTGGTACGCAAAGTTGCGTTTGTTTGATGGCAGGCTAGGTACGCGACCGCAAGTTTCTGTAATCAATGTTGATGACCCGAAAGGAGTCGAATTGGCTGAATCGTTGGAGCGCGATGGCCTGAAAGTTATTCGTTATGCTCTTAACTCAGACGCCGATGTTAAAGCTAGTAACGCCGAGTTTTCTTTGAACGGGATGGACTTTCAACTTACTACTCCGGCAGGTTCACGCGATTTCCATTCACCGCTGGTTGGTGCACCGCATGTGTACAACACACTCGCTGCCGTCGCGAGCGGTCTCGCGCTTAGATACAGTTTGGATGTGATCACGGCAGCGCTTGAAGATTGTACGGGTGCTCCGGGCAGATTTGAGCGGGTTCATCACAGCGGAGATTTCGCAGTCGTAGTCGATTATGCGCATAGTGACGATGCACTACTAAATGTACTGCGGACGGCGCGCGAAGTGGTCAAGGGTCGAATCATCACCGTGTTTGGCTGTGGCGGAGATCGGGATAGATCAAAACGAGCCCCAATGGGCGAAGCAGCCGGAGCTTTAAGTGACGTAGTGATTTTGACTTCAGACAATCCGCGAACAGAAGATCCCGAGCAGATTCTTAGTGACGCCGAAGAGGGAATTAAAAAAACCGGCAAGCCGTATTCCAAAATTGCTGATCGTTCAGAGGCAATTCATAAAGCGATTCACGAAGCGCACACCGGTGATCTGGTATTGATTGCGGGAAAGGGCCACGAAGATTATCAAATAATTGGACGAGAGACGTTCCACTTTGATGATAAGGAAGTCGCGCGCAGAGCCTTAGACCGAAGAGAAAGCATTCTCACTCCCTGAAGCTGTTAGTGTTAAATTAGTGTAATTTAGTGGATCGTTCTTCTGTGGGAGGTAAGAGCGATCCACTAAACCACACGAACTAGCACGAACACCACCACTGAGACACTGAGAACACAAAGGTTGCACAGAGAAAACGTGGATCAGCGGCTGGTCGACTTCGATTGTCTGCTTCTGATTATCAAATACACCGGCACGCCCAAAAGTATCAGCCCCAGACCTACACCTGTTTGTTGGGGTGAATTCCAGATCGTCATAAAGATCAGCCAGGTCGTGCCGATCAAAAACAAGATTGGTACGACCGGGTAACCCCAGGTGCGGTAAGGTCGCTCAGCCTCAGGTAAGCGACGACGGAAAATGAAGACCGAGGCGGCAACCAATGCATAAAAGAGTGTTAAGGCGAAGATCGCATAGTCAGTTAAGCGATCGTATGAACCAGAGAGGGCGAGGACACATGACCAAAAGGCCTGGACCACCAACGCTCTAACGGGAACGTGTGTGCGCGGCGAAACCTTGGCCAGACTCTTAAACGAAAGTCCATCTAGAGCGAGCGCGTAAGGCAATCTGGCCGTCGCCAGGATCGACGAATGCAAAGCGCCGAACGATGACGTCATCATCGCCGCCGCCATCAACGTAACAGCTATCGATCCCAACAACCGTCTGATAACTTCCGCCGCAACCGAAGACGAGGCGGGTACGTCAGCAATTTGAGTTGGAGTAAGTACGTGATAATAGCTGATGTTTACGAACAGATAGAGTGTGATCACCACCAACATGCCGCCAATTAATGCCAGCGGCAAGTTTTTACCGGGATTCTTTACCTCGCCGGCGAGGAACGTAACGTTGTTCCAGCCATCGTAGGCCCAGAGCGCTCCAATCATGGCAGCCGCTGCTCCTCCCATGCCGCCAATGACACTGACTCCTTCGCAAGCTCCATTTACGTTCGCCATGCCGAGGTTGGACCAGTTGCCGCCGCTATAGAAGAACGCACCGAATCCAAGACCCAGTAACAACAAAACCTTCATGCCGGTGAGGATGCTCGCGACAGCACCGCTGAAGCTCACCGCGGCGCAATTAATGAGCGTAGTTATAAGAATAGTGGCCAAGGCGACAACTTGCAGTCGTCCAAAAGAGAGCGTGTGTCCACCCGGTAGTGTGTAACTCAAGTATTCATGTCGCAGCGATCCGCCCAAAAAGTCATTCAAGAAAATTGCGAAACCGACGGCGAGCGCTGCTCCCGATGCGGTGCGGGCGATAACAAACTGAGTCCAGCCGTAAATAAAGCCCAGCGGTCTTCCGTACGCGTCTTTGACTATGCCGTATTCTCCGGCTGCTCGCGGCATCATTGCGAGTAGTTCGGCATAGGTGAGAGCGCCGGCTAGAGAGAGGAGTCCGGCAAAGATCCAGATGGCCAGCGCTTTTCCCGGGGTCTCGACGTTACACGTCATGACGCGAGCTTTCAGGAAAACTCCGGTTCCAATGATGTTGGCGACGTTTACCGAGATTGCGCCGATTACACCAAGCCCACGAACGAGATCGGTTTTGTGAGTTTGCATTAGTTACCCTAAGTACTAATAACCAAGATCGTTAACGATCAGATCCTCGTATGTGTCGCGCCGGCGGATTAGGTCGGGCTTGCCGTCTTTCTTGATGAGCACAGCTGCGGGGAGTGGACGACCATTATAGTGAAACATCTGGGCCAACGAGTAAGCACCGCTATTCAATAGTGCGAGCACTTCGCCGGGCCGGACATTTTCAGGAAGCCGACGGTAATCCGGCAAGCGACCCTCGCGCTCGATATCAAAATAGACGTCACCGGAATCACAAAGTGGACCAGCAACTTTGTAATCTTGCTCGTACGGTTTGCCGGCTCGTGAGGCCGAGATTAAGTGGTAGTACCACTTGTAGTTATTCATCGACAACATGATGTTGTAACCGGCATCAGTGAGCAGCCAAATGTCGCCGGTTTCCGGTCGACCCTTAATATTGCGAACGGTGGTAAGCACCAGGCCTGCATCCGCAATGATGCTTCGTCCTGGTTCAAGCAAAATCGTTATTTGGTCAAGCAGATGTTCAGCGTTCGCTTTGCGTGCTGATTCGCGCGCCACTCTCAACGCTTCTTTCATAACAGCTGTAGGCTCAAGGTCGGCGCCCAACATGTCGCGTTCATGTTCCGGAAGCTGATCAGCCTGTGAGCGATCACGAAGATAGTTAACAGGAATTCCACCGCCCAGGTTTATATGCTCTAACGTGTGACCAGTTTCCTGATGAATTGTTACCAGGTGTTCCCACATGCTTTTGAATGCTTCGGCAAAAGGTTCCACATCGGGCGTTTGAGAACCCACGTGGATATGGATACCGCAAACTTTTATCGCGTCCGGGTTTTGCAAGCCACGCCGGAATGCCGTTAACACCTCAGATGATGAGATGCCAAATTTCGACGTCAATAATGCCGTTTGCAAGCCCAGGTGTGAGCGTGTGCCAATCTCTGGAACCAGTCTGAGAGTAATGCGGGCGGGCTCAACCGTTTCACCTCGAGCACGCAAACGCGCGACTGATTGTTCGACTAAATCTATTTCATAAACTGAGTCGACATTTATTGCGTAGATACCCGCCTTCACTGCCTCGTCGATCTCTTCATCAGTCTTGCTAGTCCCATTAAAAATAATCTGGTCTGGTCGAAACCCAACGCGCAATGCTTTGAAAAGCTCGCCGCCGCTATTCACCTCGACATCTATTCCCGCCTCGAGCACCGTCTTCAAGATAGCCATGTTCGAATTTGCTTTAGACGCATAGCAGAATTTGATTGGTCTATCGACGACTTCTCGGGCACGTTGCAGACGAGCGATGTTGTCTCTGATGCGAGATTCAGAGAAGACGAACAAGGGTGATTGGTATTCTTTTACGAGTTGAATCGCATCAACTCCGTTGATTGACAGGTGATCGCCCTGGACTTCGAGGTAACCCGGAATGGACCATGCAGGACAAACAGCGGCTGTTTCAGTGGACATGAATTAGGACTCCCGTTTGTAAAATGCGAGCGAAGATAGACTGGGATGACCTTGCGGTCAAGCACCTGCTGAAAAAGGAGAAGAAATAGGATAGCTCAGGAGCGTTGCAGTCGATTAACAATTTCGCGAATTTGTTTGAGGTGGCGATGTTCGTGGACTTTGGAGTGCGCGGCGCGGCGGCGCTTTGTAATAACGCACTACTGACTGGAATCAGGTTGACCTTAAGCGCCGCCGGGCCGGCGCACTCCAAATTAGTTCGAACGAACGAAGTTATAACTGAGGGTGCCGCTGACACGAACTGCTTCGCCCATTAAAAATGTTGGGTTAAACCGAGCTAACCGTGCAGCATTTGTTGCCGCTGCATGCAGAGCGGGAGGCCCTGCAACCGCGCGGGCTTCCACTACTGCTCCTTGCTCGTCTACCAAAATTTGAACGATCACCACGCCATTCGCTTCGCCGCTGGGTACTTCTGGCGACGGCATATAAATAGCCTTGCCGTTCAACATTCCACCTGAAACCGGAGCGCGTTTCTGATTTTGTTGTCCTTGCTGATTCGTGCCCTGATTAGACGTCGCAGTAGGCGCGCCGGCGACTCCAGCTTCAGTGTTGTCTTCTGAGAGTGTCGCAACTGAAGTTGTACCACCTTCTGCTTGTACCCCGTCCTTGCGGCCTGCGGCGTTTGCTCCTTGTGTCTGTCCCGCTGCATTCGGGTCGCCTGCCGGATTTGCATTCGCATCGGGGTTAGCTTTCGCTGTGGTTGGAGGTGGATCAACTCTCTCTGGCAAAACAAACGAACTGATAAATTTTTCTTCGAGCGCGTCGTCCTTCTTAGTGTTCAACGATACTATCGCGTAGAAACGCCTTCTGGTGATGTAGGCCTGCATTGTCCCACTCAAATCACCAAATGTGACTTTGAACTGACGACCTGGATGGCCGTGAAGTGGCTTATTGCCAATCGGGCTGAGTTTGATGATTGTGCCCGGTTTGACCTTGGGCGCAAAGAAATCCTTAAAGGCATCGACGTACGAATTAAATCTTTCGAAATCGGAATATGCCGCCGGGTTTGATTTGATACCACTAAACGACGCGATAGCCAGTATTGGTCCACCGCTGAGCGATGAAAGATAGAACCGGGTGTTCAACTCCATCTTGTGATACGGAAACTTTCCGCTCTCATTGGCTGGACTCTTTGGCATCGATACCGTGAATTCTTCTCCTTCCGGAGTCATCGTTTCCCATTCTGACCAGCCAGGCGCCGGCTGCGGTTTCGGCGATTCGGGGGCCTTTCTTGCCTGCGCCAATACTGGCAACGACACGGTGACTATCAGAAGAGTTACGAACAATAGATTTAGAGCACGAGATTGCATGTAGGTATCTCCTCACTTGTGGCGTTTACGGATGGGCTGCTGATTCACAGGCGCATCTCGGGGTGAATCATGCGGTGCTAAGGAATCTATTCGCCAACTTCCGTTGCTGTCAAGGATGGCGGCGAGATCTCACTCGAAAGCGCTTGCACTGCGGGCTCGTTCGCGCTCAACCAACACCCGTCGGAGGATTTTGCCTGAGGGAGACTTTGGAATTTTGTCGACAACTTCAAGCTGTCGGATCCTTTTGTGTGGAGCGACTCGTTGGGCGACAAACTCAAGAATAGTTTGAGTATCGGTTTGTTCCTTTAACACGATGACAGCCTTTGGAACTTCTCCAGCTTCGTCGTCAGGGTAGGGAATTACGGCGGCGTCGGCAATCATGGGATGACTGAGGAGGACCGCTTCGAGTTCTGCGGGTGGAACTTGGAAGCCCTTATACTTAATTAGCTCTTTAGCTCGATCAACGATGAAGAAGTGTCCGTCTTCATCGACATATCCGATGTCTCCAGTATGGAGCCAACCGTCGGTATCGATCGTTCGCGCGGTTGCTTCAGCGTTATTCAGGTAGCCTCGCATGATCTGTGGGCCACGAACGCAAACTTCTCCCCTTTGATTGGCCAGCAACATTTCTCCGGTTTCGAGGTCAACAACTTTACATTCAGTGTTTGGCGCCGGCACTCCAACAGAGCCGAACTTCACCTCGAAAGGCGGAGCTGGTGAGGAGTGCGTCACGGGACTTGTTTCAGTCAGTCCGTAGCCCTGTCGAATTTGGCAGCCCAGCCGTTTCATACAGGCTTGGGTCAGCTCTTTACCGAGCGGAGCGGCCCCGGAAAAGATCGTGCGTAGTCTTGGCAGTTGATAATTGTCGACTACAGGGCTCTTTGCGAGAGCAAGGACGATTGGGGGGACGACATGGGCCAGGCTTACGTCATAATCCTGGGCGGCTTGGAGAAAAGACTCGAGTTCGAAACGAGGCATCAGCACAACCGTGGCCCCGGTATAGAGTCCCATGTTAAGTATCACTACGAGACCGTAGATATGAAACAGTGGCAGCACGCAGATCAACGTGTCAGTGTCATAAAAGTAATCCAGACCTTCCATCTGCCGCAGGTTCGCGACCAGATTGTGATGGGTCAGCATCACCCCTTTGGGCAGCCCTGTGGTTCCACTTGAGTATGGAAGCACCACCAGATCATTAAGTGGATCGATTGCTACCGCTGGCGGTGGTCCAGTTTCAACCAATAGTGTGTCGAACGGAGTTGCACCTTCGACGGGACCAAATGAAAAGATTTCCTCGACACCGGCTTCCGCAGCTCCGGCGGCGGCTTTACTAAAACAACCTTGCGTCGTTATTAAGTAGCGAGCACCAGCGTCTTTCAACTGATAAGCGATTTCTTCTTGTGTATAGAGCGGGTTAATGGGAGTAATGATGCCGCCTAACGATGCGACTGCGTGGAAAGCGATCGCGTACTCCGGATTATTGGGACTGTAGATTCCAAATACGTCGCCCTTCTTGAAGCCGCGTTGTGAAAGATTGCTCGCAACATTTGCTACAGCCCTTGCAAACTCGGCATAGGTGACCGTGCGTCCGGTGGGCCCGTCGATTAACGCTGGTTTGTCCGGGAAGTCAGCCGCCTTTGACAGCACAAATGGAGTTAAGGCGATTTCAGGGATCTCGACGTCAGAGTATGGTCCTTTAATTATCATTATTTTCGCGCGCGCTCGGAAGGAGGGTAGTCAGATCAATAGGCCTGACTCGCTACCTAAAATGCGCCTGTAACATATCAGGTGACCCCGAATCTGTAAAAGGTTTATATTCACAATCTCGCTCGCGAAGTGAACCTGTCAGGTGAGGAACTCGATGCCCCGATCTGAAGATTCGCCATTACATATTGTCTGTCTCGCGACCTACTTCAAAGGTGCAGACTTCATGAGGGAGTGCAAATCCCATGGATGCCGTGTTGTTTTGGTGACCAAGGAAAAAATGTTGCATGAAGACTGGCCAAGAGAGAGTTTGGACGACGTTATGGCAGTGCCTAACGATGCTGGTCCAGCGCTCATGATCGACTTGGTGGCTTTTTTGGCTCGCCAAACGCCGGTCGATCGAGTGGTGGCGCTCGAAGAGTTTGATGTTGTGACCGCGGCTTTGGTACGGGAGCACCTCTGTTTGCCCGGACTGAGCAGTTCGCGTGCGAAGGTCTTTCGCGACAAGCTCTCAATGGCCGTTCACAGCCAACGTGCCGGCATCGACGTTCCTCCTTTTGTGCCGCTTCTGAATGGGGCCGACATTGATGATTTTATGGAACGGGTCCCTGGCCCGTGGGTCATCAAACCGCGTTCGGATGTATCAGCGATAGGAATTAAGAAAGTTGCAGACCCAGCCGAAGTAAGGGCGCTCGTAGAGGAAATGAACCAGCGTGAAAATCTGCGGGAGAGAGCTTCGTACTATGTGCTCGCAAAGTTCATCGCGGGCGAGGTATTTCACGTGGATTCAATCGTGAATGGTGGGAGTGTGTTGTTTGCGGGTGTCAACCAGTACGGACGCCCGCCGATGCAAGTGGCCCATCACGGCGGAGCGTACATATCACGAACGGTACTACGTGGCTCACCCGACGAGAAGGCTCTGACGACCATCAATCGAAAATTAATCAAGGCACTTGGGTTGGATCACGGAGCGACTCACGCTGAATTCATAAAAAGCGACCTCGACGGAAAGTTCTATTTCCTCGAAATAGCTTCGCGAGTCGGCGGCGCTTATATTTCGGATGTGTTGGAGGCAGCAAGCGGAATAAACATCTGGCGCGAATGGGCTCGAATTGAGATTTCTAATGAAGGGAGTT
>DATIBX010000263.1:0-4834 GCA_035457105.1 Pyrinomonadaceae bacterium
CGCGATGGCATTAATGCCGGGAAAACCGCCGTCCAATTACAAGCCGAAAAACCGGACGGCCATTTCTGGCTGGGAGCAAATTACGGCGGCGCCGCCGAGCATTCCACCATTCAGGGACTCGCAACGGTGAATGACATACGAAATGAAATGGAAACAGTCCTCCGTCTGGACGAGGGATACCAGAACGGTAGCGCTTACATGGTGCTTGGTCTGGTCTATCTCAACGCCCCGAGCCTGGTCGGTGGAGATCCGAAGAAGGCTGTGGAACAAATGGAGAAGGGGCTACGATTTGGCGAACCAAATGCTTTTCTTCACTTACATCTCGCTGAAGCTTACACAAAGGTGGGACGCCACGACGACGCGCGCAAAGAGCTCAACAAGATCCTCTCTATGACTCCCGATCCAAACTACCGGCCCGAATACGAAGAAGCATCGAATGACGCCAAAAAGCTTCTGAATCAGACCAACTAACCTCGTCCAACTAGACCAATCTAAAATATTTGAATAATTTTCCCATTATGCGGATACCTATTGTGAGAGGCCGCGATGGATGACACTGAGGCGATCAAAAAGTGCCAAATAGGTGACCGTGAAGCCTTCCGTCATCTTGTCGAACGTTATCAAAAACGGGCCGTTGGTCATGCAATGGCGGTCCTGCTCAATCGTGATGACGCCGAAGACGCGGTTCAGGAGGCTTTTATTGACGCTTATCGAGCAATCGGCAGGTTTGACACGTCGAGAACCTTTTACGAGTGGTTCTACGTTTTGCTTCGCAACCGTTGTTACAAGTTGACTGCTAAACGACGGCCCACCGAGAACCTTGACGACGTCCAACTCCTTGCTCCGCAGTCAGCAACACACGACGAGACGCGGCTTGCTCTCGAAAAAGCACTGCACTCGCTATCGCATGAAGAACGCGAAATCGTCTCTTTGAAATATTTCAGCGGGCTCTCGTACGAGGAACTCGCCGCGTATCTGCAAATCCCGCGAGGAACAGTGATGAGCCGGCTCTTTTACGCCCGCCAGCGATTGCAGGGCAAACTTCGCGGAATGCTTATCCGAGAACAAGAGGTTTGAATGTCATGAAAGAACTGAGTTGTGATGACGTGCTGATGGCCCAAATGGCAGTCGCCGATGGTGAAGAGCCAGGGTTCTCGAAGGAACAGTTAATTGCACACATCGCCGCCTGTGCAAACTGTTATCACGAACTGAAGCAATCGCAGGCGCTCGATCAAGTGCTCGCTGGTCACACTATTTCGGAAACGCGCGTCGACCTTTGGCCGGCAATTGAAACCAGAATTGCCAAAGACAGTCGCCAGAGCATCGGTTGGAAACCTTTCGCACTGATCGGTCTGCTGCTCGTCATTTACAAACTGCTTGAAATGCTTCCAGCGGAAGACCCAGGCATGGCTTTCAAACTCGTGCCGCTAGTAATTGTTGCATTGCTATTTGTACTTATTAGAGAGAACCCGTTCAGGATCAACACCGAACTGGTTATGGAGAGATAATCATGGTAAACGATCAAACAAAAGATTCCCTGATACTCGGACAAAAGTATGCCTTCGCGACGGCCTCGCTGATTCTCGGAATCCTTTCCTTTGTTAATCTGCTGGGTCTCGAGAAACCAATTCTGGCGATTGTCTTCGGTTGGCTGGCCCTCCGTGCCACACCTGCGCCACTACTAAAGGAACATCGCGTCTGGGCCAAAACAGGAGTGGTGCTTGGTACGATCATTCTGATCGCCGTACCAACGCTAATAATTCTGAACTTCGACCGGCTGCGGGAATTCGTCGACGTTCTCTCGAAATTGAACGGTGGACGATAGACCATGAAGGAGAAAAGATGAGAGTCATACTTACTGCATTATTAATCATCATCACGTCAGCGCTCACGGTTGCTGCTCAAACCCCAACGCGCAACGTTGAGGGAAACTGGCTCGCCACATTGGAAGTCAACGACACTAAGTTGCGGCTGGTTCTGAAAGTTGCGAAATCGGCAAACGGCTACACTGCCAAGCTCGACAGTGTGGACCAGGGCGCAAACGATCTGCGCGTTGATTCGATCGTTCTCGAAGGCAACAAGCTGACCTTTTCCGCCACGCAGTACCTAATCAGCTACGAGGGAACATTAAACGCAGCAGGCGACGAAATTACCGGCAACTTCAAACAAGGCTCTGGTGAACTTCCACTCGCTTTCAAACGAACGGGTGAGATGCCGAAGCCCAGCCGCCCACAGGATCCAAAGAAGCCTTACCCGTATGACGAAGAAGAAGTCAGCTACAGAAACGAAAAGGATAAGATTAAAATCGCAGGCACGCTTACGGTCCCACGTGGCGGCGGCAAGTATCCCGCGGTGCTATTGATCAGTGGCAGCGGATCACAGGATCGCAACGAGACGATCGCAGGCCACCGTCCTTTCCTCGTTCTCTCCGATTATCTGACTAGAAACGGCATCGCGGTATTGCGAGTTGATGATCGTGGCATCGGAGGTACGGACATCGGGTCGCTATCGGTTACAACCGAGAACTTTGCGGAAGACGTTCTGGCCGGGGTTAACTTTCTGAAACAGCGCAAAGAAATCGATCCGAAGATGATCGGTCTCGTCGGACACAGCGAAGGCGGCATCATTGCGCCGATGGTAGCGGGCCGCAGCAACGACGTGGCGTTCATCGTCCTGCTTGCTGGTCTTGGTCAGCGCGGCGAAGACGTTATTTACCTACAAACTGAACTGCTCCAGAAGGCGTCGGGAGTTCACCTCGATACCATTCGTCACACAGTTGCGCTGGCAAAGAAAGTGAGCGCAATCGTCAAAACCGAGACCGACGACAAGCGGATCGAACAGAGAATCACTGAAGAGATCGCGGCTTATGATCGGACATTGAGCGACCTCCAGAAGCAGTTATTTGAACCGGCTGCGGGAGCCATCAAAGCAGCCATTCCAATCTACAAGACACCCTGGTATCGCTACTTCGTCATGTTCGATCCAATTCCTGTACTGAAGAACGTAAAAGTCCCGGTGCTCGCGTTGAATGGTGAACTCGACTTACAAGTCCCGTTCAAAGAGAACCTCGACTTGATTGGATCCGGTTTGAAGGCGGGCGGAAACAACGACGTAACAACCAAGGCCTTTCCCAAACTCAACCATCTATTTCAAACCAGCCAGACTGGTCTGATTTCAGAATACGGAAAGATCGAGGAGACCATGTCTCCGGAAGTCTTGAAAACTATGTCCGACTGGATCCTGAGCAAGACGGTCCAGAAACGGTGAAGCGGGTTACACAAAGGGCACAAAATTAGATCCACAAAAAGGCACATGAATTATTTGTGCTTTTTGTGGATTGATTTTGTGCCCTTTTGTGTACACTTACCGACCTATGAATCTGCGCGCGACTGCCGGGGGCGTCGTCTGTCTCCTGATAATTCTTGGTCTTCAGTTGTGGCTATCGGTACGGCAACAAACACAGACCTGGGATGAAGCCAACCATATCTACGCCGGTTATAAATCCTGGACTGCCGCTGACTTTGGACTCAATCCGGAACATCCACCAATGGTGAAATTGCTGGCGACTGCTCCCCTGCTGTCGTCGCCAGTGAAGACACCAAAGTTAGAAGACCGCTATTTCAAGGAAGAGGCTTTTCAGGGTGGCAAGGAGTTTCTTTACCAGAACGATGCAGATAGCATCCTGCTCCGCACTCGTTTGGCAGCCGCAACCCTAACTCTGCTTCTCGCCGTGATTGTATTCCTGGGCGCTAAGGAGATGTTCGGAACTGGCGCTGCATTCATTGCACTCACACTCCTGGCCTTTGATCCAAACTTGTTGGCCCACGGAGCAGTTGTAACAACCGATGCTGCACTTTCCTGTTTCATGTTCGCCAGCGTTTATGCGTTCTATCGCTACGTGAAAGCACCGTCGCTCTGGCGCCTGGGCGTTGTAGGAATTTCGACAGGCCTTGCTCTTGCTGTGAAGCACACGGGCGCGCTTGTGTTTCCCATTCTGTTGTTGCTAGCAGTGTGCGAAGTCCTTCGTTACGTGATCAAACCCGAAACCAGAAACGCGGTTGGCAAACACGCGCTCAGGATTGCCGGCTCACTCGTTGCGGTGACCGTGATCTCTTTGGCGGTGCTGTGGGCTCTCTATGGCTTTCGTTACGCGGCGCGTCCAAACGGTTTGCAGCTTAATCCGCCGCTGGCAGCGTACGTGCAGGACCTGAAACCTCACGAGACGTGGCTCATTACCACGCTGGCACGCTGGCATGTGCTGCCCGAATCGTATCTTTACGGACTCGCGGATGTGCGGCTAACGGCAAACTTCTACACGAGCTACGTGTTGGGAAAGATCTATGCCCACGGAGTTTGGTTCTATTTTCCAATCGCGTTTTTGATCAAATCAACGATCGCCTTTATGGCCTTGCTGTTGTTGGCTATCGTCGCGATTGCGACACGACGTTTGAATTGCTGGAGAGAGATTCTGTTTTTGGTCGTGCCGCCAGTTTTCTATCTAGTGGTGGCGTTCGCGGTTGGGATGAACATCGGCGTGCGCCACATTCTGCCGGTTTATGTGTTCCTCTCCGTGTTAATTGGAGGTGCGGCGTGGGCTTTTATTCAACGGAATCCTAAGTGGGCCCGTCTCGTTATCGCGCTGCTGCTGTTACACGCATTTTCTTCGTTGCGGACGTTTCCTGTTTATCTCGCTTACTCAAATGAATTGTGGGGAGGACCATCGAAGACATACAAATACCTGACCGACTCAAACGTCGATTGGGCGCAGCAACTCAAAGCGACGAAGCAGTACCTGGACCAGCGCGGGGTGAGGGATTGTTGGTTTGTTTACTTC
>DATIBX010000264.1:0-17051 GCA_035457105.1 Pyrinomonadaceae bacterium
ACAGGTTGATGGCAATCGTCCCACCAGGTTTCCAGTAAGACGAGATCTGCAAAATGGCGGGTCCGCTCAACCCACGATGAGTAAGCAAAATATTCTCGCGAAAATTGGCGCCGTCGCAAGACACGAGCGCGTCCACTGAGATTCCACTCAAAGTTGTGAGATGCGTTCGTACAGAGTCGTGCAGAACGAGGGGCACCAGTCCGGGTCTCGTTTGCTCAAGTGCTAAACCGAATTGGGTGGCAATTCGATATCCAAAATCAGTCGCACCCAGAGGCCGTATCGAGAGCCCGCCAGTAGCGATGACGAGTGACGAGCATTCGAAGGCTCCCACATTACTGTCGATCTTGAATGAGTTGCCCCGGGTGATGCTGGCGACGCTGCAGCCGGACTTAATTTCCACACCTGCTGCTGCACATTCGCTAAGTAGCATGGCAATTATGTCGTGGGAGGTCGAGTCGCAAAACAATTGGCCCAACTTTTTCTCGTGGAATTTGATGCGGTGTTTTTTGACCAGTGAAACAAAATCGTCTGCGGTGTAACGTGCGAGAGCCGACTTGGCGAAGTGTGGGTTTTGTGAAAGAAAGGAATCTGAAGTGGTGTGAATGTTTGTGAAGTTACAGCGGCCGCCACCCGAGATCTCAATTTTCCTTCCCACGCGTGGATTGTGCTCGATGACGAGTGTCTTACGTTTTCGCTTTCCCGTTTCAATTGCGCAAAAGAGGCCGGCCGCTCCGCCACCGATGATTATGACGTCCCACATGATGAGGCTATTGACTCATCGTCCTCTCTATGCGGCGGTCAGGTACGAGCCACATCACTGCAACGGAGGCGTAGCACATGCACGCAATCCACGGTCGAACAAATGCAAGTGGAATGCCGATCACATAGATCACCATCGAAATCTTACCCTTGAAGTCTTTGCCAATTGCATCCGCCAGAATTGAATTGTGACCGTTAAGCGTCAGCAGCATTTGTACGAGAATGGTGTAAGCGATCGCCGCTAAGAACAGCACAGTTCCGTAGAGCGCCACTGGCCAACTCTCAAAGTGGTTGTCTCCCATCCACGCCGTCACAAAGGGAATTAACGAAAGCCAGAAGAGCAAGTGCAGGTTGGCCCAAAGCACACTGCCATTTACATGTTCAACTGCCTGGAGGAGATGATGATGGTTGGTCCAGTAGATTCCCACGAAGACAAAGCTCACCACATAGCTGAGCAAAACTGGGATCACTGGTCTCAGGCCTTGTATGCTGGGATCGTGCGGAGGCCTCAGCTCAAGTACCATGATGGTTATGATAATTGCGATCACTCCATCGCTGAAGGCTTCCATTCTCGAAGTGGTCATTGTTAATAGTAGTTATTTTTTTCGGCCTATCGCAAACAGACTCGATGAAGAACGCACGTACATAACTCCTTCCGAAATTGCCGGGGTGGCCATCAGGAGTTCGCCCATCGAATTGGTGGTCAGGTGCGCAAACTTCGGTCCTGCGTTAACTACCAACATCTCACCGTCTTCATTCGACAAATAGATCTTTCCATCGGCGGCGACTGGCGAGGCACTAAACCCGCTGCCAACCGTTGGCAGTCGTTGTCGGTAAAGTTCCTCACCCGTTTTCAGATCATAAGCATCGAACAATCCGTTATTGGAGAGTACGTATAACACGCCTTTATAAATCAATGGAGTCGGCATGTAAGAGCCTCGCCCGGTTTTACTCCAGAGCACAGACTCATTGCTTGTTTTTCCTTCAGGAAGAGTTAGATCACCTTTTGCACCAGCCTTGATCACAAATATTGGTCGTTCGGGACCGCGACCACTTGCGACTACGAGCATATCGTCGGCATAAATCGGGGTGGGCGCCGTGATTTTCGAGCTACCGCCGAGTCTCCAGAGCTCTTTACCGGTTTTAGGATCGTAGCCGCGTATGAAGTTGGAAGCATTGGCGATAAGTTCGTCACCCTTTGATGTAGTTGCGATGGTGGGTGTTCCCCACGATGGAATCTCGTCACGGTCGGTTTTCCAGACGGTTTTTCCAGATTTCGCATCGAGGGCAACGATGAAAGAATCGGTTTGGGTGTCGCATTGGAGGATGACGAGGTCGTTCCAGATAATTGGCGAGCTGGCCGAGCCCCACTCGAACGTGGGAATATCGTATGCACCGAGATCGATGCGTCCGAGATCTACTTTCCAAAGAAAGGTTCCGTTCACGTCATAAGCGTAGACACCCTGAGAACCAAACCACGCAACGACGATGCGTCCGTCCGTGGCCGGAGTCGAATTTGCGTAGGTTGCCTTGATGTGTCGTTTCTCAAGCGGTTCCCCTTGATAGGCAACGCGCTCCCAACCGATCTTGCCCGTGGTTTTGTCGATTGCGTAAATGACCCAACGATGGACCGTATGGTCCTTGGACGCATCACCATCGCCGTAGAGGCCCGGGCGAAAAGTTGCTTTTGGATCACTGCTAACGGCTGAGGTGACGAAGACTGTATTTCCCCAAACAACCGGACTCGAGTGTGCAAGTCCAGGAATTGGCGTTCGCCAGAGAATATTGATACCCGTTTTAGGATTCCATTCGTCCGGAAGGTTTTGTCCTTCAGCAACACCGGAAGCATGGGGTCCGCGAAACGATGGCCAGCTACCAGCGGAGTCAGTCGGTTTGGAACTGCTGCGCAATGCCTTGGCCGTGGTTGCTGTGATTCGTCGTTCTGGTTTTGCGACCTTTTCGCCGGCTGGGAGCCACGTACTGTGGTCCAGAATCATTTGGCGAGGTTTACATTCATCAGCCACGAGATCAAAGGTAAGGCTGTGGTTGCTCTTACTCAGTTTGTAACGTCCAGGTTGATCGCATCCACCAGGGCCGCCACTCATCGTTAACTGAATTTCCGAGCCGGCAGTCTTCCAGTTGCCGCTCAACTTGGGCCATCCCTTACCTTCCATCGTGAATGTTCCGCCAGCCTCAAAACGAGCAGTAAATGCTCCAAACGATAAGGGAGTCGACGGCATCTGAAAGTCTGCTTGCTGTGCGATTGCCAGCAGACGAGTGCAGACCAGGATTGCTACAACTCGCAATATTGTGCGGGAAGATCTGACGCTATGCATGTTTTACCTCGGAATGGTGGTTACGGCTTCTTGCCGTATTTTTCGATGTACTTGCGCGCAAATTCATTCAGGTGCGGACTGTCTTTCAGCCCAACTTTTTCGGCTTCAGCTTCAGCGTCTTTGATGGACCAGCCATCGCGCAAGACTCGTCGGATCATCCAGAACGCGCCTACTCTAATACCTGCTGTGCAGTGGATGAAAGCTGGTTGGTTTTCTGGATCATCTGTAATTCTGAGGAACTCGGTCGCCTGTTCATCCTTAGGATCTCCAAAAACAAAGGGGATGTTGAAATAGCGCAGACCCAGTTCTTTTGCTTTTGCTGCTTCCTCGGCCGCGCGGTGCTCGCTTGGTTGTCTAAGATTGATGATGGCTTTGACGCCTTCCGACTTAAGTTTTTCGAGTTGATCCAGTTGCGGTTGGCCGCCGGTGCAGAACTGATCATTGACACGAAGGAAGTTTCTGATGGGCCGACTTTCCTGAGGGGTTTGAAAGACGCCAAAAAAAGTGACTAACAGTACTAGCAGCAGCTTATTCATTTTGTCTCCGAGAGCGTTCAGGTGTTGTGCGCCAGCTTACTGCCAAAGATGTGTTGTTGAAAAGGGGTCCGCTGGCAGTACGTCGGAGTAGAGTTGGAAGCGGGAAGAGCGGCTTGCGTTATCGCGTGATTTTACGACTTCTTCTCAGCGTCTCTCAGCGGTCCTCGGCGTCTCTCTGCGATCCTGCAAAACAAAAAGCGATTTGGCTGAATCGCAGGATCGCAGAGAGACGCCGAGAACCGCAGAGAGACGCTGAGATAAGTCTAAGGGGCGAGGCCAAGTTCGGTAGGGCAGCCTTGAGTGCCAAATCACGAGTTGCATCGGTAACGGAGTAATATTATTCAATAACTCAAACTACTATGTCTCGACCGGACGAAAATAAAGAACGCAGCTACAGGATTTTGTATCAGAGTCCGATCTTGAGCGTGCAAGACTACAACTGTCACCCACAGTCGACCAGCGCCGGCGATGAGGAAGAGTCGAGCGCGAATAACATCGTCTTAATGCGGCACGGTGCGTTTACGCGACACTTTGGGAAGCTGACTACAACTGCCGACGTAAACCAGGCCGTTTTCTTTTCGAAGGATTCCACTTATCGAGTCAGTCATCCCACTGACTGCGGCGACCGTGGGACAGTCTTCACGATTTCACCAAGAGTTTTGAATGACATTGTACGCGAGCTCGATCCAACAATTGATGACCACCCGGAACAGCCATTTCAGTTCATCACTGGTCCATGCAGCGGCGAGGTCTTCTTCCGCCATCGTGAGCTGGTCCGGCGACTCGAAATCGCTGAAGCTGATCCGCCTGAACCACTCTGGGCTGATGTAACTGCATTACAAATCGTGGCCGATGTTTTGGGCTCAGCTTTTGAACAGAAAGATGGCTCGACTAAACACAAACCGACAACGAAGCAGGATCATGTAGATCGGACCGAAGCGGTAAAGACTTATCTTGCAGGGCGGCTCGGCGAGCGTATCACTCTGGATGAAGTGGCCCGTGCCGTTCATGCTTCGCCTTACCATCTCGCCAGGATCTTTCAGCGTGAAACAGGTGTACCGGTCCATCGGTATTTAACTCAGCTGAGATTAAGAGCATCCCTTGAGCGACTGGCGGAAGGGGCAACAGATCTGACCGAGCTGGCTCTTGAGCTTGGTTTTTCCAGTCACAGTCATTTCACCGACGTCTTTCGCAAAGAATTTGGTCGCAGCCCCTCCCAATTCCGCTTGTAGGGGCGGCACTCCGTGGCCGCCCCACTTTGCACCGTGAACACTCCTACCGTCGTTCAGCCTCCAAAACTCTCGGGCTGCTGCCCCTCCCAAAACTTAGCAAGATTCTGGAAGTGCATCCTTCACCCTGAACCCTAATATCACCTCGCTTGAAAAGCACATCTTGAAAAAGGGAGAGAAATCATGGCTATTGAAAAATGTCCGGTATGTGACTGGGCCATCAATGATGGTGGTATCAAAGTCAAAGTCGCCGGCAAAGAAATAACCGTTTGTTGCGACGAGTGTGTGGAAAAAGTGAAGGAAAACCCACAGCAATACGCAGCATCAGCGGCCTAAACTACTAATCGCTCGGGTGCCGTCAATCAGGTTGGCGGCACTTGTGGCTAGGTCCAGTTGTTTTGCGATGAGCCAATGAGCAGGTGCCAGATTACTGGTGAGTTAGCCAGCAACATTGTTAACCATGTTCGTGGTCGATCTATGTCTTCGGCCAGGTAAAACATTCGAGGCGGAAAGTAGATTAGGAGGGCCAGAAAACACAAGAAGAATAATCGCCCAAGGAATTCCGTGACTCCTGAAGGTCGTCCGAGCCCCGCGAACGAAAACATGTTCCAGCCGATCTGAAAAAGTAACATGTTGACAAAGAGACAGATGTCGCCCAGCAACTCGCTTTCACGGCTTTTTAGAAATTCCCAACTGGGTGGTTTCTTGGGAGGTGAGAAATATCTGTAGATGATGACTGTTTGAATGATCGTCAAGATCAGCCCGCCGATGACCATGGGAACAAAAACAGCGGCAGTGTCGTTGGCCCTGGGAAAAAAGATCTGACTCACGCCAGCGTTGATGGCAGAGATCAGAACCAGGTTCAAGCAGAAGTAGAAAATCGGATTGAATAAACAACCGCCAAGTTTGGTGTCGTGCCACTGGCGGGCTTTTTTCCGTTCCGCAAAATGCCAACGCTTTAGTATCGCTCCGGCTGCCGGTAGCACCCACATACCGATCGCTGTGATTAGAAGAGCGAACTGAGCAAGACCATTTTCCTTGTCAGCTGCTGCAATCAGGCGGAGGAAGTAGCCTGTGATCGCTCGCATTAAAAAAATGTTCGCGAGGAAAACCACGAGATCCAACAGCAGGCCGCGATTCTGTTTGTCGAATAGTCGGGGGAACATTTGGAGTGCGGCGGCCCGGCGCCGCTTTTAAGGAGGACTTACCTACTCGAGAGTTGTTTATTTAACAAAACGCCGCCGGGCCGGCGCACCCCAAGGTCATCGTGTTAATTGGCGATACTTGATTCGATGGGGTATTTCCGCGGCGGTGCCCAATCGTTGTTTGCGATCCGCTTCGTAGTCGGAGTAGTTGCCCTCGAACCAGACCACTTTGCTATCGCCTTCGAAAGCAAGTATATGAGTGGCAATTCGATCAAGAAACCAACGATCATGCGAAATGACAACCGCACAGCCGGCAAAGTTTTCGAGTGCTTCTTCCAAGGCTCGCAACGTATTCACATCAAGATCGTTTGTCGGTTCGTCGAGAAGTAGAACGTTTGCGCCTTCCTTAAGCATCTTGGCCAGATGAACTCGATTTCTCTCGCCGCCGGAAAGCATGCTCACTTTCTTTTGCTGGTCGGACCCGGAAAAATTGAACTTTGCAACGTAAGCTCGCGAATTAACCTCTCGAGCGCCGACCTTTATAGTGTCGTCTCCGCCTGAGATTTCTTCCCAGATCGATTTGTTGGAGTCGAGAGCGCGGCTCTGGTCCACGTAAGCCAACACCACTGTTTCGCCCTTGCGGATCGTTCCTTTATCGGGCTGTTCCTGCTCTGTGATCATACGAAACAGAGTTGTCTTACCGGCACCGTTTGGTCCAATAACGCCAACAATCCCACCCGGGGGAAGTGCAAAAGTCATGTCTTCAACCAACAGGTTATTGTTATAACCCTTACCTACGTCGTTAGCTTCAATGACGACGCTGCCCAGTCGTGGCCCTGGCGGAATATGAATCTCGAGATCCTCGCGCCGCTTTTCAGACTCCTCTTGCAGTAGTTGCTCGTACGAATTGATGCGCGCTTTTCCTTTGGCGTGACGAGCCTTGGGCGACATCCGAATCCATTCTAGTTCGCGCTGCAAAGTTTTTTGCCGTTCGCTTTCGGATTTTTCTTCACGCCTCAGTCTTTCCTGTTTCTGTTCCAGCCAGGAGCTGTAGTTTCCCTTCCACGGAATTCCCTGACCGCGATCGAGTTCGAGTATCCACCCGGCTACATTGTCCAGGAAATATCGGTCGTGAGTTACAGCAATGACGGTACCTGGATAACCCTGCAGATGATGTTCGAGCCAGGCCACTGATTCCGCATCGAGATGATTGGTGGGCTCGTCCAGTAACAGGATGTCTGGCTTTTGAAGTAACAAGCGACACAATGCGACTCTGCGTCGTTCTCCACCTGATAGAATCTTTACCGAAGTGTCAGGCGGTGGACATCTGAGGGCGTCCATGGCCATTTCCAGTCTGGCGTCGAGATCCCATGCATCCTGTTGGTCCAGTTTTTCCTGGACTTCACCCTGGCGTTCGAGGAGAACATTCATTTCGTCATCAGTCATCTCTTCACCAAATTTGGCGTTGATCTCTTCAAACTCTTTCAAGAGATTGACTGTTTCCTGGACAGCTTCCTCAACTACCTCACGAACTGTCCGATTGTCATCAATCAGTGGTTCCTGCTCAAGGAATCCGACTGTAAATCCCGGTGAAATAACTGTTTCTCCAACGAACTCTTTGTCGACGCCCGCGAGTATTTTCAGCAACGACGATTTACCTGAGCCATTCAACCCAATAACGCCAATCTTCGCGCCGTAAAAATAGGAGAGATAAATGTCTTTAAGGACCGGCTTTTTGTCGTAGAACTTACCGACGCCGACCATGGAATAGATAATCTTGTTTGGTTCGGTACTCATACTTACTTCTTCAATAACTCCCTTGCATGTCTTCTAGCACTATCGGTTATTTCGGCCCCAGTCAGCATGCGCGCCAATTCTTCCACGCGACCAGATCGGTCCAAACGCTCAACAGATACGGTGGTCTGACCCTTGTAGACATCTTTGTGCACTGCAAGATGATTGTCAGCGAACCGCGCTATCTGGGCCTGGTGCGTTACGCACAACACCTGATTGGTTTTAGATAATCTTTGTAACTTGACGCCTACCGCTTCGCTGACTCGGCCGCCGATGCCCGTATCGATCTCATCGAACACAATCGTGCGGGGAAACTCTGAGGCGTTAGCGACGGTCTTGAGCACGAGCATCAGCCGTGAAGCTTCGCCTCCTGAGGCGACTCGCGCCAGCGGTCTTAACTCTTCTCCAGGATTAGCAGAAAAGTAAAATTCTGCGCGATCAATACCGGTAATGTCGTAGGCTGCATCACCGATCTTTTCCTCGAGCGTATTTATAAGTTGGATCTGGAAGCGTCCATTTTCCATGGCCACCTCCCGAATACCCTGTTCGACTGCTTGCTCAAGTTTTTTGGTGGCCCGCTTTCTCGACGTCTGCAGCTGTCGTGCCCGGGCCAGGTATTGGCCTTCTGCGTCTCGAAGCAGTTTGTTTAGTTCTTCCTGTCGTTGGTCGGAAGTCTCGATTGCTCGCAAACGATCCTCAGCGCCGGCCAGATGTTCCATCACGGTTTGCAGCGAACCGCCATATTTCCTTTTAAGTCGTGATAATTCAACAAGACGATCTTCGATATGAAGGAGCCGGGACGGCGAAAATTCCAATTTGTCAGCAAATTCGCGAAGAGAGAAAGAGAGATCTTCGAGAACAGCCCGACTGCTTTCGATGCCTTCAATATAGGAGCTGAAATTGGATTCGTATTCGGCAAGTTCGGTAATATCTTTGAGTGCGTGTTGCAGTCGAGCTAGGGCTGACTCGTCGTCCTCGTAAATACGCGCGTACGTCCCTATCGACAATTCCGTCAACTTTTCAACGTTACTCAACCGACGCCGCTCATCTTCGAGTTGCTCGTCCTCGCCAACTGCGATGTTGGCGTTCTCTATCTCTTTAATTTGGAATTTCAGTGTGTCGACTAATTGATACTGGGCTGCTTCGTTTTGGTTTAGTTGGTCTAATTGCTTTTTCAATTCTTTCCAACGAAGAAAACAGGCAGCAACCTCTGAGCGCAGTGCCCCATTGTTGGCAAACGCATCCAGGAGCTCCAGGTGAGTTTCCGGATTGAAGAGGGTTTGTTGTTCCCCCTGTCCATGAATATCAACAAGATACTCGCGGATCGAGCGTAAGAGAGTCTGCGTAGCGAGTTGATTGTTGATGAATATCTTATTACGCCCTGTGGCCGAGACCTCGCGCCTGATAATCAACTCGAGCGATTCTTGATTAGAATCGACTCCGGCTATGCCCGCGCTTTCGAGTAGCGCAAGTACTTCGGGATTAGTTGCTACAGTAAAGAGTCCTTCGATTGATCCGCGATCTGTACCGGATTTCAGCAACTCGCTGCTAAATCGGCCCCCAATCAGAACTCCGAGTGCGTCGACGATGATCGACTTACCGGAACCAGTTTCGCCGGTTAAGAGGTTCAGACCGCAATCAAATTCGACTTGAAGTCTCTCGATGAGAGCGATATTTGAGATGTTCAGGAGTTGCAGCATTAAGAGGAGAGTAGCTTAACTGCAAACGCGATGAAGCCCCAAGTCAAGTGGCAGGTCAGTAGTGCATCAGTAGCGGGGTAGTAGCCCGACTCTCAAGGAGGCGCGCTGGATCGACCGATCGATGAGGACTAAGCCCCTCCTTGACAGTCGGGCTGCGTCAACCAAACTCTTGTTTTGGTGCGGGCTGGTTCGGTCCGGTGATGCCAGAGGTAATTTCGGCTACATAGTAGTTTTCGCCGCGCATGGGTTGTTCTGCCAAACGTCTCATCATCGCGATTTGGCCAACATGCGTTAGCGCATCGGCGATGGGCCCTTGGAAGAGCCGTTCGACCGGCGCCCTGAGCTCGGCCTCTGAGGCAAGGAATTTATCAAAGTCCTCGAGACATGAATGAAAGCGCGCCACTTCTTTGGTCCATGACTCGCCATTTGAGTTACGCCAGATCTGTTCTCCCTCTGCGATCGAGAGTCCCCACTCCAACAGATCGCCAATGTGAGCGAGAATCTGGAGGGGAGTGCGTGAAGAAGGGCCGCAACTAAAGTCGCCGAAGTTCTCGCCAGCATCTCTGGTGGCTTTCGCGCCACGATAAGCGAGAGTTGCTACCGTATGGCGCAATAGTTCGCGTTTTTGGTCGGTCATTTGATTAGTCTCCGCCTGCAGCCGTTTACTCCGTATTTTGTACTTTGTGCGTGGTACTTTGCTTGAAAAGGAAGAGGGGGCGGCCACGGAGTGCCGCCCCTACAACGTTGGATCTCGTCGTTGAGTCACTACTGACCCTCCAAACAATCAGTCGTTGCCCACGAAGTCTGCACGTCAGGAGATATTACAGATTCCAAAGCACCAAGCACAAAGTCCAAAGTACAAAGTACAAAGCCCAAAGCCACAAATTACCGGTGACAAAAAAAGGTCGGAGCCTTTCGACTCCGACCTGAAGATCACCGCTCTTAAGCTAGAGTTAGAACGAATATCTCAGCGCGAACTGCATTACTCGCCCTGCCTTGGTTTCGTTCAAGGGTGCCTGGGTTGAGGTGTAACGTCCAAAGTCGGAGTTCGGATTTCCACCAAGGAATGGATCCGTGCCAAGGCTCAGATCCGAAATCGTCAACGGATCGAACCGCTGAGTATTGGTTACGTTGAAAACTTCCCAGCGGAACTGCAAAGTATGACCTTCCCAGGGTAGTTTGAACGTCTTGTAGAGACCGGAGTCCAACGAGATGTAGCTTGGACCACGGAGTACATTACGATCACCAACCTCGCCAGGTCTCGAATTACGGAAGCTGCGAAATGCTGCAACCGGGTCCGCAAAGGCGTTGGGTGACCCGGATTTATTTGTGGCTGCTTTTACTGGTTGAACTCTCACGCCGTTCGATTGCACGTTCCAGTTCGTGGCCCAGAAGCAGCAGTCAAAAGGAGTCTGGAATGGAAGACCACTGTTCCAACGGAAAATACCAGTTAACTGCCATCCGCCGAGCACCGCGTCCACCGCGCTATTTGAGCTATTGAGGAACTTCTTGCCACGGCCAACAGGCAGCCCAACTACCCAGTTCGCATTGATGATATGGGTAGCATCGAAATCCGAGCTGGCGTAGTTGCGATCCGGATAGAGTGAGTTGACGATGAACGCTGTTCCGTAACTCGACGAACTCTGTAGCCCCGAGGCGTTGTCGAGTGAATGTCCGTAGGTGTAGTTGAAGTCAAACGTTACATCGTCGCGCAACCGTTCACGCAAGCTTAGTTGCAAAGCGTGGTAATTCGAACGCGCGATCGTGGAGAAGGCTGACAACGCTCCGAATTGCGGCTGATAGAACATGTTGTTGAACTTCGCTGGACCACCACCAAACGGGCAAGTAGTGCAGTTTGGACTATCGTCCCAGAGCAACTGCACGAATGTATAGTCATTAATGTCAGCACCGCCGACAGCTGACGGAGCGATCCAGGCATAACTGGCCTGAGTTGCTGTCAGTGAGCTGTCACCCCACCAATCAGCTGCAAACGGAAACATGTTCTCGAAGAACGGGATAGGCGCAACGGAGTTGATTGGCGCATTTGCATAACGAGCATCAACGAGTCGATTCATCGCGTCGTAAAAGCTCATCCCTGACTGCGGGTCAACTATGTTGTTGAGTTGCATAATGTCGCGTGTAGCCAATATCTTGCGAGCAAAACGTCCAACATAGCTGGCTTCAACAGTCAACCCTCTTCCGAGTTCACGCGCATACGACAAGTTAAAGCTGGTGTTGTATGGCGTCGTGATGCCTGCATCTAACGATGTCTCGATTCGCTGATCTTCGTCAGAAGGAACCGTCAACGGGAAATTGAGAGAAGTGGGAAATGGCGCTTGACCAGGAAAGTCAAGGTTGCGAACGTTCGGGTTGAATCCTGAGAACAACGGGCCAAGGGTGCCTGGTAATACATCGAAGGTATTCGCATTAATATTCTGAGCGGCTGTAAATCCGGCCAGACTATTCAGGTCGAAATTTACGGCTAGTTGACTACCGATGCGATCGTAGGTCATTCGGAACCCACCGCGAATAACGCTCTTACCTTCGCGCCCGAAAGCCTTGCCGAACCAGTTCTTGCCAAAGTCAGGTGACCAGGCAAAGGAGACCGATGGAGCAAAATTGTTCCAGTCCTGTTTGTAATAACCCGGAGCATTATTGGCTTTGCCGCCCAATACAAAGGTTATCGGATCATTAAATGATGTCCCGGCATTTGAGCTGGCAACGCGCTGGTTGAAGTAGTCGGTAAGGTTTACGTTGGGTACGACCTGGAGGCCGTTCTTTTCATAAACCGGAGTTGAGGTGGACCATCGAACTCCATAATTCAGTGTGAAGTTTGGCCTGATCCGCCACGAATCCTGTCCATAGAATTCGTACTCCTGAGTCGCGAAAGCTCGCACGGAAGGTGATCCTACCGACTCAAGCGAGCCATCCGCTCCGTAAACGAGGTTCGCACTGTACTGCGAGTAACGGCCAATCACAGATGCGAGCGCATCCCTGAGGTCGTTCTGACTCAAAAAATCCGAGAACGGATCAGTGATCACCGCGCCGGATGCGTTGTAGTACGACGGGTTGATGATCGCTGTATCAAACGACGGAGCCTGAGAGTTACGGTTATTTGTAATCAACCGCACGTTCCCACCCAAGCCTATCGTGTGATTTCCACGTACCCACGAAATGTCGTCGACGAAGTTATGAACTGGGGTGGTCCTTCGTAGCGACCGCGCGAAAGCGTTGGGTGAAAAGATAAATCGGAAATTCACCTGGTTCTCATTGGAATCTCCATTCTGAGTAAAGGAAGCTCGCGTAAAACCGTAGTTGAAACGGTTGACGAGGGAATTCGAGATTGTCCAGGTATGCCCAATCGCCAGCCCTTTCGGGTGATTCCAGGTAGTAAGTGGCGGAGTATCCGGGAAACACTGAATGTTGTCGCCCGGAACACTGCAGTCCGAACTGAAATACACAGCGCGTGTAACGGTATCGTTCTGATAATTACCGCGAACGAATAGCGTTTGACGATCGGTAAGATTGAAATCGAAACGTCCGATGTAGGTGTTGAGCTCTGTCGGCGTCCGAGCGTTGAAACGGAAACCGCTCGTGTTAAGGCCATCACCTACGGTTGTGTCATTAGCCGGATAACGTCTCGAGGCGTCAAGCAATACAGCGAGCCCCGCCGGGTTGATGCCAGGTGTATCGCCATTTAACGCAGTATAGGCAGCATTGATTTCGTCGGGAGTAAGACAGTCGACTCCTGACGGGGTGCCAGCCGGACAACCTGGATCACTAAAGCCACTTTCGGTCCGATAGCGAACTATTCCCTGGCCCAGTGTTGGCAGAGGAACTTCACGAACTACCGAGGTGGCAGTCGCTTCGCGAAAACCTTCGTAGGTAAAGAAGAAAAACGCACGATCCTTTTTAATAGGACCACCAACGGAACCGCCGAAAATGTTTCGCAGTAACTGCGGACGTTCAACGCCCGCTGCATTATTGAAAAAGTCGTTTGCTGTAGTGACAGTGTTTCGGTGAGTTTCGAATAAGGATCCGTGCCATTGATTTGATCCTGATCGAGTGACGAGCGAAACCTGGGCGCCGGAAGAACGTCCCTGTTCCGCATTTGGATTCGTGGTGATAACACGAAACTCCTGCAGCGAATCGCGAGTAACTCTCAAGACGCTGGCAAAGGCTTCGTCGGTTACGACGTCGAGTCCATCTTGCTGTTCATTTACATCCACACCATCGAGAGTGATGTTTGACTGGTCTGAACGCCCGCCATTGACATAACCGGTTCTGGTGACGCCGGGTTGCAACGACAGAAGACCAACTACGTTATTGGCATTAAGGGGAAGTTCGACTATTCGTTTTCTTTCGAAGGAGTTACCAATACTCGCGTCGCTGGTGTTGATGGCAGTTTCAGCACCTGAGGTCACATCGACGGTTTCTGAAACGGCACCCACTTCAAGTTGTACGTCGCGCACCGTGGAAGTGTCGACAAGAGCGACGACCCCTGACGCCGACGCGGTTTTGAATCCGGGTGATTCAACATCGAGCTTATAGGTGCCTGGTGGAATCGCGTTAAAGATGTAGGCACCTTCCTGATTGGTGGATTGAGTGCGGGTAAAATTCTTATCTGGGTTAGTCAAGTTTACCGTCGCACCCGCAACGACGTTGCCTTGCGGGTCTCTAACAGTACCGCGAACTGTAGAGTTACCTGATTGCGCGTATGTGGCAGCGCAAAGCAGAAGCAGGAAAATTGATGCTAGAGACAGACGGGATAGAAGTAGGGTTGCTGGAAACCGCTGTTTACCGTCAGGTCGGCGGTCTGGAAGAGATCTGGAAAAGATTTTTGAATCTAATCTGGCCATTACAAGCCCTCCCTTTTGACCTGTCATTCACTGAATGCACAGGACAATTCGAGTTTAATTTTGTTTAGTTGATAGGGTTGAAGTCCACTTAGTTCCGCTCAAATTCTGGAACGTCAGTAGAGTAATTGCCCGGTTGGCGTGTGATTCCTGAAACAGCCTGCGAAAACGTTAAGAGCACTCGCTTTTACCGAGCGTGTGGGGGAGACGCCAACCATTTTAAGCCAACGCAGTTTTTGTTCCAAATAATTCAAGTTGATTTAGGGCCATGTATTGGCGCAAAGTAGAGACTGTCAGCTCCATTTATCCGAAAAGCTTGTCCAAAAACCTAAGTGTCTTGCCTTTTCTGAAGTGCAAGATTTTGTAACAAGCTCCTTTTATTTAGATCCGAGAGCTAAAGACCTTTACAAAGTTGAACTTGGGCGACTACTCGTCCGATTGCATTCAAAGGGAGGAATAGTTTATGGGTTGGGATGGTGATGATCTTGCCGGAAGCATGGAAGACGCTGCCGAACGGCAACAGCGTTTGCTTGAAGAGCGCGCGCGGTTGCCCGGCAAAACGCCTGAAGAACGAGCCAGAAAGGCCGAATTGGAATCACTGCGAATGTCAAAAGCGCGTATCGTCGGGCAGCTGGAAGGTGCTGTGAATCCCGCTCACCGTGCAATGCTCGAACGGGCTCTGAAGGCAATCGAAGAGAAGTTTTCCGCTTGATTCGAATTTGAGCGGCCGAAAAGGTAACTACAGATACGAGGTCGCCCCTGTTCCGACGTTACCCGGTTGTTTGACTTCACCCAACATCGGCCCCCTGGTCGCTGTCCTCAAGCTCTTTTTGCGCCAAAATTGTCTGGGTCGCATTGATATGGTCCAGCGAGGTCATACTGTGTCTGGACCAGGTCTCATATCAATCATAAGTGACCGTTCGACACCGACCAACACAATCAGGGTTGTCATAAACTTAACTTGCCTATGCTACCTTGCGCCCCCGAGCCCCAACCAAGCTTACTGCCTTTAACAAAACTAAAAGTGTCAAAGCCCGGACCTTCCAGCGCGCTCCAGGTCTTACCGTCATCATGAGAAATGTCGGCACCACTTGGACCAATGGCGATCACAATGCCCTGGCTATAAGCAACCACCGAACGAAAACCAGAGAGTCCTGAACCAAGCGTCCAGGTTGCTCCGCCGTCGCTCGTGACCGCTACATTGTCTACTGCCTCTTTTTCTTTCGTATAGTCACCACCCACGATCACGCCATGTTTGGCATCCCGAAAGGCTACTGAGAAAATACCGCTCGATTGACCGGATTTAAGTGGAGTGTCGGCAACCTTCCAGCTACTACCACCGTCCGCGGTGTATAGAACTCGAGCCCTACTTGAAGCGCCTGTTCCAATCCATGCGTGCGTTTTGTCAAAGACGGCGATATTCGTGCCGCTCGCGGCAAAGGCGCCTTCGTTTTCTAACGCGGGTGGTAGTTTATCGCCGGGTATTCTAGACCACGTGGTGCCGCCATCCTGCGTAAGCAAGACGTAGAACTTTCCGTCGATCGAATCACCGATGACCAAGCCATGTGTTGGGTCCCAAAACGACATTGCGTCAAGGAAGGCCTTCGAATCAGTAGTTTTAAACTGTAACGCCCAGGTCTTGCCGCCGTCGGTCGTCTTGTAAATCCGAGAAGCTGGGCCATTACCAATGCTAAGGACATAAGCCAGGCGCTCACTAATCGCATCGACGTCTCGAAAGTCCAAGACTTCATCGGTCACGCGCAATGCTTTCCAGGTGGTGCCGCCGTCGACAGTTCTCAGCACTTTACTTGACGCTCCGCTGGCCCAGGCGACGCGATCGCTGACTGCGCTTACACCACGCAAGCGAACGGTCACGCCACTATTTTGGATCTGCCAGTTTGAGTTCAGAGTGAGCAAAAGCATGCCGACAATTAGTAGACTTAGGTTCTTCATGCGGACAGTCTCACTTCGCTTTCTTCAGGCAGGCCGCCAGCTCGGGTGTCATGGTGAAACCACATTCCCCATTCTTTTGACGCTCACAGGCTGCTCTTTTGTAACACTCGTACTCCGTTCGATATTCACAAGTCGTGATCACTTCCTTCTCAGCGCAAACTTGCGACGAGCATCCAGTCTTCATACAGGGCTTCATCGCACCCTCAGGATTCTCGCGCAGATAAAACTGGCTTGCTTTCAACATTTGCGAACGACCTGCTGGCCCGGAAACAGGTGCGTGTGTTCCACGAATTAATATTCCTTCAGGCCCGGTCATGGCCTGGAATGCCAGGCCTGTGGCTGTCTCGTCGGCTTGAGCAGTATTCAAATCGACTCCTGCGACGTTACGGCTAAAAGTGTCGTTGAGCCTCGCTTCATGGTGAGTCGGACAGGGTGCAGCGATACATCGAAGTCCACGGTCGCGAACGCGAAAGAATGTTCCGGTGTCTGCGGTCGTCGATCCTGCCGCTTTCCACGATTCAAGTATTTTCAAAGTTCCGTACTTCCCGCGCCGGTTTCCTTTGGTGATAAGCGAGCCGCGCAGCAAAGCCTTTGGTGGTTCAATCTCGGGCTGGCCATTCCAGTCAATCGAAGCCACATAGCATTCCTTTTGCGATTTCCCGTTCGCGCAACGCGTTAAGTTTTGATTTACTCGCCGGACAAAATAACCACCACACATTGGCGAAGCACACCTTCGCATGTCA
>DATIBX010000265.1:0-3079 GCA_035457105.1 Pyrinomonadaceae bacterium
CGCGATGGCAATAAAACACCTCTTCACGCGTGAGTGTGACCTTTACCGGTCTGCCCGTGATCATCGCCAACTTGCAAACTATTACCTCGTGATTGAACGGATCACTTTTTCCTCCGAAGCCGCCCCCATTTGGCGTAGCTATGACGCGAATATGACTGGCTGCCAGGCCGAGCACTTTGGCGAGCGCACGATGAACATAGTGTGGCGTTTGTGTCGAACTCCAGAGAGTAATTTTTTCGTCTGAATCGAAATGAGCGACCGCAGCATGCTGCTCCATCGGAAGATGAGTATTGCCTTCGTAGAAGAATATATCTTCACGAATCAGGTCAGCTTCAGAAAACCCTTCCTCGACATCACCGAACTCCAACGACACTTTCTTATGTACGTTACCTGAGTCGCCATACTCATGAATGCGAGGCTCGTCGATCATCACTGCCTCCTCAATCGACGACACAGTCTGGAGTGGTTCGTACTCAACCTCAATCAAGTTCATCGCCTCAAAGGCGACGTCTTCATCAATAGCGGCGACCGCTGCGACCGGGTCGCCTATGAACCTCACCTTATCGATACAAAGTGCATGCTCGTCCTGACTGACCGGAAGAATCCCGTAAGGTATTGGCAAATCCTTTCCGATAATGACTGCTAATACACCCGGCAGGGCCAGCGCTTTACTGAAGTCTATTTTCTTGATTAATGCGTGCGGTAGGTGACTGCGAAGAATCTTGCAGAAGAGCATTCGTGGTAAAACGATATCGTCGGCAAACTTTGTTTGGCCTACGCATTTTGCCCGTGCGTCAACCTTACGAAACGGTTTACCGATAACGTTTAGCCGTTCCGCCGGCAGCTTGTTTTTTCTTTGATCGTTACTCAATACCGTAGACGCTTTCCCGTGGGAGTTCGAACTCTTCACCTCTCATGCGCGCTGCTGCCAACTCAACTGCCTCGTAGATTTTTATGTAGCCCGTACACCGGCATAGGTTTCCCGATAACGCCTCCTGAATTTCGGCTCTGGACGGGCTGGGATTTTTCCCCAGTAGCTCCTCCGCTACCAACAAGAACCCGGGTGAACAGTAGCCACACTGAGCGGCGCCCAAATCTCCAAATGTCTGTTGCAAAGGATGTAAATCGGCTCCTGTCGCCATACCCTCAATTGTCTTAATATTGCGACCCTCAGCTTCAAGCCCCAACATCAGACAAGACAGAATTGAACGACCATCGACCAGCACTGCACAGGTGCCGCATTCTCCCAACTCACAGCCGTGTTTTGTCCCAGTAAGATTGAGGTCTTCGCGCAGTACTTCGAGCAGCGTCTTGTGAGGCGCGAATGCAACCTCAGCTTGCTCGCCATTCAAAGTAAAGGTGATATGAGACTTTTGCTTCATGGTGACAAAAAATTAGCGTCTCTACCCTGCGGGATTCCTAATTGCTAAATGCATTATTCCCCGCGCGGGCACAAGACGCAAAGACCTGAAACGCGCGTTGCTTAGTTGATAAGCCCGGCCGCGTCTTTCTTTTTGACTTTATTAAGGATGATGTTATCGATCAGGCGAGTTTTGCCTATATAGGCGGCCACGGCGATCAATATCGGTCTTTCATCGAGTTTATCAATATGGTCCAGGTTTTCAGCGTCCGCTACGGTGATGTAGTCGACGCGAGCGCGCGGTTCAACTTCAATAGTTGAGCGAATGAGCGCCTCCAAGCGGCCACCATTGCGTTCCCCATCCTTATATGCCGTTTTGGCGCGACTCAAAGCCTGATGTATTACGGTCGCAGCGATCTGCTCTTCAGGGCCCAGGTAGAGATTTCTAGACGAGATTGCGAGGCCCGAATCTTCTCTAACGGTGGGCAGAATTACGATCTCAGTATCGAACGCGAGATCCTTAACCAACCTTCTAATGATTAGAGCTTGCTGAGCGTCCTTCTGTCCGAAGTAAGCAAAATCAGGCCTGGTCGTATTCAGCAGGATCGTTACAATCGTTGCAACACCTCGAAAATGACCCGGGCGAGACGCGCCTTCAAGTCGGTCCGACAAGCCTTCGACACTTACATAACTCGAGAAACCCTTTGGATAGATCTCGTCAACTGTTGGCGCAAATATGTAATCAACGTTGTAATCGGTAAGCAGGGCTGTATCTTTGGTTAGATCTCGAGGATATCGCGTGAAGTCTTCGTTTGGACCGAATTGAGTTGGATTAACAAAAACTGAAACGATGACTACATCACACATTCGTCGTGCTTCGCGGACCAAACTCAAGTGGCCCTCGTGCAGCGCACCCATCGTAGGTACTAGACCTATAGTTCTGTCCTGCACGCGGCGGATTTTGCGCGCGACAGAACTCATGCGCTGACGACGATTAATAATCTCCATGATCTGAGATGCGGCCTAAGACTCTTTCAGATTTTTCGTGGGGTCTGAATATCAAGTGCCTCAGCGGCATCGGCAGGGAGAGCATACGACTCGGCATCGGAAGGATAGGTGCCATTTCTAACGTCGTCAGCATACCGAGTAACAGCGTCGGTCATTACTTCGCGTAAATTTGCATAAGGTCTTACAAATCTTGCTTGCTTACCAAACGACAGCCCCAACATGTCATGTATTACCAGAACTTGAATATCACAGTGCGAGCCTGCCCCAATGCCGATGGTTGGAATCGATAGACTCTCAGTAATCATTTGCGCTATCTCGCGGGGAACCACTTCCAGGACAACCGCAAAGGCGCCCGCGTCTTCCATCGCTCGCGCGTCGTCGATTAACTGGCGAGCTGTTTCCGCCGTCTTGCCTTGTACCCGATAAGCGCCCAGTTGATTGATTGATTGCGGCGTCAACCCGATATGGCCCATCACGCTAATCTCTTCGTCGACCAGTCGCTTAACAAGATGTACGCGTTTGTGACCCCCTTCAAGTTTGATAGCTTCAGCCCCACCTTCTTTAACCAGCCGAAGTGCATTTCTGACCGCATCATCATCACCGGTGTGAAATGTCCCATAAGGCATATCAGCTACTAACAGGGCCCTTTGTACTGCGCGCCGCACTGCCTTCAGATGAATCAAGATCTCTTCCAGAGTCACCGGAACCGTA
>DATIBX010000266.1:0-4508 GCA_035457105.1 Pyrinomonadaceae bacterium
CATTCACACCACCGGCTTTAGCCGCGTGGTATTTGAACTTCCACCTAACCCCTGTGCACCTTTCCGGCACGCATTCACACCACCGGCTTTAGCCGCGTGGTATTTGAACTTCCACCTAACCCGACAGGTTGAAATTGAGGAACCACGCGGCTAAAGCCGGTGGTTTCAAAAAACTAACGTCCTCAGGGCTAGGTTGGAATTAAAGAACACGCGTCGTAAAACTATGCCACAGAAGACTTTCGTTATTTTGCGTAAAACTATTCTCAAAATCATATAGAACCGTATAGCATTCGTACGGAATCGTTGACAGAAATCGACAGGGTGATCTAGAAAGCCACCATGTTTCGAACAGATGCCAACCTACTCATACTCCTCGTGGTGCTATTCGTCTCAAGCGCCGCCCACGCGCAGTCAAGTAGTGCCGAACTTACCGGTCGAATTACGGATCAAGTTGATGCCGCCCTACCCAACGCGAAAGTTTCTCTGACGCAAGTTACTACGAACTGGACTGCTGAGACGACAACAAACCAGCAAGGCGTTTATTCATTTACTAACCTGCGGCCTGGACTATTCCGCGCCGAGGTTGAGGCAAACGGCTTCAAACGATTGACACGCGAGGTCCTGAATCTCGCCACCGGGGAGCGAATCGCCGTCGACTTCAAACTCGAGACGGGAACCATCAGCGAAAGTGTCGTGATCCAGAATGACGCGCCACTTCTTCGCAGTGAAACGGGGAGCCTGGGCCAGGTTATCGAAAACCGCAAAATTGTCGATATTCCTCTGAACGGTCGCAATTTTCTCCAGCTTGTCTCGCTGTCAGCGGGCGTCGCACAGCCGCCGCCCACAACTGCCGGACCATCCTTCCCGAGAATCAATGGTGGGCGACCTCGTACGAACGAATACTTGTTTGATGGAATTTCAGTGCTGCAGCCCGAGCCGGGCCAGGTTGCCTTCTTTCCGATCCCTGAAGCAATCCAGGAATTCAAAGTGGAAGTGAATAGTCCACGGGCAGAATTCGGCCGCTTCAATGGCGGTGTCGTAAACCTCACTACCAAGGCAGGCTCCAACGAATTTCATGGTGCCGGGTTTGAGTTTCTGCGCAACGAGGTTTTGAATGCGAGGAATCTATTTGCACCACGGACCGCCGCTAACCTAAAGAAACCGGTATTCCGGCGCAATCAATTTGGATTCGTGCTGGGTGGCCCAATCGCAAAAGACAAGACCTTTTTCTTCGCCGATTACCAGGGAACAAGACAGCTAATTGGTCGCGTCGTCACCTCCACTGTTCCGACGAACGCTCAGCGACGGGGCGACTTCTCAGCCGGTCTGGGTGCTCCCTTGTTTGTTACGCCCTCTGGAACAATTACCAATACGGCTTCAGGCAACTCACCCGTAAACGTAACTGACACGAATGGCAACGTCATTCAGGCACGAACTGGTCAAATCTTCCGACCAACCGATCACCTGGCGTATGCGGGGAACCTCATCCCTACGAGTACTTTCGATCCGGTCGCAGGTTTGCTCTTACAACGTTATCCAACTCCAACGTCCCCCGGGGCAGCAAACAATTTTTCCAGAATAGGAAACGAGAGCGACAGTCAAAACCAGTTCGATATCCGAATCGATCACCGCCTTAGCGAAAATGATCAACTCTATGGACGCTTCTCTTACGCGAAGGACGTTGCGAATCCTGTAACACCCTTACCGGATGGCAGTGGCAACATTACTAGCGGCATCACCGGGCTGACCGACACTCGTGCTCAAGCATTGGTGTTGAATTACACCCGCGTGTTTTCTACCTCGATGGTAAACGAGCTGCGGTTTGGGTACACGCGCCGAAGTATTAATCGCAACGCTACGGAGTTAGGTGAACCACTTAGTTTTCCGGGTGTGCCGGATGGCACAGCTTTCCAAAATACGCTACCCACCTTTGCGATAAGCGGCTTCCAGCAACTCGGGTCGCCGGCAAATACCGCCTCTCTTTTTCGTACCGATGTAACCCAGGTATTCGATGCCTTCTCCTGGCAAAAGGGAAATCATTCGCTAAAGTTTGGCTTGGACTTTCGCTGGGAACGCCTGGACGTGCTCCAGCCGCCTTCCCCGACTGGTCTGTTCTCGTTCAGCACCTTATTCACCAACTCTCAAGCCGTGCCTCAGACGGGTTCGGCCATTGCCAGTTTCACTGGCAATTCTTTAGCGAGTTTCCTGCTGGGCCAGGTACAAACATTTTCTATTGATCTCCAGAAAGGCGTGCTGAAACCACGCGCACACCTTCAAGAGTACTTTGTTCAGGACGATTGGAAGGCAACACTTAGGTTGAGCATTAATGCCGGACTACGCTACACGCTCAATTTTCCTTCAACGATCCTCGAGAACCAGGGTGCAGTTTTCAATCTGCAAACACAGCAACTCGACTATCTCGGTGAAAACGGATTTCCGGATACGGCACGTCGCCTTCATAAACTGGACTTTGGACCACGTATTGGCGCTGCGTACCGAGTCACTGAGAAGAGTGTACTGCGCGCGGGATACGGATTGATCTGGATTGAGCAGGCTGGAATCACGACGCCGTTTACGATCCCGCAATTCCCTTTCGTTCAGAGCGTCAGTCAAAGAACTCTCGACAACATCAATCCAGCTTTCGTGTTGAGCGCTGGTCCAACAGTTGCTCCTATACCGCTTACGCCAGATGCCGGGCTGGGCCAGGGTGTTTTTTCTGTCGACCGAGACCTTGGCAGTGGTTACGCTCAACAGTGGAATGTCGCGTTTCAGCATGAAATTAGCGGTAACTTTGTAATGGAACTAGCGTATGCTGGTTCAAAGATCACCCACGTTGGCATTCCCGACACAAATATCAATCAGTTGACCGCAGCACAGCTCGCTCTTGGCGCTCCACTGCTGCGGCGAGTTGCTAACCCGTTCTTTGGTCAAGTCCCGAGGTCCTCAAGCCTCGGCGATCCAACGATTCCGTTGGCACAACTGTTGAAGCCATTTCCACGCTTCACAACCGTTAGCCTGTATCGCAACAACGTCGGCAACACGAGTTACAACGCCCTCCAGGCAAAACTTGAAAAACGTTTTTCACGAGGACTGTCGTTCCTGGTTAGTTATACGCGATCGAAACTGATTGATGAGGCATCGTCCGTATTCGATGCCTCGATCTTAACTGGTCCAGTGGCTAACTTTCCGGTGGCCGACAGTCTTAACCGCCGGTTAGAGTGTGATGTGTCGACCGGCGACCTGCCGAACGTATTCGTTACCAGCTTTACTTACGAACTGCCCTTTGGCCGAGGCAAATCATTTCGACCGGGCGGAATCGTGGAAGCGGTTTTGCGAGACTGGGAGTTGAGCGGAGTGATTACCCTGCAATCGGGACTGCCACTCGCAGTGACCCAGGTAACCAACTTTAATGCTTTTGCCGGTTTTGGAACGCAACGCCCGAACCGAATCGAGGATCCGAACCTTCCTTCATCCGAACAATCCGCGGCTCGATTCTTCAACACTGGCGCTTTCAGCGTGGCACCTCAGTTCACGCTCGGGACCAGCTCGCGCAACCCGGTGCGTGGCCCACACTACCGGAATGCAGATGTTGCAATCATCCGGAGGTTCCCATTTGGAGAAATGAGAAACGTCGAGTTTAGAACTGAGATTTTCAATTTAACTAACACTCCGCCGCTCGGCGCTCCCAATGTGGTCCTTGGCTCGGCCGGTTTTGGTTCCATTACTTCTGCTGGTGACCCTCGAGTGTTACAGTTTGGCTTGAGAGTAAACTTCTAAATCAGGAAACAAATTCTGTGAGCGATTTATTGAAACCGGTCGACGCGGCGAAACTTGCAGGCGTCAGTTATCCGACTCTAAAACAATGGATTTATGCCGGGAAGATTCGCTCAACAAAAACGGCCGGCGGTCATCATCGGATTGCTCGCAGCGAGATCGAACGCGTCACGGGAGCGGCAAAATCGAAAGCGGCAAAGAGAGGTAAACCCGTTGGACTCGAGGCCATCAGCGGGCGAAACAAACTCCTGGGAACAATCGTAGATATTCGATTTGAGGGATTACTCGTGCAAATAACGATGGACATAGGGGGCCAGGAAATTACCTCGATCATAACGAGTGACGCCGCTAGATCGTTGGGACTAAGGAAAGGAACACCCGTCTATGCATTGATCAAAGCTACCGAAGTGATGGTGATCCGAGGCTGAGCCCTCGACGTTGATGCGAATCTCAACTACCAGTTTATTGATCAATTGCTATTTGAGGTTTGATAATTTTTATTTTTGCAGCGCCGTCTAAATCGCACGAGTGTCCTACATGCTTTAGAGGCTCTTGCAAGAATCCCTCTCATTCTCCCCGAGCCTCAGCTCGGGGTTCACGGCGACTGCGAGTCGAAGATCCGTTTCAACGGTTTACTACGCGCAAGCAAACAGATCGGCAGAAATTTAACGCCGCGGAATCGTCGTGCTCCGGTGTTAACAACTAACCTTTTGGAGCTCGAACGATAGGTGGTG
>DATIBX010000267.1:0-16063 GCA_035457105.1 Pyrinomonadaceae bacterium
GAAAGGCGCAGGCAACAGGCGGCAAAGCCGTGCGCCAGAGAAGATCTTGCTAAGAAAACAAGAAGTTGCTCATTAGTTTCAAAGAGAAGGTTCAAATTAGGACACCAGCAAGAAATAGCCTCGTTGCCGAGAATCTTAAGACTGGGTTAAGGTATGAGTTCGTTAGACCAATTCCCACTTCACAAGCGCGACGGTTCTTAAAGGGCAAGCAGCTAAATGAAACGTGCACTGATTACTGGAATTACCGGGCAAGATGGTTCATACCTGACGGAACTTCTACTCGACAAGGGATATCAGGTTTTTGGGATTGTACGGCGGTCATCGTCATTCAACACCGACCGGATCGATCATCTCTACCAGGATCCACACGAGCCAAATGCCAGGCTGCGAATGTTCTACGGGGATTTGAACGACTCAAGCTCGTTGAACTCGATTCTGCGAAACACTCAACCCGACGAGATTTACAATCTTGGTGCCCAATCGCACGTCAGAGTTAGCTTCGATGTGCCGGAATACACTGCGGAAGTCACCGGTGTAGGCACAGTCAGACTGCTTGAGGCCATTCGCGATACCGGTCTTAACCCGAAATTCTATCAAGCCTCGTCTTCAGAGCTATACGGCCGAGTCCGTGAAGTGCCGCAAACCGAAACTACTCCTTTCTACCCACGCTCGCCCTACGGGTGCGCCAAAGCCTATGCGTACCACATTACTGTCAATTATCGAGAGTCTTACGGTCTTTTTGCGTGCAACGGTATCTTGTTCAACCACGAAAGCGAACGGCGCGGCGAAACATTTGTTTCGCGTAAGATTACGCGCGCTGCTACTCGCATTAAGTTAGGCCTGCAACAAAAGCTCTATATGGGTAACCTCGACGCCCGTCGCGATTGGGGATATGCAAAAGATTACGTCGAAGCAATGTGGTTAATGCTGCAGGCCGACGAAGCGGACGATTTTGTAATCGCCACCGGAGAAAATTATTCAGTTCGCGACTTTCTCACAGAAGCTTTTAAATACCTCGATCTTGACTGGGAAGAATTTGTCGAAACCGATCCACGGTATTACCGACCTGCCGAAGTGGACATTCTGCTGGGCGATGCTTCCAAAGCTAAACGTGTCCTGGGTTGGGAACCAAAAGTCAGCTTTAAAGAATTGGTTCATATTATGGTTGACCACGATTTAGAATTGGCCCGCCTGGAGAAGTTGAACAAAGAGAACGGTGACAATAAACCAAAAACAAGCTGGGGCACCGTCTGAAAGGTCATTTCTCACTGGTCTTTCAATGTTCATTTATCGTTACATGCCAATAGTTTGAATCGAACGAACTGGCCGAGAATTGAATAGAAACTGATAGATCACTCGAAAATGGCTTGCTGTTTACCCCGCTAAACCACCTGCTTGATTGATTTTCATTGACTCGTGAGCGAGACTGCCTTAAGTGAACGCAATCGTTAACGCAGAAAATCTGAGTAAAAAGTACGAGATCGGGACGGGGCCCGCAGGCTATTCGACTATCCGCGAGTCCCTGACGAAATTTGTTCGAGCCCCAATATCCAGCCTCCGATCCAATCCTATTGACGAAGTTTGGGCACTACGTGACGTCAGCTTCACAGTCCAACCGGGAGAGGTTGTAGGCATCATTGGTAAGAACGGCGCGGGTAAATCGACGCTCCTGAAAATTCTCACTCGAGTAACGCAGCCGACGAGTGGGCGCGCTGAACTATTCGGCCGGACCGGCAGTTTGCTCGAAGTGGGAACAGGCTTTCACCCGGAACTAACAGGTCGCGAAAACATATTTCTGAACGGCGCAATCCTCGGCATGTCTCGCCCCGAGATCCAACGCAACTTTGACGACATCGTTGCGTTCGCAGAAATTCAAAAATTTCTCGATACTCCAGTTAAGCGATACTCGAGCGGCATGTACATGCGACTAGCGTTCGCCGTTGCTGCTTATCTCGATCCTGAGATCTTGATTGTTGATGAAGTACTGGCTGTAGGTGACGCCGCATTTCAAAAGAAATGTCTTGGCCGCATGCGCGATATCTCGACACAAGGCCGAACAGTTCTGTTTGTCAGTCACAATATGGCGGCGATACGGAGTCTTTGCTCGCGCGGAATTCTTCTCTCTCAAGGCCGTAAGGTTTTTGAAGGCGCTGCGGGCGAATGTGTCGACCGCTATTTATCGGACGTCACTCAGAACGCTACGAACGAAGTCGATTTAACCTCGGTGCGACGACCTCAAGTAGCAAATTTGGCGCTCAAGATCGACCGGGTTCGGATCTGTTCTCCCGATGGTCGACCACTGGTACGCACTGGAGATCCGGTTGAGGTCGAATTAGGGTTTGAAGTCTCGGAAGTTCTCGCCGACGTAGCCTTGGGCATCAACGTTTCGTCGGCCGACAATGTCAGCGTGATGGAGTGTCGGAGTAGTCATTCGTACGGCGCCATCGAGAGCCTGAGCCCCGGCAAGTATTCCATCACCTGCCGGATCGAGCAGAACCTCTTAAGTCCAGGCCTCTATTTATTGAGCGTGGGCGCTCGTTGTGCAAGCAAGTATCTAGATTACGTTCCTCAAGCGATGACGTTTGAAATCTATTCTGACGATACTGTAGCTTCGCTGTGGCTGGATGATGTGCAAGGTTGCGTTAGAGTTCCGTCTGAGTGGACTCAACCACTATCGATTGCTGAGCTTGCCAGCGCGTAAAACACTCGTAAATATTCAATGATTGCAGGCATTAAATATAGAGCAAAGCAGATGCAAACCCGGGCCGGGTTCGCCTTTCGCGGAGGCGTAAACTACGCTCGTCTGATCACCCGCAACGGCAACGGTAGACCAAACATTGCTGTCGTCTGTGTCGGCCGGAACGACGACTACATGTCTGACTTCCGTGAGCGACTGATCGCCACGATCGACTGGAACATTCGTTACCTGGCAAATGAAGTAATTTTCGTCGAATGGAATCCTCCAGCCGATCGAAAGCTGTTGGCCCACGAACTGACCAAAAGGTTCGATTGCCTGAGCACCTATGTTGTGCCAGCTACAACCCACGAAAGAATTTGTGAAAATCAAAACATCAAGTTGTTGGAATACCATGCCAAGAATGTTGGAATCAGGCGGGCCCAAGCCGACTGGATTTTGAGTACGAACGCCGACGCCGCCGTGGGATTGGATTCAGTAAACACGCTGCTAAATCAACAGCTCGACGGTAACGTGCTTTGGACTGCGGAACGTTGGGATATTCCGTGGCGTGAAGATCAACAACGACAGATAGGGTTTTGGGGAAGTCTGCGTTACCGGCGACCGATTCCCTACGAACGTCTGGGAACCGGAGAATTCTGCCTGGCCAGTCGGGAGCTGTGGCACCGCGCGCGAGGATTTGATGAGGGAATGGTAAGACATCGCATCGGCTGCGACGTTCGCGGTACAGCTCAGATGATTGCCCTCGGTGGAACAGTCAGGAAAGTTGGAACGGTGCTTCACTTAACGCACCCAACCTCTTGCACTGAGAACATTCAGCCACATCATGGTGAGCTGGCAACACCAGCAGGCGTACCTTATCAGAATGAGGATCATTGGGGACTTGGCGATGCCCGTGAGGTTCAGTTGGCTGAACGAATATGGCGTTTAGATTCAGACTAGAACAAAGAGAAACTATAGATGACCCAAATGCGTGAACTGGTTTTAGGAGGCGATGGCCTAATTGGCTCAACGCTTGTCCGAAAGCTGACTGAGCTTGGCGGAACCGTCAGGTCGCTTGATTTGAAGAGCGGCTGCGATCTACGAACCGTTGATGACGAGCCTTTTCGTGAGTCTGATCGAGTTTGGTTTCTCGCCTGGGATACCGGTGGCGCACGCTACATCGAAGCCGGAGATCGGCAACATCAACAATACAAGCACAATTGCGAGTTAACAGTGCGCGTTCTGGACGCACTATCTCGTACCCGAACGCCCTTCCTCTTTGTGAACTCACAACTCGCAGGCTTGCCCACTGCCTATGGAACCACCAAACTCATGGCCGCCAGCTGGTCCACTCAGTTAGGTGGGAAGGTAGCTCGTTTGTGGAACACATATGGTTGGGAAGAGCCGGATGTTCGCAGTCACGTCATAACAGACCTCGTGTTGTCAGGCTTAACTCGTGGAAAGGTTACTTGTATGACTGACGGGAAAGAGCGACGCCGCTTCATATACAAGACAGACTGTGCCGCTGCGCTAATCCGACTCTTCGAAGGCCCTGAGCGAGTAGCCGAGATCGCTGGACCAGAGTGGATCACAATTAGACAAGTGGGTGAAGAGGTTTCCCGGCAACTCAATGTTGAGTTTGAGCCAGGACCCGGCACCGGCTCTGAAGTAATGGTCGATCCCCGTGAGCTATTACCCGGCTGGCAACCAGAAGTTACGCTCACCGATGGAATACGAGAAGTGATCAAAGATGCGCGTGCCTATCTACCTCGCATCGAAAAATTGTCGACTGTTAGAGGCGAATAGCTATGGGTCTTGCAGAGTTTGCTCCACGTGCTCTTAGAACTTCCGGCTTCTTCCGGCAGCTGAACCGGAAACGCCGGATCCGGCAGATGCGCGCGCAAATAAGCTCGACGGATCCAATAAGAGTTGTCATCGGCGCTGGTCCCACTAGATTCTCGGGATGGTTTCAGACTGACAAAGAAATTCTCGATGTGACGAAGCCGTCAGATTGGAGCGAGTTGTTTGCACCCGACTCTATCGATTTTTTGCTTTCCGAGCACATGCTCGAACACCTGACCGAACAACAAGCGCACGTCGCATTGAGTGAGTGTTATCGTTACTTAAAACCGACCGGCCTTTTCCGAATTGCGGTTCCGGATGGAAATCGTCGTGATGAGGTCTACCTGAGGGAAGCTAGTCCCCCGAAAGACGGGCACCAGGTCCTTTATAACGTTGGTACTCTGTCGGCTGCTCTTCAGAACGTCGGGTTCGTAACTAAGCCGCTTGAGTATTTCGATAAGCATGAAGAGTTCCAAAGTGTTCCGTGGGACGAAAGTGAAGGTCTTATTCAGCGCTCAGTTCGTTTTGATTCGCAGCAGGAATTTCAACGCGGTAACCTTTTCTATACTTCGGTGATAATCGACGCCAGGAAGTCTTAGCCCGTATGTGCGGCATCGCAGGTATCGTCACCAGAAATCAACTGACAGACCTAGAACTCCGTTCGGTCAGAAAGACGAATGCCCGGCTGGCCCACCGTGGCCCTGATGGATCTGGGGAATATCAGGACCACCACGTTGCCCTGGCGATGCGACGACTCAGCATCATCGACCTGACTGGCGGCTGGCAACCTCTCTATAACGAAGATCAGTCGTTGGTTTTGATCGCAAACGGCGAAATCTACAATTTCATCGAACTTCGCAAACAATTAGAAGCTTCCGGCCATCACTTTCGAACCAACAGCGACTGTGAAACGATCCTACATCTCTACGAAGAACATGGCGACGATTGCGTTACTCACTTGCGCGGTATGTTCGCCTTTGCGCTCTGGGACAAAACCCGCAAACGATTGTTAGTGGCCCGGGATCGCATGGGCGAGAAGCCACTGTACCTTTATCAGGACAAGGACCGACTCCTATTTGCCTCTGAGATGAAAGCTTTGCTTTCGTCCGGCCTGGTTAATTTTGAACTTGATCCACAGGCCGTTCATCTCTATTTCCACTACCAATACGTCCCTGAACCTCTCACCGCAGTTAAAGGCGTACGTAAACTCGATGCAGCTCATTTATTAGTGGTTGATACTGAAAACTGGACGATCACCGATAAGCAATACTGGCGAATGGACAATGCGCCTGCACTCGTAGGCAATCCGGTAGAGATGATTCGTGAACAGCTCGAGACCGTAAGTGAAATCGTGATTCGATCTGACGTACCTGTTGGTATCGCACTCAGCGGTGGACTGGATTCGAGTGCAATTGCGGCGCTTGCTGCTCGCAAATATCCCGGAACGATGCACGCATTTAGTATTGGGTACCCGGGCCAACTCGCAAATGATGAAAGGTCGGACGCGCGCAAGCTGGCAAATCATCTAGGTCTGCCTTTTCACGACATGGAGCTGCCCACCGGCGATCTCGTTTCTTTCTTTCCTCAGCTCACGGCCTTGGCCGATGATCCAATCGCAGATATCGCTGCGTTTGGTTACTACTCGGTTATGAAGTTGGCACGCGAGCACAATGTTCCAGTGGTCCTGCAAGGTCAAGGTGGCGATGAATTATTTTGGGGTTACTCATGGGTCCAATCCGCCGCTCAGGCTTCCGCTCGTAAGTTATTGCGCGATACAAAGCCAGTAGGGGCGTTTAGTCAATATTTCAAATTCAATCTTCCCCGGGGACTTTCTCGATCCGCTGTGGGCGAATGGAGTTATCAACTCGGAGGCCTGCGGACTGGGTGGCAAGACTTCAAACGAGACAAAGACGCTGCGCCAGGACAATTCGTTTTCTACGATCTTCTCTCCGATTTCCGCGACTCTCAGCAGGAAGTGCGAAGCCTCTACAGTAACAGGTTTAAGACTCAATTGAACGGCGCCAGTCCGACCGATCTTTTCACCCTTGAACGTCCATGGCCCAATATTGATGTGACGTTAACCCGCCTGATTTGCGATACTTACCTCCGAGAAAACGGCGTCACCCAAGGCGATCGCCTGAGTATGGCATCGTCAATAGAGTTGCGCTTACCCTTGCTGGATTACCGTTTGGTCGAAACAGTAATCGGCTTGCGGAAGACCGCAACCGATGTTAATCAACCCTTAAAATTCTGGTTGAAAAAAGCTGTACAGGATCTGCTTCCGGAAGAAGTCCTCAATCGACCGAAACGCGGCTTCGCTCCTCCGGTGTCAGTCTGGCATCAACAATTGTTTGCGGCTTATGGTGAGACGATTGCTGACGGTTATCTCGTACAGAACGAAGTACTTAGTCCGAGTGCCGCAAAACAACAGGCACTGGGGCCGTTTCCGACTTCGGCTATCACCCCGCTTTCATACAAGGTGCTGGTCCTCGAACAGTGGTGTAGGCAGATGAGTAGCATGAGTAACGCCAGTTGACTCGATGAATTCCACGCCCATTGCCTTATTCACTTATAACCGCGCAGCGCATACTGCCCGAGCGCTAGACAGTCTTCTCAACTGTTCGCGGCTCAACGATTGTCAGCTTTACATTTACTGCGATGGCCCAAAGGATGCTACTCACGTCGAGGAGGTCGAAGCTTGCCGTCGAGTCGTCAGAGAACGCGCCAGTCAATTCGCGGCAACAGTTGTTGAGCGGGAAGAAAATGTTGGACTGGCAAAATCTGTTGTCTCAGGGGTCACCGATCTTTGTGAGCGCTATGGGCGAGTTATTGTTATTGAAGATGATCTGGTGGTCAGTCCTAACTTTATCGATTTCATGTTGCGGTCCCTGGATCGTTACGCCGATGCTCAGAACGTCTTTCAAATCTCTGGATACATGTTTCCGGTCGCTCACAGGACAGAAACCGATTCATTCTTTCTGCCACTGACAACCACCTGGGGATGGGCAACCTGGAAACACTCCTGGAAAATTTTTGACTGGGACGCATCCGACGCACGTGAGCGTCTGCGAGATCCCAACTTAAGAAAGCGCTTTGACCTCGGCAACAGTTATCCTTATGCAAGAATGCTTGAGGATCGTCTGAATGGCTTCAACAACTCATGGGGCATACTGTTTTGGTGGGCAGTGTTCAGGGTCAACGGGCTGGCACTTCATCCACGAGAATCGCTGGTCTGGAACGGAGGATTTGACGGAACCGGAACACACTGCGGTTTTGACTCATGGAGCCAAGATAAGGCCGGGCAAATGAAAGACTGGACGATTAGCACTCCATACAGGTTTCCGACCGAAGTAGAGATCGACCAGGACGCCTTTGACCGAATCCGCAAGTTTTTGAAGCGAGAACAATATTCCAGTTCTCCTACCGCCAGAATCTGGCGCCGGCTCAGACAGTATGCGCAACAATATCGGCCAGTTTGAGCCCTAACCCAATCGATTGTGAATTTCGGGTCGACTTTAAGACGATCTAATTATGAGACCGCGAGCAATGCTGCGACGACTGGTGCTGGGACGACCGCAAGATCTGCGGACTACATGGCATCGATTACTTGATGGACGAATGGAAATCGGGCCAGGCACAAGACTCAATGGCGCCTCACTCAGCGCCCGTGAACCCGAAGACTGTAGCTTGCGGATCGGATCGAATAGCAACATCGAAGGCTCACTCGTAATGGAACAAAAGGGTGCGAGGATTTCAGTCGGGACGCGGACTCATTTTGGTGGGGGCAGCTTGCTCGCAGCGGCTCAAAGCATAGAGGTTGGCGATGACGTCCTGATTGCATTCGAAACACTTGTTATGGACCACAACTCGCACTCTGTAACTTTTCAGGAGCGACGGAGGGACGTTCAGGACTGGATCAACGGGAAAAAGGATTGGTCGCGAGTTGCGATCGCACCAGTCCGAATTTCAGATAAGGCCTGGATCGGAGTGCGCGCCATTATTCTTAAGGGAGTAACGATTGGCGAGGGCGCAATCGTCGGCGCGGGGAGTTTGGTAACCAGCGATGTTCCACCTTGGACCATCGTGGCGGGAAGCCCGGCGAGAATTATCAGGCCACTTACCGACGAGGAGCGAACGTTCGATTGAGCAAGCTAAGTTGGGAAGACGCAGTTCGCTGGTATCGCACGCAGCCGAACAACGACGCGGAGATTCAGAATAACTATTTTGATCTACCGGTTCGCGCGGCGGCAGAACGTTATGCGCAAAGCGAAGAGTTTGCTAAGGTCATCCAGCTGCTCGGCGAAGGTAATGGTCGTAGCATCCTCGACGTGGGCGCAGGTAACGGCATTGCCAGTTACGCGCTCGCGCGCCATGGGTGGAAAGTAACGGCATTAGAACCAGAGGAAAGTGATGAAGTGGGTGCCGGGGCCATAGAACAGCTTGCTCGTGAAACAGAACTCACAATCGATGTTGTTAGATATTTCGGCGAAGAGATGCCCTTTGCAAACAAGAGTTTTGCCGCAATACATGCTCGCCAGGTGCTGCACCATGCTAACCATTTAGAGAATATGGTCCGAGAGTTTTATCGAGTTCTCGATAGTAATGGTTGGCTTCTGAGCACACGCGAACACGTCGTCGACAACGACGAGCAACTCACCGCCTTCCTGAAAGAACATCCATTACATGCTCTTTATGGCGGAGAGAATGCTTATGCTCTGGATCGATACCTTAGTGCTTTCAGGTCGGCAGGATTTCAAGTTGTCGGGTCATGGGGACCACTCGAGTCGGTTTTGAACTTCTATCCAGGTACCGAGGCTGAAAGGAAGGTGGCAATACGTCAGGTGGCGATGCATAGTTGGCTTCGCCTGGGGAGACTGTTTGCCTGGTCGGAAAGTTTTCAAGCGCGGCAGGTGGCCGCACATACCCGACGCGACCAAACTCCGGGTCGTATCTATAGTTTTCTAAATAAGAAACCTTGAATATTCTAATCACAGGGTGTCGCGGATTTATCGGCGGAAGTCTCGGCCGCTTCGCGGTTCGTCATGGGCACATCGTTTTAGGGACGGGGCGGCAGGCAACAATTGAGACTACCTGGCCAGGAAATTATGTTCAGATTGATCTAGAGACCAATCAAATGATCAGGGTTCTTAACGAGTTCCGACCTGAAGTTTTGGTCCACGCGGCCGGCTCATCATCTGTAGCCGCTTCAGTTTCAGATCCTGTTTGCGACTTTCACTCTTCAGCAGTTGGTTTTGCAAACGTTTTAGAGGCAGTTCGACAAGCGAAAGTTAGACCACTCGTCGTATTGATTTCCAGCGCAGCCGTGGTCGGAAACCCCGATAAACTGCCTGTTGATGAGCAAGCCACCATTCAACCTTTGTCTCCCTATGGATTTCACAAGGCAATGTCTGAACTGCTGGCCCGCGAATATTCTGAATGTTTCAATTTAGACATCATGGCCGTTCGACTGTTTTCTGTCTTTGGTTTTGCGCAGCGGCGGCTGCTGGTTTGGGAGCTTTATAACCAACTCTCAGGTTCACAATCAACAGCGTGGATTGAAGGTACTGGCTTCGAGTCACGCGATTTCCTCTATATAGAGGACGTTGCTTCAGCCATACTCGGACTTATTGATACTCATTCCAAAATCAATGAGCCACCAGGTATCTTAATAAATGTAGCCAGTGGGATCGAAACAAACATCCTCGAGATAGCGCGGCAGATTCGTGATCACGTAGCACCGGAAAAAAATATTCAGTGCCGTAATATCGTACGCCAGAACGATCCCTTTCGCTGGCGAGCCGACATAACGAAATTACAAACCATTTTGCCAGCCTGGCACCCTCGGTCCCTTGCCGAGGGCTTGGCCCTTTGCATAACCGAATGGAGTCAATACGCAGCGCATGCATCCTGATTCCGTTTCCCTGCGGGTTGGCATAGTTGACCAGACGATTGGCGGGTGGACCGCCGCCGGCGTTTATTCGCGCATGATCTTGCGCTCGCTGGGGACCGCGAATAAACCACCTGCTGTGCGGTTATGCTTCCTTACAGCTCACGAAACTAACGCCCGACTGGCAGAGGCTTCCCACGTTCAAACCATCAAGTTAGCATCCGCCGACTACTTGCCCGCGGAACGACAAATACGAAAGCTGCTAAGAATCGATGAGAAGATTGGTCCGATTCGGGGCGAGTTTCGTCTTCGCAAGTTACTGGGAATTGCAAGTCAGGCAGACGTGTTTGCGAGCGCCGAAAAAAATAAGATTGACGTTCTATTGCCTTTGTTAGATATACCGCCCTGGAAAATCTCTGCGCGTACAATTGGCTGGATACCGGATTTCCAACACGTACATCTACCCGGCTTGTTCAGTAAGGTGGCTCTGGACCAGAGAGATTCTACTTTTCGACGTGTAGCCGAACGCGCGACCGTAGTAATGTTATCAAGTAAGGCTGCCTCCGATGACTTCGCTGCGTTTGCGCCAGCGCATGCGGACAAAGGTAGAGTGATTTCTTTTCCGTCGCTGCTTGCTTTCGACTCTTTGACAGGCGAACCGGCTGAAACGAGGGACCGATTTAAGCTCCCGGAAAAATTTGCCTTAATTGCGAATCAGTTCTGGAGCCACAAGAATCATTCACTAGTGGTCGAGGCGTTGTCGTCGTTAAAAACCCACGACCCCACGATTTCGGTAGTGATGACTGGACTTCCAGCAGACCATCGCGATCCGACTAACAAAGCGTTTTCATCTTTGCTTCAGGCAATAGCAACCGCCGGTTTACACGAACAGATCAGAATTCTGGGCCTGGTAAGTCACCAAGATCTGGTCAACTTGATGCGGGCGGCTGCTCTTGTCATTCAGCCTTCTCGCTTTGAAGGTTGGAGTACTGTCGTTCAGGACGCAAAGGCTCTTGGTCGTCCCTTGCTTTGCTCCGACATTCCGGTGCATCGGGAACAAGCTTCAGGCTGTCTTGGTTTTTTCTCAACTGACGATCCGGAGAGCCTGGCTGCATTGCTCAGGTCGACATGGAGTACACTGCGGCCTGGACCAGATAAAACTGGAGAAGACGCTTCGCTCGCCGCCGAACGCGACTTCGCTGCAGCTCACGGACAATCACTGATCAACCTGTGCACCGAAGTGGCATCATTGTAATTTCATGCGCACTCGCATGCGCCAGAGCTTCACAAAAGAGCGGTTCGGAATCGCAAGATCCGAACCGCCATACACGAGCATTGAGTAATTGTCTACGGACAACTCGCCACCGGTGCTACGACGAGATTGCCACTGTCATCAATCGTCAACTTCCGACAGACTTGGCCGTTGGGCGATTTCAATACTATTCCCTGTCCCGCTCTGTCCGCTGATATTTGTCCATCACTTCTCACCGTAAGTAATGAACGATCAGACGAATCGAGGACGACCAGCCCTTTCGAAGATGCGTCTGTAGTTTTCCCCATGATTTCCAGCATTGTGCCTGGTCCAGCTGCGTGATTTATACCTATTTCGCCGGTTGGCGCGATTTGCAGTCGTCGCACCGGTCCAATGAAGTCGGGAGCCGTATAGAACTCGAGATTCCCGGTGCCCAACGATGGCCCGTTAAACGAGTAGATCGCCGCGGTACGGTGGTCTACTCCTCCCATCGCCATGTTGTAAAAATTAAGGACACCCACTCGTTGGCCGGGAGTTGGTACCGTCCCACCTAGTCCCAGGTAGGCTGCGGCTCCCGGAAGGTGACCATCAATCGCAACCCACTTACCAACGAAAGCCCCGGTGGTCCCATCATCATTAAAGATGGGGAGGGTGGTTCCAAAACCCACGTTGTTCGCGGAGTCGAAATAGATGTCGCGCGCGGCTAGTGCACCGTCGATACCCGTAGGAGTCGGACTCGGCGTTGGAGTAGGAGAAGGATCGGGAGGTATAGCTGGTACTCCGTAGGCCTCGAGTTCAACGATGATGCTGATCTTTGCTTTTGCTGCTTTAACGAGAACTCGAATACGATCGGTAGTGACCGGAGAGAATATAAACTTGCGCCAGACTTTGTTGTTTCCTGTTACGCTTCCTCCGGTAATATTAGCCCAATCACGACCATTCCAGTACTGCACATCGAAAGACGTGATACCGTTATTGTAGAAGAATAGCGATTCAGTCGGTTCAACCGGATTCCACCACGCATCCTGTAAGGTGAAAACGTCAATTTCGTCAAGCGTTGTTGGTTCGGCAAAGTCGACTGCAATCCAGTCAGGAAAGAGACTTGGCGTGTCATCGGCCCAACCGCCGCCTGCTCCCCAATTTCTTCCGGTACGATCGCCGTTAATGATCGAGCTGGCTGGACAATCATCAGAGCTGCTTTCGGAGGATGCACTCACCGTTCCTCCGTTTGCGGCGGCTGCTACGTTGATTCGGTCCAAAGGAGTAGATGCTGCGTGAACAGGTTGTGTACTGGTGTACCATGTGGCAAATCCACAAAGTAAAACAATCAACGCCAGGCTCATCGCGTATGCGCGAAATTTCGTTACGTCATGCTTCCTGGTTGAGGGGACAACGCGCATGCTTGATTTTTCGTATACTTGTCTTAACATTCAATTCTCCTGTTGATTGAAGTGAATGATACTTCTCTAGATCATTCTCCTGTGAGTTTTATCCTGCTGAGAATTTGCATGTCTTTTTAGCGGTGGTCCAATGAGGCGTTGAGTCCAACTGGCTTACTGCTCTTGGTCTTCCGGTGCCCTGTTCGAGTCCGCACAAATTTGAACATGCTGAGAATTGTGAAGTGCACTATGGATCCATATCTCTCCTTTTCGTCAGGCACAGGCACCGGAACAGATTAGAGGGTTGTGCCTTAACCTCCTTGTGTGTTTATGCTATGAGTTGACTACCGGGGAGATCTTGAATCTGAAATAGAACTCGGTCCTTGGGTCAGCTCGATTCCGCGATCCACACATTCGCTGGTCTCTCGGATTAGACGCAAGAGATCCAGCGTTGTTTCTTTCTTAACGGATTACGAACAGTGCGCCCTCCAAATGCATCTCGAACTCTTCGTGGCGGATAATCGGTTAACTGAGTTTATTGACAGGACTGACTCTGGAATGTTTAACGAAACCTTAACGCTTTTCTTTCAAGCCGCGTAGGGACTTGTTGAGCGGGGGAATGGAACTCAAACCACGACTTGAACCTACGCCAGTCTAACATATCAACCAGTCGCTTCAACGCGGCTTTTTTTAAAATTTGTGGATCACACTGGTCCAAATTAACAAATTTTGTCAACTACAAACTTTATGCACTATCACTTAATAGGTATCTGCGGAACAGCAATGGCTTCTCTGGCCGGGATGCTTCAGGCTCGTGGACATCTCGTAACTGGCTCTGATCAGAACGTCTATCCACCGATGTCAACTTTGCTGCAATCCCTGGGAATTATTGTCATGCAGGGTTTTAAGTCCGAAAATCTGGAGCCTGCCCCCGACTGTGTAATCGTCGGGAACGCGATTCCGCGCGGTAATCCCGAAGTCGAAGAAGTGCTCAATCGTAAACTGCTTTATCGCTCGCAGGCGGAAATTGTCAAGGAAGAATTCATTCGCGGGCGTCACTCGCTCGCCGTCGCTGGTACCCACGGCAAAACAACCACCACCAGCATTGCTTCCTGGGTGATAGATCAGGCGGGCTTAGCTCCTACCTTCCTGATTGGTGGAGTGGCCCAAAACTTCGGGACCAGTTTTCGCGTCACCGAAAGCGACTACTTCATCATCGAGGCTGACGAATATGACACCGCCTATTTCGACAAAGGGCCGAAGTTCATGCACTACCTGCCCGAACTCGCCATTGTTAACAACATTGAATTCGATCATGCGGATATCTATCCCGATCTGAACGCTGTCAAGTTGGCATTCCGTCGCTTCATGAATCTGGTACCTGCTAACGGTAAACTCATCGCTGGTTGGGACAGTCCACACGTACGCAGCGTAGTTGAATCAATGGGCAAACGGCTGTTTACCACAGTCGAATCGTTTGGCACCACAAGCGAGGCAAAATGGCAAATACGACAACCGAGGTTTGGAGAATCTCTTTCAACATTTCAGGTTTTCAGAGAGGAAGAATTCTGGGGAGAGTTTCGGACCCCACTGTTAGGAGAGTTCAATCTCCTTAACTGCCTGGCAGTGATAGTCGCAGCCGATGCATGGGGTGTGACTAAAGAACAAATTGCAAGTGCACTCGAGACGTTCAAGAACGTAAAGCGACGAGCGGAAGTACGCGGGGAAAAACGGGGCATCATTGTCATCGACGACTTTGCCCATCATCCGACTGCGGTCAGAGAAACTCTACGCGCTCTGCGAACGCGATATGATGGTCGCAGGCTGGTCGCGATCTTCGAACCCCGCTCATGGTCTTCCAGACTATCGGTCTTCCAGAAGGACTACGCTGATGCCTTCACAGCAGCGGACTATGTCGTCATCTCAAGCGTCTTTGATAGACAAAAGGTCACAGAAAAGGGACGCGCACTCAATACAGCTGAGTTAATCGAAGACGTTTCGAAACAAGGTAAGCCTGCCTTCGCCTTCACCGACGTGGAACAAATTCTGTCACATTTGGTCCCACAGCTCCGTGAAGGGGATGTGGTGGCGATAATGTCCAACGGCGGGTTCGGGGGGATTCACGAGAAACTTCTGGCAGTTCTCGAGTAGAGGTACTGGCAGGATTCTGCCATTTTGTAGCATCCACACACTTTAACGAAAAATTCGTAACCGTCTCGCAGGATTACTCGGGTACATGGAGACCTCCGCATTGGCCTTGGAGGCATTCCGTGAACAACTTTTCTCTTTTTGAACAGGCGTTACAGATCTCACCTCCTGAATTAACGGAGAACCTCGGACAACTGGTCCTGATCTCGCGTCGTGATTTCACCGAGCGCGAGAGCTTCCTCTGTCGCACTACAACAGCTTCGTTGGAATATGCGTGTCTAATGATCGAGAACGGGTTGCTGCTGAGAACCAATCGAAACGGAAGAGTGTATGCCGGTTTTGAAAAGCTCTCGTATTTTCAACCGATCATGGACCGGTACTTAAGAATCGCTGATATTTCTGATTCTGTATATCTTTTTGGCCAAGACGATTGGAGACCGCCGCGTCACCCCAATATTCGGGTGATGACTCTGAATCCAAACGCCCGTTTGGCAAAGGAGTGTTTCCTGCTGACGCAATCAACCACCATTGACTGTGCGCTCATTGCGTTTGAACCACCTGAGGAAAAGTCAGTTTCTCGGTTAGGTGAGTCGCTGAGCCACTGGGTACTAAAGACGAGCAACTTCGCAGTGGTGGGACAATTATCAAATGCCCTGGAACACTTGATCGATCTAACTTTGGCAGCCTGATCCGTCGTTCATCGATCCCGTTTCGAAGTTGAATCCACTTGCGGTCGCTCGATCAAGAGCGGCGTAAGTGAATTGTTGCCTTTGCTTCGAGGCGCTTCGACTCTTGATGTAAGCACGCGGCGAATTTTCTTTGGCAAGAACTTAGCGGAGATGAGCGCAGTAGAGCCAATTAACTCCACCACATCACCA
>DATIBX010000268.1:0-2446 GCA_035457105.1 Pyrinomonadaceae bacterium
GTGAACCAAACGTTGCCAACGAAAAACGAGCACACGCGAAGTCTCTCTTGAATGCTTATCAGGAACTTGTCGACACCTGTCAGTCTCCCCGTTTCAGAGCCGAAGCATCCAGATTAAACGACCTGGTCAATTGATCTGATAAAGACCAGATGATCCAATTAAGGAACTAGTAGAAGAGTACTTGTTCTGTAGTGCTGGTGCTTGTTTCTTCAATTTCTTGCGTGTTCTTTAGTTTTGGGCCAATTCACTCTTAGAACAGGAGTAAGAACGTTTGAGCAGAATCCGTCGTGCAACGCCAGTCGACGCCAAAGCCCTGGCACATCTGCGCTACACACTTCGCTCGAAGTCGCACGACAACGAATCCGAGTCAGCCTTTCTGGAACGTTGTCAGGCGTGGATGACAACTCATCTTGAAGAACCTAACTGGCGAGCATGGGTGCTGGAAGAAGATGATCGAATCATCGGCGCCCTGTGGTTACAACTCATAGAGAAAATCCCAAACCCAACCGCCGAGTCGGAGCGGATGGCCTATATTACGAACGTCTTTGTAAACGAAGACGCGCGCGGAAATGGTCTAGGCTCAAGCCTACTGTCAACAGCAGTCGAATTTTGCAAACGAGAAAATATTGAAACCATTATCCTCTGGCCCAGTGAGAGGAGCCGGAGTCTCTATCAGCGACATGGTTTTGCTGTCAGGGAAGACTTGATGGAACTCGAACTGGAGTGAGAATGGGTTCCCTGATCTGTGCCCTTTTATCAGATCAAACGGTCGCCTTCTCTTTCGACGGCGTCCGTGCGGTAATGACAGCCTCTGCTCTGGCGGTTGTGTTGAGCAGCCTGGGCAACAATCAACGCGACTTCAACCGCGTTTCGTAAACCAATCAATCCATCGGATAACTTCGTAGAACGATAAAAGGTTTCAATCTCATTCCAGAGATGACGCAACTCGCGAATCGCCCGCGACAATCGATCACCGCTTCGTACCAAACCAACATAGTGCCACATGATGTTTTGGATCGTTTGCATATCGCCCTGAATGAGTGCCGGATCAGGCTCAGCACTCAGTCCACTTTCATCCCACGGCGGAATGGCGTCGGCGTTGGGTCGTATGCGATTGTTGTCTAAACTTTGCTCGACATCAATTGCTGCTCTATTTCCCCAGACCAAACCTTCCAACAATGAAGTCGACGCGAGACGATTCGCTCCATGAACTCCAGTGCAGCTGATCTCGCCAACTGCGTACAAGTTCTCGATGCTTGACCGACTCCATTCATCAACCAGGACGCCACCACAAAAGTAATGCGCAGCAGGAACAACGGGAACTGGCTCGTGTGAGATATCGAAACCGACTTTGAGACATTGCTCGTAGATAAAGGGAAAGCGTTTGCGGATCTTTTCCTCGGGCATATGCGAGGCTAGATCCAACAAAACATGGGAATAACCATTCGCTTCCATCTCGTGATGTATGGCTCTCGCGACCACATCACGAGGCGCAAGGTCCTTCCAATCCGGCGCGTACTTTTCCATGAACGGCTTGAAATCAGGCGTCAACAAAACACCACCTTCACCTCTAACTGCTTCACTGATTAAAAGTCCTTCCGCTCCGGGAGCTGCAAGTGCAGTTGGATGAAACTGAACATATTCAGCGTTAGCGATCCGAGCACCTGCACGATGGGCCATCGCGAGCCCGTCTCCGCGCGCTCCGATCGGGTTTGTTGTGTTGCGATAGATCCGACCGAGGCCGCCCGTTGCCAGAATGGTGGTATTGGCCAGGTAGCGATGAACGGTCTTCTGTTCGCGACTGAAGACGTACGCACCATGACAAGAGATTGGTTGATAGTTGTCTAGTGGATCCCTTGAGTGATGAGGGAAGGTTATCAGGTCGACGGCCGTGGCATCGGTTTCAATGTTGATATTAGGGAACTCACCTAAGGCCGCGATCAAACGGTCGGCGATTGCCATGCCTGTAAGATCGCCAACGTGCAAAATTCTTCGTCGCGAGTGTGCAGCTTCCTGGCCCCAGATCGGCTCACCAGAATCCTCATGATCAAAGACTACTCCTGCAGTTCCTTCCAGAATTTCGCTTAGTAAAACTGGACCTTCGTCGGCGAGAATCCGAGCCGCCGCAGGTGAAGTCACGCCTGCGCCAGCTGCAATGATGTCTTGATACAAGAGTTCCGACGAATCATCTGGACCGCGCCCAATGATTCCTCCCTGGGCGTAACGCGTGTTCGACTCGAGGCTATCACGCGCTCGAGTGATAACGGTGATTTGACGTTCCGGGTTACGAGCGAGTCGCAGTGCAGCGGTTGCTCCCGCGATGCCGCAGCCAATGATTAGAACCTCTGTTTCGGCCAAATTTTGTAATCCCTTTGAGGGAAAGTTAAGTGGTCTTTGGCTATTGATAAACTCACAGCCAAACCCAAAGGCGCAAGACCCAGGACCT
>DATIBX010000269.1:0-6082 GCA_035457105.1 Pyrinomonadaceae bacterium
GGTGCTGAGCCCGCACCCAAAGGAAAAGAGACAACCTACACTGTACGCGCGCAAGGTCGACTGCAAACGCCTGAGGAGTTTGGCCAGGTCGTTGTGCGTTCGAATCCTGATGGATCTGTTGTCAGGCTAAGCGATATCGCACGGCTTGAACTCGGCGCGCAGAACTACCAACAGCTCGCGAGGTTCGGCGGAAAACCTGCTGCGATTGTCGCCGTATACCAGACCCCTGGGTCAAATGCGCTCGCAGTCGCAAATGGCGTCAAACAGACGATGGAAGAACTCAAGCAGCGATTTCCCGCTGACCTCGATTGCGCAGTTGGGCTTGATACGACTCGATCAGTTACTGAGGGCATACGTGACATCGTTGAGACGCTCATAATTGCGATCATTCTCGTGCTGTTAGTTGTCTTCATATTCCTTCAGAACTGGCGGGCCACTCTAATTCCAATGATCGCGGTGCCCGTTTCACTCATCGGTACATTTGCCGTTTTTCCATTTCTTGGTTTTTCAATCAACACACTCTCACTGTTTGCCCTCGTTCTGGCGATTGGTCTGGTAGTCGACGATGCGATCGTTGTTGTCGAAGCAGTAGAGCGTCACATCGAAGAAGGCATGAGTTCGCGTGAAGCAACACTCAACGCAATGGAAGAAGTTGCCGGACCTATAATCAGTATCGCGCTGATTCTCGCGTCCGTATTCATACCAGTTGCCTTGGTCAGTGGCATTCAGGGCCGTTTGAACAAGCAGTTTGCAGTTACGATTGCGGTGTCGGTTGTCATTTCAGCATTCAACGCGCTGACATTGTCCCCCGCTCTCGCAGCGCTGATGCTGCGGCCGCGCAAGGAAGCGCGTGGACTGCTTGCCAGATTTTTCGCTGCGTTCAATCGCTGGTTCGCGAAAGCGACGCAAGGTTATGTCGCCTTGAGCCGTGGCCTAATCCGCAAGGTCATCATAGGAGTGCTGATTCTCGCAGGCTTTGCTTTATTCGATGGCGTTTTTGGTAGAAGCTTGCCAACGGGCTTTCTGCCGGAAGAGGACTATGGGTTCCTGTTTCTAAATATCCAACTTCCGCCGGCAGCGTCACTCGAACGAACCGATGAGGTTTCGAAGAAGGTCGAAGTAATCCTCAAGCAAACCGAAGGAGTGCAGTACACCACAACAATCAACGGCTTCAGTCTGTTGAATCGCGTCTCAGCCAGTTATAACGGATTCTTCTTTGTTTCTTTGTCGCCCTGGGGCGAACGTAAACAAACTGCCGCGGAAATCGTGAAGAGTGTAAATGTGAGACTCGCCAACGAAGTGCCGGAGGCAATTACGTTTCTGTTCAGTCCGCCGGCTATTCCGGGATTGGGCAATTCGGGCGGGCTCTCGTTTTGGTTGCAGGATCGCAGCGGTGGATCTGTCGAGTTTCTTGATCAGAACTTACAAAAATTTCTCGCTGCCGCTCGGCAACGCCCGGAGCTCGCTAGTGTTGCTTCACAGTTCTCAGCCACTACGCCGCAGATCTTCGCTGACGTCGACCGAGACAAAGTACTGAAACAGGGAGTTGACGTCAGAGACGTATATCAAACGATGCAAGCCTATTTAGGCGGTCTGTTTTTGAATCAGTTCAATCGATTCGGCAGACAATGGCGAGTCTTTCTTCAGGCAGATGGAGAGGAGCGGCTCAGCGATCACAATATCGCCGAATACTACGTCCGTAACAACGACGGCAACATGGTGCCGCTTTCATCTTTACTGACTACGCGAAAGATTTTGGGACCCGAATACACGAACCGGTTCAACCTCTATCGCGCCGCACAGATCATCGGAACAACGGCTCCGGGTTACAGCTCAGGACAAGCGATCGCTGCTCTTGAGGAGGTAGCAAAACAGACTCTTCCTCCGGAGATCGGCTATGACTGGTCTGACCTTTCTTATCAGGAGCGAAAAGCTTCAGGAAGTACTACGACTGTGTTTGGGTTGTCGCTTGTGTTTGTGTTTCTCATTCTCGCTGCGCTGTACGAGAGTTGGTCACTTCCATTTTCGGTTTTGCTCACTGTACCGATTGCGATTTTCGGAGCTTTCCTCGGTCTTTGGCTGCGCGGCTACGACTTGGATGTCTACGCTCGAATCGGGTTGATCGTACTCATTGGCTTAGCGGCGAAGAATGCGATTCTAATTGTCGAGTTTGCAAAGGCTGAATTGGAAAAAGGGCGCGATCTGATCGATGCGGCGCTCGAGGGCGGACGTCTGCGCCTGCGTCCAATTCTGATGACTTCGTTTGCATTCATTTTCGGCTCAGCACCGCTGTGGATTGCTTCGGGGGCAGGTGCTTCAGCTCGTCGCATCCTCGGCACAGTAGTAATCGTCGGGATGTTAGCCGCTACATTAATCGCAATCTTCATAATTCCAGTGACCTTCTATTTAGTTGAAAGAGTCATAAGGAAGCTCAGCAGGAAACGCAGAACCGAACTCATAACACCCGAGCCACGGCCCGCAACCGGAGACTAAACAGTGATTGAGGTAGCTAAAAAAGGATTGACTGTGCTTCTTGCTGTTAACTTGCTGAGCGGTAGCGTTGCCGGCCAAAAAAAGAACGTGCGTCCGCCAGTAAAGGTACCAAATGAGTTTCGTGGCTCTACAGCGCCAACCGGTCAAACGTCGATTGGCGATTTGAATTGGTTTGAGATTTTCAAGGATGACGAACTACAGAAGATGGTGCGCACCGCAATGATGCAAAACTATGATCTGCGTCTCGCGGTTGCCCGCATCAGTGCCGCGCGCGCTAATCTGGGGCTTGCACGATCTGATCAGTTTCCGCAGTTTGCGGCCGGCGCAGATCTCACAGCCAGCCGCACATCACTGAACGGATCGTCAGATGTTTCGGGACAGCGCGGAAAGAGTCGCAGCTTTGGTAGTGTCTTTTTGGGTCTCCTCACTTTCGAGTTGGACGTTTGGGGAAGGTTGCGTCAACAGACTAAGGCTGCACGTGCTGAGCTTCGTGCATCAGAAGAAGATCGCAAAGCGGTTCAGACAATTGTAGTTGGAGATGTTGCGGCTGGATACTTCAGTTTGCTCGAGCTTGATAGTGAATTGAATATAGCCAGGCAAACGTTAACAACACGTCAAGAGTCGCTGCGGCTTATCACCTTTCGTCAGCAAGGTGGATTGGCAACTGCCTTGGACGTTCGCCAAGCTGAGGAGTTGGTCTATCAGGCATCGCAAACAATACCGGATACTGAACGGCAAATCGCACAAGCAGAAAACCAACTAAGTTTTATTCTCGGAAACAATCCGGGATCAATCACACGCGGCCGGCCACTGGATCAGCAACAAACACTTCCCACTGTTCCTGCGGGCCTTCCCTCATCTCTACTGGAACGGAGGCCAGACATTCGCGCTGCCGAGGAAAATCTTGTTGCCCAAGACGCGCTAGTCTCAGCCGCGAAGCGTGCTTTCTTCCCGACCATTAGTTTGACGGGACTATTTGGTTTTCAAAGCAATCAGCTGTCAAATCTGTTTTCCGGGCCAAGTAAGGCGTGGACCTTTGTGCCACAGATAACTCAGCCGATCTTTACAGGCGGACGGCTCAAGTCGGATGTGAAATTTGCAAAGGCCCAGCAGGAGTTCGCCATCGTTCAGTATCAACAGACGATTCAAAATGCGTTCAAAGAAGTGTCAGATGGCCTCATTCAGTATCAGAAGGTTCGAGAAATAAGAGCTGAACGGGAGTTGCTGGTCGCCACACTGCGAGAAAGATCGCGGCTGGCCCATCTAAGATATGAAGGTGGCGTGGATACGCTTCTGAATGCTCTCGATTCAGACCGCGAGTTATTTGACGCTGAGCTTGATTTAACTCAGACCAAACGCAACGAACTATTGTCGCTGGTACAGCTGTACAAGGCTTTGGGCGGTGGGTGGCAACAATGAACTTCCTCATACCGAACGTGGACTGATTTATGAATCATCTGGTTTTTGCTCGTATTGCCTCGTTTCCAGCCACTCCAATGTCGTTAGAGGATTTTTGGTCATCGCTTCCATTACCCCTGCCGCCACTAAAGAGATCTTCGAGACCGTGGAAATCAGCAAGTTTTCGATTTGTCGTTCTTGTTCATGTGTCAAACTGCCTAGTCGTGGTCTGAATCTTATCAATTGCGTTCGGGCGATGTCGTTGGCATCACTGAGAGTAGCTTTAGTTTCCTCTGTAGCCCTCACTCCAGGGCTTTCAAGTTTTCTAGCCACGCGTCTCTCCTTTCAAGTCTCTTTGGCTCGAAAGATTATTCAGATCGGCAAGCGTTTGAAGTGGTGGACCCCTTTTCGCCCGCTGAAGCGGCCCCCACTTCGAGCACAACCATTCAGCAACAGCGTGCTCACTTTGAAAAATGTCTGCTCAAGCTCGTAGCAATGCTTGTACCGACAAACGTAACGCTATGAACAAGCGGGATACATTGATTTGCGGGGCAAAGAACAACTCACTCGCTAATCTCGTTAGTTCGCCATGGCGATATGACAACGCCAGTGACCTCATGACGACACGAAGAGCATCCGATTGAAACCTGCCGGTGGGTGTTGAGACATGCCGCAACCAGGGATCGATGTGGCAGCTTTGGAGTCCAATCTCAGGCTAATGCCTATCACGTTTTAGAATAAGCTTTCACCCCGTCGCTTGCCACGAGCGCTCGTTCTCCAGCTTCCCGAGGAATTCTTCCTCATCATCTTCCGGTATAGGTCGGAAGATTCCGAGCTTTTTCATTTTCGTAATAAGAGTAGTGCGCTTCAGTCCCAACCGCACTGCCGCTCCCCGCGGTCCCCCGATCACCCAACGGCTCTTGTGCAGTGCCGTCAGGATTACCTCTCGCAGTGAGTCATCGAAGGAGCATCCAGTTTGCCACAGTGCAAAGGGTTTGTTCTCCAATTTGGGCAACGGATTCGGGAGCACTCCATTGTCGGCACGAATCACAGCTCGCTCGATCAGGTTCTGAAGCTCGCGCACGTTCCCTGGCCAGGAATAGGCTTTGAGCGCAGCGAGCGTTTCGTAGGGTATGGAATGGATCTGCTTATCCATTCGCCGGGAAAAGATTTGCACAAAATGAGACACCAGTAATGGAATGTCCTGCCGACGCTCTCTGAGCGGTGGCAGTACAATGGGAAAGACGTTGAGCCTGTAATAGAGATCGCTGCGGAATTCTCTTCGCTCCACCATTTCCACTGGGTTGCGGTGCGTTGCGGCGACTAAACGGACATTGATGTGATGAGTCCGACCGCTGCCTAGACGCTCGAACTCCTGCTCCTGTATTACGCGCAACAACTTCGGCTGCAAAGCAAGCGGCAGATCCCCAATCTCGTCCAGAAACAGAGTGCCCGTATCGGCCATTTCGAACCGGCCAATTTTCTGCCCGACTGCACCGGTGAAAGCTCCTTTCTCGTGCCCGAACAATTCGCTTTCCAACAACTCGAAGGGAATGGCGGCACAATTTAGTTTGAGAAACGGACGTTCCTGACGGGCGCTAATGTCATGGATGGCTCGCGCGATCAACTCCTTGCCGGTACCGGTTTCTCCCAGAATCAACACCGTTGAATCTGTCGGCGCCACACGTTCTACTTCCGCCAGAGCGAGGTTGAGAGCAGGGCTGCTGCCGATGATCTGTTGAAATCTACCGTTAACCGAAACATGTTCACTCGGGGCGACTTTGTTTAGATATTCCATGGTTTGCCCTCCCTGGGGGATCCAAACTGAAGAGTCACTCGTTTGCCTTGTCTGCGTGTCCAGCAAATGCACTCATCATCATCAACTACCGCGATCAGATTGCTGTTCACTTTGAATCCTCTAATGGGATTCAATGTATTACCGGGTGGAGAAGAAATCTATTGGCCCTTGGTGGAGTTATGGTAATAGAAAGGAGAGCGTAGATAAGGCTTTCGTTTACACCTTGAGGTAGTCGCTGATTATGTTCCGCTCCAGTCATGGCTTCTATGCCGTTTATAACGAGGTTCAGATATAACGCAATATTGGGTTTCGTCAGAAATCGCCGGTTCGAAAAACCGGACCCCACGTTCGAATTCTTCTTCGGTATTCCAAAAATGGATCAGATGACTGCCT
>DATIBX010000270.1:0-6574 GCA_035457105.1 Pyrinomonadaceae bacterium
CAATCGAATTTGACCTTCAAGATCCAGACGAAGCTTTTCTTTTGCCTCGTCCGGACTGAAGAGCGCAAACACACTAAGGTTCTGTTGATAAAGATCCTCAACCTGAATAGCTGATACCTCTACTGCACCAGCCATGAACTGCTGCCGCAATTGATCGACGGTCACACTTCTTCGAGTTGCTTCACTTTCGAGCAACTTTCGAATGATCAAATTTTGTAGCGCGGTCTTTCTTAGAGCATAGAGCTGCTGTTGCAGCGGTAAGATCTTAGATAAGACAGACTCGTCCAGTTCCTTTTGCGTGATGGCGTGCTTGCCAACTCTCGCCACGACCACAGTCGGCTCTTGACCAAGCAGAGGTAAGGCATTCAAGAGAAATAATAAGAGCAGTAATGGCCCACTCGTCGTCGAGTGTCGTTCTCTAATTAGCCGGTTGAGAAAAAACGGTTGAGTGACTTGATGAGGTCCAGTCAGTGAGGATACTTCCATTTGATTACTCCTGATTTTTGTGAGCGAATTAACGTGGGGCCGGAAATTTATGACAAACTCGATTGAGTGTCAATAAAAGAATGTTGATGAAAGTGGCTAATTGTTGATGAAAACGGCTACGCACTTTTCTTTAACCGGTTTCGTGGTGATTGCGTCATGGCGCGCCGGTATCTTGCGGGCGAGGTTCCGCGAATGCGTTTGAACTCTCTGGCAAAGTGACTTCCAGAACCCAGGCCAACTCTCTTCACGATCTCTTTTACGGAGAGAAAAGTTGTGCTCAAAAGTTCTTCAGCGCGCTTGATTCTCAACTCTTTCAGATAGTTAGCCGGTGTTGTTCCTGTCTCTTCCTTAAAAAGATGTCTTAAGCGTGAGGCTGAAAGGTTTACTTGCGCAGCAAGACTGGAGACATTCCACCCAACCGTGGTGTCCTTCTCCATCTTGGCAATCAGAGTCTCTATCCGCCGATCCATGACGAGTTGAGGATTATGAGTTACTGCGATGGGGCAAGACGGAACCCGCGCCTGATGATGAGGTCTGCGAGCGTTGCCGCAGATTACTAGTTGAAGTTTCGTTTGTCTACTTCAATCTCATTGCGCAATGAAAGAGGGATGACCTGAACGATCATCCCTCTTGTTGTCCCTGAATTTTCCGGCAGTTACTTGCGCGCTTCAAAAATTCTATTGAATGGTGTTTCGCCGGAACGCCGAAACTGTGAAAGTCCACCAGCCACAACGGTATCGCGAATTGCCGATTCCGAGGCTACTGCGCCGAGTGCTGGACCATTCATCGCCAGCGAGTTTGAGGTGCAGCAAAGTGTTGACGCTCCTGCGAAGGTGCGACCAATTGGATTGAAGTTTTCTTCAACGGTATTTCCTGCCATAGGTTCGACAATCATGACACTGCCGTCTGGGCTTAATACCGCAGCGGCTCTTTTACATGCACCAACCGGATCGCCCATGTCGTGCAGGCAGTCGAAGAATGTCACCAGGTCAAATTGTTTGTCAGGAATTGACTGAGCACTTGCCGTCTCAAAGTGAATCTGACTCTCGACGCCGGCGTCTCGAGCAGATTTTCGTGCGTGATTGATCGAAGCTTCATGGTTGTCGAATCCCCAAAACTCAGATTTTGGATAAGCCTTGGCCATGATGATGGTTGAGGCTCCATGACCGCAGCCGACATCCGCTACCTTTGCTCCTTGTTTCAATTTCTCTTCTATGCCGGTCAAAGAAGGAATCCAACTGGCGGTCAAGTGGGCGATGTAACCAGGACGAAAGAATCGCTCAGTTCCGATAAACAAATCGGGATGGTGTTCTCCCCAGAGCATCCCACCACCATTTTTGAAGTGGTCCTCGATTCTTTCAACAGCCTGGATCATAGCCTTTGTTACAAAGAATCCACCGCCCACGTAAAAGGGGCTTGTTTCCTCCGTAAGAGCAACCGTTTGCTCGGGAGATAGACTGTATTTTCCAGTTGCCGGTTCGTATTCGACGTATCCTCCAGCGGCCTGGTTGATAAGCCATTCGCGAACATAGCGTTCGTTGGTATTGGTTTTTTGGGCGAGTTCGGCCGTTGTCATAGGACCATTGTTGGCGAGGGCTTTGTAAAGGCCGAGTTTTTGACCGATGTAGGAGAGTGCGGTGCTCAGTGATGCGCCAAAATCGCTCACAACCTTACCTAGAAACTCATGCATTTTGTCTTCATTGATCTGACTAGAACTTGAAGGTGTTGACATAGGTGTGGACATTGAACCTCCCTGAAATAAAGTTCGATTAGGGGGAACTCCTTAACGGGCTACCTGTTTACTCGCCGCGGCAGGGCAAGTCAAGTTAAGGGAGTGCTTCGGGCGGCTATAGGACTCAGGAATTTTGTTCCTGTCTCAACTGGGCGGTATGGCTTCTGAGCAGTCCCCGATCCGAGCCTACAAAATTGTAGTTCGGTCTGTTAGTATTGGCCTGCACTTCTCGAAATTGAGGCCTGAAGCCGCCCCCGGTGCTGAAGTAGCCAATACACCAACAGACAGGAGATTCTTAAAGCATGGGTCACGAGCTGAGGACAGAGCGCGAGTTGTCTCTCGATTTCTTACGCGTTTGCGAGGCAGCAGCTATTGCAGCTGCCCGAACCATGGGCCAGGGCGATCGCAAGTACTCCGACCACGTAGCTGTAGAAGCGATGCGTGAAGTAATGGATACGGTGCCAATGTGCGGTCGTGTTGTAATTGGTGAAGGTGAGCGGGATGAGGCGCCAATGCTCTACATTGGAGAAGAAGTTGGTGGTGGATTTCTGCTCCGGGATGAGTCTGGGCCTTCGTGTCCAGAGGTTGATATAGCGGTGGACCCACTGGAAGGGACAAACCTTTGTGCGTTAGGAGCGAACAACGCTATCGCCGTACTCGCGGCAGCTGAACGAGGCGGACTGTTAAATGCTCCTGACATTTATATGGACAAGATTGTGGTTGGACCATCGTCACGGGGTGTAGTCGATATAGATGCTCCCGTTAAGGACAATCTAAAAAATATCGCTCGCCGGCTTGGCCGCGATATTGAGGATCTCACTGTCATTGTGCTTGATCGCACACGGCATAAAAAGTTGATCAACGATGTGCGAGAGGCTGGCGCACGTATCCGTCTGATCTCAGATGGTGACCTTTCAGCGGGAATCTCAGCGGCTGTGGCCGGTACTAACATTCACGCGTTGATGGGAATAGGTGGGGCTCCGGAAGGCGTTATAACAGCTGCGGCTATGAAGTGTTTGAATGGTGAGATTCAGGCGCGTCTGGTTTTTGATCCGGACCGGTTGGGTGTCGACAAAGCCAAAGTGCCGGCTCGAGAGGACGTTCTGGATAGACTGGCGTCGATGGGCATTCGGGATCCGGACAAGATCTACGACACCGACGACTTGGCGCCAGGCAAAAAGATAATTTTTGCAGCGACAGGCGTGACCGATGGAGCACTTCTGAAAGGCGTAAGATTTTTTGGTTCTGGAAAACGTACTCACTCAGTAGTAATGACGACCGAGTCCCGACACATTCGTTTTGTCGATACATTGCATATCGAGGGCGGACCGGACACGGTAATCAGATTCTAGGGTTGGTGGGAAGTAGGATCGAAGTCGCAGGTATGGAGTATCGTCCACAGCTTGACAGGAAAACAACGGCTGTCGTTGCGTGGACTCTACTCAGTACCGCCACGCTTATATTTGTTTCCATTATTCCAATCGCTCCAATCGCGGCGGCGAGTAATCACCCTCAGGTTGCTGGCATCACCTACCAGCTATTCCATTTTCTCTGCCACCAATTGCCCGACCGATCATACTTTATTGCGGGCCATCCGTTAGCGGTCTGTGCTCGGTGCGCTGGAATTTATCTGGGCTTCTTGTTGTTGCTACTGGTTTACCCGCTCGTTCGATCACTTCGCGAGACCAGTCTCCCCCATCGCCGTTGGTTGCTCATGGCCACTGCGCCTTTGATAGTTGATTTTGGACTTACCTTTCTGGGCATCTGGGAAAATACGCATACCTCAAGATTTGTGACCGGATTTTTATTTGGAGCAGTCACTGTCTTCTACATTATGCCCGGCATTCTTGAATTGAGTGCCCATTTAAACCGTCCTAAATTGCCGACACGACAGGAGTTTACGGTACTTTCAGGTGACCGCATCGCGGCGGCACCCAGCGATTACAGTGCTCCGTCCAGAAGAATCTGAGTCCCAATCCAGCGCGCCCCGAGAGAGCGCCAATTGGCTTATGAATCAGGCAGCAGATCAGGTAGAATCGCGTCGCAAAAAATGCGGTCCACAACTCTCTGAAACCGCATCTAAGCCAACTTCTAACCGCGCCGTCCGGCATTAAGCTGAACGGCGTTTTAACCGTAAGGTTGCTAAGCGATACTGCAAATGATGATTTTTCAAAGTTCGACAAATCCAGCACCAACTCCTTGGCCGACTCCCTGGGGACCACCCCCACAAGCACTTTTCGAGAAGTATTTTCACGACCTGGTTTATAAGACCTGGGGGAATATCAGTCCGCTTTATAAGTTGGATACATTCGATTGGATTATTCTTATCGCCTATTTTGCAATCCTTGGAACTCTCGCGGTTTACGGCGCCTACCGAATCAAACAGGTCATTGACTTTTGGCGTTATCGAAAATTCGTGCCCGAGCCAGCAGGACGATTTAGTCCGGAAGAACTGCCGCTTATAACCGTTCAGTTGCCGTTGTTCAACGAACTCTATGTGGTGGAACGATTACTCAACGCTGTTACCGCGATCGACTATCCGCGCGAGAAATTGGAGATACAGGTTTTAGACGACTCAACGGACGAAACGGTTAAAGTCGCTGAAGCCGTCGTAGCTCGATATGCAGAGCAGGGATTTGATATTCACTACATCCATCGCTCTGATCGAACAGGTTTCAAGGCCGGAGCGTTGGAAAATGGAAACAAGTCAGCCAAGGGCGAACTACTCGCCATTTTTGATGCTGATTTTGTGCCCAAGCCTGACTGTCTACGCAAGCTCGTAGACTTTTTTACGGATCCACTGGTAGGTTGCGCGCAGATGCGGTGGGCCCATATCAATGGCAACTACAATCTTCTCACCAGACTGCAGACAATCATGCTTGATGGCCATTTTGTCGTAGAGCAAACAACTCGAAATCGCACGGGAGGCTTTTTCAATTTCAACGGTACCGCTGGAATCTGGCGTCGTAAGGCGATTGAAATGAGCGGCGGTTGGCAACATGACACGCTGACCGAAGATACGGATCTAAGCTTTCGTGCGCAGTTGATGGGTTGGAAATTTGTCTACTTACTCGATGAGGAATCACCTGCGGAAATTCCAGTCGAGATAAATGCTTTCAAAGCTCAGCAGCGTCGTTGGGCCAAGGGGGTGATGCAGGTGGGATTAAAACTGTATCCACGGATATGGTTAGCGCCGCTGCCCTTGCGCGTGAAGCTGGAGATGTTCTTCCGTCTGACTGGCAATATCAGTTACCCCTTGATGATCATCGCCAGTTTCTTGCAGTTTCCGTTGTTACTGGTTCGTTACAATCAACCGTTCTATCACTTGATGGTCCTCGACCTGCCATTGCTGTTTTTCTCGTCCATTTCCGTCGTGCTCTTTTATGGCACTGCTGTTTGGTATCTCGACAAAAAGCGAACACCCCGATTGTTACATCTGCCCCTCGTAATGGCTTTGGGTATCGGGCTCGCCTTTTCAAACGCGCGCGCGGTTCTCGAAGCGTTACTAGGCGTGAAGACCGAATTTGTGCGAACACCAAAGTATCAAGTTGAAGATACGGCTGATGAAACCTGGAAGCGGAAAAAATATAAGCGTAAGCGAGGGTTATTGCCCCTTTTGGAACTGGGTTTTGCGTTCTACTTTCTGATGGCTATTGCGTACGCGATTCGCTTACACATGTGGGGTACGATCCCGTTTCTCTTCCTGTTCTTCTTTGGATTCGCCTACATGGGGGTCATGAGCATTTTACAGACGGCGAGCGGCAGAAGAATCAGTACGCTTTGGCGACCGCTTAAGGCGAGATAGTCACTGTCGTCCGTTGTTTCTGGTTAATAACAACGGACGGCTCACCACTACTTAAAGATTATCGTTCTAAACTGGCGCGATCCCAATTGGCCAGCGTAGCGCCTGCCTCATAGGTACTCTGCAAAAATTCCATCAGGTCCTTCTCGGGCTCGGCAGCGTTTCGCACGTCATCGTACAGCAGTAAATACTCTGAAAGTTCTTTGCTGTAAAACGCAGAGTCAGGTCTCAACTTCGCGCCACTCAATCCTTCGGGCGCCGGCGCCGTGTACGAGTAGAAAGCTGGCTTACCTAAGCCACCTTGTCCCGGCCACCACCCGTGACTGATTACCTCATGCGAATATGCTTCTCGAGTGATTGCGTCTGCATCGGGTCGCTGCGGAGCTGGTCGTCCTGAGAAGCGCGTCACGGCGAGATCAAAACTTCCCCAGAAGAAATGAACCGGGCTGGACTTTCCGATAAATCGGGAACGAAACTCCTGCATCACTTTCTGGGCCGAGCTCAAGACACGCCAGAACCTATTTGCATACTCGGGGTCGTACGATGCGTGTTGC
>DATIBX010000271.1:0-7545 GCA_035457105.1 Pyrinomonadaceae bacterium
ACCAGTGCAGTTAATTGAAATCGGCACACATTGTCGCGGGTGTATTTTTCTTGACGGCGCCGAGATTAAGACCGAGGCGCTAGAGGCCGCTATCGATCGCGTGGCCCGCGGTTTCGATGGCTTCTATTTCGGTCGCTTTGATATTCGGACACCCTCACTCGCCGATTTCAAACAAGGCAAAAACTTCAAGGTGGTTGAACTGAACGGAGTCACTTCCGAGGCCACTCATATCTACGATGCCCGAAATAGTCTCGTTACTGCGTATCGAGTTCTCTTTCAGCAATGGCGCATTGCCTTTGAGATCGGTGCGCAAAATCGCAAACAGGGAATAAGGCCAGTCACTTTGAGGACGCTCGCCAGCCTTGTGGTTCAAAAATGGTGGCGGCGCGTTGAACCGTTAAGTGAAAAGCCTCCACTCGTAGAGCTGGATTCTGAGTACGCGTCTGAAGTGCCACAGGAACTATGAATGAGGAGCTTTCTGTTATGCCACAGTCGAAGGTTTTGAAGATATTTGATTGGACAGTCCGAATTATTGTTGCGGTGATCCTCTTACAAACTTTGTTCTTCAAGTTCACTGGCGCGAAAGAATCTGTTTATATCTTTACTACGCTCGGAGCCGAGCCCTGGGGGCGCATTGGCTCGGGTCTTGTCGAATTGGTCGCGTCCATATTTTTACTGATACCGCGTACCGCCGCGTTAGGCGCGATACTGGTGTTTGGAACCATCTGCGGAGCGATCTTCGCTCATCTCACGAGGCTGGGCCTTACGATACCGGCGGTCGATGATCATGGTGAACTGTTCGGCCTGGCAATAACAATCTTTTTGGGCAGTCTGGTAATTCTATACTTGCGACGCGCAGAGATTCCTTTAGTCGGTCCCAGACTCTTTTCCCAGGCAACATAGAATGCACGGTAGGTCGTCCAGTGTTTTTACCCTATGCGTGGTGGAAGCGCGGAGATAGGAATTCAAGCACCAGCCAATTCAATTAGGTCAAATTCTTACCAGTACCGGAATAGGCTAGTCGACTGCGGGCTTTCTCGCTTCGACTGGTGAACTTTCCCCAAAAAGGGCCGGCAAAAGCCTCGTTTTCCTCCACAATCCGCTGGCAATGCACGGCATGTACATTGCGCTAACTTCACTGTGATCTTCGATCTGGACCAACACGGAAATAATCACGCAAGTCCTCGGAGGAAGTGATTGAAATGAAAAACAGCACTCATCAATCCAAGATTGACATTATCGAATTAGTTTCTCTTCTGCTCGGTGCACTTGTGTTGCTGCTATTCGCAGTTCTTATTGGCAAGGGTCAAAGCAGAATTCAGGAAGTCAGACCTGGCGCGGCATCTACACAAAACCAGCAACAGCTTTACAGAGAATATCGCGGCGTGCGCCTCGGCATGACCAGCATCGAAGTGAGAACCAGGCTGGGCGAGCCGGCAATGAAGAGCGACGATCAGGATTTCTATGTCGTTTCAGCGAAAGAAACGGCGCAAATTGTTTACGATGCCGGCCAAAAGGTCGTGACTATCTCTACCGATTACACCGGTGGGGTTGGCGCGCCTGATTACAAAGCCGTAGTCGGCGAGGAGCTACTGCAAAGACCTGACGGATCCTTGTTCAAAATCGTGTTCTATAACTCAGCGGGCTTCTGGGTATCGTACAACAAGAGCGGTTCTGACGTGCCCGTTGTCACCGTCACTATCGGCACCGTCAAATAAGACTCCGAAAGGCTCTGAAGATGGAAGTTGCTCAAAGGGAAGCTGTAATCGAGACCAGTCTCACTGGACAGCTTCTGCTTGACAATCCGTTACTAAACAAGGGCAGTGCGTTCTCCGAATGCGAACGACGTGACTTCGGGCTTTTGGGGTTGCTGCCGCCGCACTATTCCACCGTCAGCGAGCAACTCGCGCGCACCTACGAAAACTATCGGCGTAAAGAAAGCGATATCGAGCGTTATGTGTTTCTGACGGCTTTGCAGGATCGTAATGAAACTCTCTTTTACAGTCTCTTACAGGAACACATCAGCGAGATGATGCCCGTCATCTATACGCCGACAGTTGGCGAAGGATGCAGGCAGTATAGCCATGTATTTCGCAGGCCACGCGGTTTATACATCGCGTATCCTCACCGAGATGATATTCCGGCGATACTCGACAATGCTCCTTGTGACAAGCCTGAAGTGATCGTCGTAACTGACGGCGAACGGATTCTTGGATTGGGGGACCTGGGCGTAGGAGGCATGGGCATCCCGATCGGCAAACTGTCGCTTTACACCCTCTGCGCAGGAATTCATCCAGCGGTGACACTGCCGATCATGCTCGATGTCGGAACGGACAACGCGGAACTACTGGAGGATCCGCTCTACCTGGGTTGGCGTCACCGGCGCGTGCGAGGGCAGGAGTACGACGACTTCATCGATGCGTTTGTCGAGGCAGTAAGGCAGAAGTTTCCTCGAGTGCTACTGCAATGGGAAGACTTTTCAAAACAGAACGCCGCGCGATTACTCGAGCGCTACCGCGATCGTCTATGTAGTTTCAATGACGATATTCAGGGTACCGGCGCCGTAACAGTCGCAGGACTTTTAGCGGCCATGAGAATCTTGCACTCAGAGCTCCACGAACAACGAATTCTGATTCTGGGAGCGGGCTCATCAGCAATTGGCATCTGTGATCAGATCGTCGCGGCAATGGTTCACGCCGGCTACACCGAGCGCGAGGCGAAACAGCAATTGTGGCTGGTCGACAGCAAGGGCCTGGTCCACGAGGGACGCAGTAATTTGGAAGCCTCAAAACAGAGGTACGCACGGCGAATCGCAGGTCTCAACGACTATGGGTTCCTGGAGGTAGTAAAGAACGTTCATCCTACGATTTTGATCGGCACATCTGGTCAGCATGGGGCTTTCAGTGAAGAGATCGTTCGTGAGATGGCCAGGCACGTCAGACATCCGGTGATCTTTCCGCTTTCAAATCCAAACTCTAAGAGTGAAGCAACACCATCAGAGCTTCTCCAATGGACCGACGGACGTGCATTGATCGCAACAGGCAGTCCCTTTCCGCCGGTAAGTTACGAAGGACGGCTGATTCACGTAGGGCAGTGCAACAACGCATTCATATTTCCGGGCCTTGGGTTGGGTGTAATCGCGTCACGTGCGCGAAGAGTCACAGAGGCAATGTTTTCCGCAGCAGCGCGTGTATTGAGTGAGTTCTCTCCTGCGTTGAATGACCCTGCTGGCCCATTGTTTCCACCTCTGGAGAAGGTGCGAGAGGTTTCTTATCACGTTGCGGTAGCGGTGGGAGCGGAAGCAATTCGAGCAGGTTTGACGTCGCTAAGTCTCGATTCTTTAGAAGTCGCAGTCATGAATAAGATCTGGACCCCGCGTTATTCACCGCTGAAACGCGCTTCGGCGCGCAGGTAAGAGTCTTGTGGGTTCATGAGAGCGAAGTGTTGACGTGATCCCTCCCCTTAATTTTGTGAATTCGGGTAATGAAACTTTCTTTGACCCCCTACCAAAACCGGACATGGCGCCTGGCGCAGAACACGATCGACGTTTGAGCCAAGCAACTTGCCGACGGTCCAGTCGCTGCCACTGGCACCCATGCAAATAAGATCGATTTCTTGCTGTTTGGCGTAAGTCAATACCTCTTCATGAACTTTGCCGCAGCGCACCACGTTGACGAATTCGCACCACAGACAAACCTCCTTCGGTAGCGCGTCCTGCAGTTTCCGAGCAGTGAATGTATAGGCACTCCCGGTTGTTGCAGATGACCACGCAAGCTCAGGTGCTTCCTGTCCCGCGATGTCAAGCACATGCATCAAATGCACTTGCGCCTGGTATTCCTGGGCCAGCGAGATGCCAAAATTCAGCGCAGTCTCTGAATCACGAGAGAAGTCATGGGCAATGAGAACGCGATTAAGATCAATTTCACCGCTCGACATGCTTACCCACTCGCGTTCACGCGGATGAGTCACAAGCACCGGACAAGGCGCATTACGGCAAACAGTCTCAGCAGTTGAACCCAGGAGGACGGCGGCGCGAGGCCTTCGACGTGACCGCATAACAATCAAATCTACCTTTTGGGCAATCGCCTCTTGAACGATTGCGTTGCCAATGTGGGACACGTTATGGCGGACAAGACCTTCCCAATTAAGCTCGTTCATAGTGGCAAGGCCGAGGTGAGGCACGAGCGATTCTACGAACAACCGGTTCATGTGAGACTTCATCTTCTCACCATCGTGTTCTTTAGGAAGATAATCGCTTTCGCTGCAGTGAAGCAGGATGAGCTCTGCTTTGTAGGCGCGCGCCAGCGCCACACCGTAGCGCAACGCCTCATCGGATTCGGTTGACAGGTCCGTCGGACAAAGAATGCGATCGACTCTAATCATCTTGGCCCCCCTTGCATTTGAACGGCAAAGTTTGTGCCCGTCAAAATACAGCGAATTCGAGAACGGGGGCCGACAAGGTGCGGAAAACGGCTGTTGTCAATGCGAAGTTTTCCTCAGTCAAAACGGAAAGTTTAGTTGCTTACGGAGTGCCCCTGTCGTTGACGTCGGAACGCGAACTTCGTACCTCTACAACACCGATCGCTATTTTCCACGCACCTCTTGCGGAACTTTCCCCATCAAGTTTGGACTCTCCGCGAGATTTTCGCGTGGTTTGTGCGGCATGTTCGTTGCTCCTGTGATGTACAGGTGTGCAAAAGGCGGGCGGTGCTGCGGGCACTCAGCACTCTTAGTGTGGCCCTGTGAGGACTTAAAACGTGGATTCTAGTCGTCGTTAGTGAGGTCATAGGAGGTTCGTTATGTTGGAACGACGAAGTGATAGGGATCTGAAACAACGGATACTGCGCGAATTGAAATGGGATTCGCGCGTTTCCTGGGCGAGCATCAACGTTGAAGTCGCTGATGGAATAGTAGCTTTAGTCGGTATTGTGCCGAGTTATGTCCAAAAGATCGCAGCTCAGGAGGCCGCGCATCGTGTCGCAGGCGTGCTTGACGTAGCGAATGACATTGAGGTCAGACCCATCGATCGGTTTGTGCGCACGGATTCTGAGATCGCCGGTGCTGTCCGAAACGCTCTCGAGTGGGACGCATTGGTGCCGAATGAGCTGATTCAATCAACAGTGTCGAACGGTTGGGTAACGCTCGAAGGACAAGTCGACTACAGGCGCGAGCGCACGGACGCAGAGCGTGCGATCAGGCGACTCGCGGGAGTAGTTGATGTAACCAACAATATTACGATTCGCAAACAGACAGTTAACGAGAAGCAGTTGCGTGAAGAAATTGAATTTGCGCTTGAGCGCCGCGCCGATCGCGAGGCTGAGCGTTTACGGATTGAGGTTCATGATGGGGCAGTCGATTTATGGGGACGAGTTCACTCCTGGCAGGAAAAGCGCGCCGTGATTGGCTCGATTGCCCATGCACCGGGGGTGACACAGTTGAAAGATCATCTTCGGATAGATCCTTACTTCTAGCGAATGCGAAATTTGCACTCGTGTAATGAAGGAAAAGGATGAAAGACGAGCTGGTGCAACTGTCGTCCCGGCTCGTCGATTGGGCGACTCTAAGGGGCGCACCGATTTGGTGACGCAATTGTCAGCAATGACTTGCAGCCGCACTTGCAAGCGTCGCGAGTCGGCGGATTCCCGGCGAGTCGCCCAACTTCGGTTCTGTCGAAGCGGTTGAGCACCGGTCTAGCAAGTCAGTGAGGTGGACCAGTGAGAGTGAAAAAGACAATATGCATGGTGGTTTTGTTAGTAACCAGTTTCGTGGTGGTTGCTGGCCAGACACGGCAATTTACCAGGGACAGTATCGAATACGTTCTGGAACTTCCTTCGCCCGCTTGGCAGGATATTTCGCGGTTTGATATTCATGATCATCTCGAATTTATCAATGGAAATGATCCCCTGAATGGTTTCTTACGTGTAAGGAAGATATTCGTCGATCAACCTACCACTACTACCAACTTATTTAGTGATCAGGAAAAATGGGAGTTGCAGCGTTTACCGGGATACGTAATTTGCAGTGAGTGTAAAGGAGTCGGATTTGAGGGACGGCTCAGCGGCGCCGTCTTCTCTTACGAATACGTTGCTGCCGGTAGAACGATGTACGGTCGAATATATTACCTTCAGGTCGACCAGCGCACGTTTTATTCTTTGCGCTTCACAGTCGCCCGCGACAAACTGCAAGCTGTGCCCGATCAAATGGACCTCATCGCGAAAAGCTTTCGCCTGAAATAGCGTCTCCTCAGTCCTGGTACCAGCCAGTGCAATCACAATGGCCCACACGGCTTGCGAGAAATTTCGCCTCATACTGTGAAATCCCCCGCAACTTCACTCGCTATTCCATCTCGTTTCTCAAATAAATCCTGAGTAAAACGCGATCTCGCAAGCGGTACAGGTCGTGCACCTGAAGGCAACGTGAGAATTCGCGTAAGAGGAGAACGATCTCATGAAAATACTTTTAGCAATTGATGGTTCGCCTTGCAGCGATGCCGCGGTTGAGGAAGTAGCGCGCCGGCCCTGGCCGGAAGGAACTTCGGTGAAGGTACTTACTGCGTTGGAGCCCCCGATGCCGCCTACGCCCCACGCCTGGGCCTTACCGTCTAGTTACTATGACGATTTGCAGGCGGCGCGCAGCAAGCAGGGCCAGAACATCGTCGACCGCGCAATACAAAAGCTGAAATCGAATAAGACGGTGTCGGTCGATGCCATACTGGTGCCTGGCTCACCGCGCCCAGTGATTGTGGATGAGGCCGAAAGCTGGGGCGCCAACCTAATCGTGTTGGGTTCGCACGGATACGGCGTGTGGAAACGCTTACTTCTAGGTTCCGTTTCACAGGCAGTTGTCTCTCATGCAAAATGTTCGGTCGAAGTGGTCCGGTGCGGTACTGTTGATTGAAACTAGTAACGATCAGTCTCTGGCGTAGCAGAAAGGGTAATTCGAATGGCCAAGGTTCTGATCCTGGAACCGGCTAACCGCGACGCTATTCAGGTAACGAATGCAGTTAAGTGCAAGCATTGATTATTCCTGCTCCAACCGGCATAACCGCCTGCTTTCATTCATGGTTCAATACCTGTTGAATAAGGTGCATACGCCGCCCTGCTTTCCGTAGCTCGGCGTCCCATGGGCCAATCGTTTCTTGATCGTTAGTTCAACGCACGTGTTCGATAAGATCCATTGCCATAGTTGATTGCTCAACTGCACAACGTAAGACGTCGCGTAGAATGTTTTCCAGTGCCTGGTTTTGCTTACTCAGCAACGTCTCAGAGGTGTATGCGTGCCCCGTGCGGCATCTGAAGCGAATGAACTTGCCTTTGCTGTGGAATTCCGCACTGTGACTTCACAGTGGGAAGGCCGTATTTGTATCGTGTAGCAATCAAGTGATGGCATGGACTTGCCGATAGCATTCAGATGGACTCTTGTTGGTAGGAAAGACCGTGGAAAGAACGTCGCTACCGAAAACGTTTTGTCAGCACGTAATCGCTACTGCGGAAGCACACCAGAACAATGTGGCGATGACACTCATCGAACCTCACGGCAAAGAAA
>DATIBX010000272.1:0-3496 GCA_035457105.1 Pyrinomonadaceae bacterium
TTCAGCAGTCATTGGGGAAGTCTGCTGTGGTGCTGTTATGTTTTTTTCAGCAATCATTTTACGGCCCCTGACGAGTCAAATCGGGCCATCAGCGAGTAAGCTGATGGCCCGACACTATCGAGTTTCCTCATGTCGCAATCGCCGAGCTATGGCTTAGATTGCCGCGTACTAACCGTCTCAAGCGCACGAAACAGGCTCGAGCTTGCAAAGACTCTAGCTGCTAAAAATAGGTTTGTAAAATTTATTCTTTTAAGTTAATAATAAATGTCATTCATCCCACTTGGCCCGAATGGATGAAGGGAAAACGCTTATGGAAATGGCACAACTCGAATACTTTTCTAAGGTTGTTGAGGAAAAAAGCTTTTCAAAAGCAGCTGATCGCGTCTTTCGCACGCAACCCGCAGTAAGTATTGCCATCCGCCGGCTGGAAGAGGAAATCGGTCTTCCGCTGTTGGATCGGACGCAGAAAACACCCGTCCTCACCGATGCCGGTCAAGTGGTCTACGACTACGCGCAAAGAATTCTCGCCTTAAGAGATGAGGTTGGACAGGCAATTATTGAATTACAGAGCCTGAAACGAGGTCGGGTCAGGGTTGGTGCTAACGAAAGTACTTCACTCTATCTATTGCCCGATCTAATCCTGTCTTTTCGTGACCAGCACCCGGAAGTAAAAGTGGAGATCTACCGGCACGTCTCTAATCGACTGCCTCGAGAGGTGCTGGATAGAAATGTCGATTTCGCCTTGATGGCTTCCGAACCATCTGATCGTGACCTTGAAGCGTTTCCTGTTTTAAACGACGAACTAATCCTGATAATGAGTCCAAAGCATCATCTTGCCAGTCGCTCGTCGGTGAAGATTAAGGACCTGGGTAAGGAATCGTTCGTGGCGCACAACGTCAAGTCAGGCTCGCGCATGAAGGTGATCGAAGCATTTGCGCGACAACATACTCCCCTGAACATTGCTTTGGAACTGGCGACGATCGAAACAATCAAACGCTTTGTCCAGAAGCACGTGGGTCTCGCCTTTGTGCCTCGCATGTGCGTGCGGGAAGAATTAGATCGAGGAGTATTGGTAACCGTTCCGGTTCGCGGTCTAACTCACAATCGCACACTTTGGGCTACGCATCGTCGATCGGCCAGTTTTTCTCCGGCTGCCGCAGCGTTCTTAAAGGTACTCCGAAAGCACGCAGCCAGCGAACCTCAGTAATAGATCAGGCCGCAACGTCATTGTTGCCAACGATAGTTAACAAGTAGTGTTCGATCGCTACCTCAAGTGCGCCGCCTAGTTCGGCGCCGTGCGTCTCGCCCGCTTCCAACGTCCATTGTGATAAACGACCGCAAAGTGACATCGCGATAGCCGACCGGGCCGCAGTCTCGATAAATTGCCAACCATGGACCAGCTCTCCACTTAGGACGATGTTGGGTACTCCTAGCCCACAGATTACGTTTGCGATTCCAATTCCGAGATGAGTACCAACCCGTTCCAACGTAACGACCGCTCGGCGTTCGCCGGCTCGAGCACGGGCCACCAGATCAGTGAAGCGCAAACTGGATCGCAAACGCGCTCGATGTGTATCGCCAGTGTAGAGTTCAACCGCGCTCGCCGCTGAGGCGTAACGCTCCCAGCAGCCATAGTTCCCACAAGGACACGATTTTCCTCCGGCAACGATCGTCATATGACCAAACTCGCCGGCTATATCTGCGGGAGTTGTCCCGCGAAAAACTTCGCCTCCGATAACCAGGCCCACGCCAATTCCGGTTCCCGCTCGAACCAGAACAAAGTCACCGGTTGTACTTCGACCACGCCGTCGCTGCGACTCATAGACAGCCGCTGCGGTCGCGTTATTCTCAACAATCACCGGAACGTTGATGCCCAGCGTGCGAGCAATTGGCAGGTCGCGCCAATCTAACCGCGGACTGTAGAGCAGCAGTCCATGCTCAACGTCCGTCGGCCCTGGAACGCTAATGCCGATCACTGCCAGTTGGCGCTCGGGCATTGCCTTTTGTTGGGCCGTAATTGCAATCCTGATTTGATCTAAGGCTGTTTCCGGTTCGCGCGGGGTGGGGAACTTCTCTTCCGAAAGCAAGCGGCCATCCACGGTTGCCGCACCAAGTCGAATTTCGCTATCGCCGATGTTTACGCCAATCAGAAACTCATTCTCAGTTCGAAAGAGGAGTCCGATTGGTGGTCGGCCAGCGCCTCGAGAGATTGTTCGATCTGGTGAACCTTCACGCAGAACGCCTGAATCGAGTAGCGGTTTTACCAAAACAGTAATTCTTCGACGATGAACGCCCAGTCGTCTGGCTACTGCAACTCGGGGAATAGGCTGGGAAGCACGGACAATACGCAATAACTCCCGCGTTGTTTGGGCCGGCATGGCAGATACGCTCGAGACCGTGGAGGCAGTTTTCTGTTTCCGAATTCGCTTCTTTGAGAGTTTATTTACGCTTCTAATTGGTTCCTCCGCTTCCTCTTTCGGTAACACCTTGTCCTCCTTAAATCCAACAATTCGCAATCTTGCGAAAGCAAATCATCGACCTCTCATTTTTCTAAATTTGAAACTAAGCTTCCCAGAGTTGCCTTACCGTCATGTTACGCGGCGACGCCAATACGAAAATTAAAAGGCTAACTTCGGTATCGATCACAACTGATACCGTACTTTTTGACCTTGTAACCAATGATTCGCTCAGTGGTGTCGAGCAGCTTCGCTGCTTTTGCGCGATTGCCTCGGGAAGTTTTCAGGGCATCTTGAATTAAATCTCGTTCGTAGGCCTCCATTGCTGATGATAATGACAGCCGAGTAACAGTGTCGGACCCTTCAGCTGTTTGTAGTGAGGGCGGCAGATGATGTCCGTGGATCACATTTGAGTCGCAGACCAAAACCGCGCGCTCGATCACGTTTTCTAATTCCCGCACATTTCCGGGCCAGTGGTAACTGGTCAACATATCGATCGCGGGCGTCGAAATGCGCTTGATATGTTTATGGTGCTCGTGTTCAAACTTTTCTACGAAGTGTTCCGCTAATAGCAGAATATCGGGTTTGCGCTCCCTCAAAGGTGGCATAAAGATCGTGAAGACGTTCAATCGGTAGTACAAGTCTTCACGGAACTGATTTTCAGAGATCGCCGCCTCGAGCTCTTTATTTGTAGCCACAATCAGACGAACATTTACTCTGATTGTTTCAGTGCCTCCCAGACGTTCGAACTCACGCTCCTGTAATACTCGTAACAACTTCACCTGCGTCGTAAGATTAAGATCCCCGATTTCGTCAAGGAACAGAGTGCCCCCGTCCGCCAACTCAAAGCGTCCCTTTTTTCGAGCCTGGGCTCCGGTAAAAGCGCCTTTTTCATATCCAAATAACTCTGACTCAATCAGGGTCTCGGGAAGGGCAGCGCAACTAACTTTTACAAAGGGCTTGTTTGTCCTGAGAGAGTTGTAGTGGATCGCGTGCGCAACCATCTCTTTGCCTGTGCCTGACTCTCCTCTAAGTAGAAC
>DATIBX010000273.1:0-14650 GCA_035457105.1 Pyrinomonadaceae bacterium
TGAAGTCAGCGCAGGCGTGCTGGAAGCTGAGTGTCGTGCGCTGATGCAGGAGTTTTTCCAGACGCGGAGAGGTCGCATAGTGGATTAGTGCACCGGTCTCGAAAACCGGAGTGGGTTAACGCCCACCGTGGGTTCGAATCCCACCCTCTCCGCCAGGACATTGTCGATTTTCGATTGCCGATTGCCGATTGCAAAAGACTAGCAACTGGCACAATCGTCAATCAACAATCGGCAATCAAAAATGCTCGGAGAGGTGCAGGAGTGGTTGAACTGGCAGCACTGGAAATGCTGTGAACGGGAAACCGTTCCGTGGGTTCGAATCCCACCCTCTCCGCCAGCTTTTATCCCCGGCCCCCACGAGCCTAAGCATGTTCTTTGTAAATGTGGGGAGGGCCGATGAACGACGATAAACTCGCTGTGGAAGAGGCCAGACGCGCAGCTCAACACGAGGCTGTCAAATCGCAGGTCGAAGGCGAAGTACAGGCCGACATTAGTGACCGAGCTGCTCGTACAACTGTTCCAGATCAATCGCGACGCATCGATCAAGTGGCCGGAGATTTCCGCGAGAAGGCGGTTGACGAGGTAATTGACACCGAACGCGAAGTACAGCGTTCACGCGGGCTGGCGCGAATCTCGCAAGTAGTAGATTACATTTTCTACCTAATCTATGCGTTACTTGGAATGCGATTCTTGCTCGCGTTGATGGCCGCTCGGAGTAGCGCCGGGTTTGTTCAGTTTGTAGTGGCGATTACGAACCCGTTTTATGCGCCATTCAAAGGGATTGTTGCGAGCCCAAGCACGGATCAAGGTTACACGTTGCTGTTGCCTATCGTGGTTGCAATCATTGCTTACGTGATCCTGCACCTGGCAATAAATGGGTTGTTGCGAATGTTCGCACACCGGAAGACAGCAATCTAAGCTTTTTGGTTCTAATTTTCTTTGAACGACTTATCAGATCCCGGGCTCCGCACAACGCAAGCCTTGTGAACCCCGCCAGGCCGGGAACGGAGCAACGGTAGCAACGGCAGCGTGTGTTGCGGGACAGTCCGGGGTCTGGCCAAATCTTTAAAGAATCGACCAAAAACTAAAACACTATCCTCATTGGCACCTGGTTCAGTCGTCTGATAGAGTCTCAACAACCAATCCTCGAAAGGAGTAAATGCATGAAACGCTTTTTCGTAGTTTTGCTTGCGTCTCTCCTCGCCCTGTTAACGACTTCAATCTGTTTAGCTCAAACAAAATCTCGACAAGAAATTCTGTCGGAGATCGCTGCCAAACGAACTGAATTGAGCACGCTCGAAAAACAATTTCTTTCGCCTACCGAACAGGATCGAACAAATTTTGCCGAGCTGCTTGCCCAACCTGATACGGGTCTGATTCGACTTCTGCCACGCGAGGTCTTCGATAACGAGAGCAACAAATCTCTAACCTTGAGAGGGGGCGGCGCTTACTACTCCTTCACAAGGCTCACACATGAATATGGTTACGGGTCGGACATAGAACTACAACAGGGAAAGTTATCTGTCGGTTTTGCAGGGTGTGACTATGGAATGCTGGCGAGGTTAGGCGCTCTTCCTCTTAACGAAGTTTCGCTAGACCATCCCGTTGTCGCCATCGTCGGACGTTACAAGCCGCCGACCATTGAATCCGAGGTACGAGCGGAACAAAGACGTTTTGGTACTGGCACAACAATCGAAGGAGTCCTGTTAAAGGAATACATCGCGGCTGATGCTGGAACGACGTATGTGCTACGCTCAATTAGTTATGATCAGTCGGACGTGTTGGTCGCGTTGCGACTCGTACGAAGAGACACGGACGGCAGCTTCATCATCGCGTGGAAACTCCTGCAAAAGTTTCCCGCACCCCAGTTAATTCGAAATAATAATCAAGGCAACTAAGACTCTTAATGGCTTATCAAGTTATCGCTCGAAAGTGGCGCCCGCAAACATTTGACGAAGTAACAGGACAGGAACCGATCACCCGAACGCTGCGAAACGCTATCGAGCACCAGCGTTTACATCACGCTTATCTGTTCTCTGGTGCGCGCGGAGTCGGCAAAACTACGACTGCACGCCTGCTTGCTAAGGCGCTCAATTGTCATAAGTCCAAGGAACCCACGATCACTCCCTGCCGGACTGATGATCCAACACAATGCCCCTCTTGCCGTGAAATTTCCGAAGGCAGATCGATCGACGTTCAGGAGATCGATGCGGCGTCGAATACAGGCGTCGATAACGTTCGCGAAGCAATCATCGGCACTGTCGGCATCGCTCCTGCTCGCGATCGATACAAGGTATTTATCATTGACGAAGTCCACATGCTGACAACTCCGGCGTTCAACGCTTTGCTGAAAACCCTGGAGGAACCACCACCTCGCGTCGTGTTCATTATGGCGACGACAGAACACCACAAAGTTCCGCAAACCATTTTGTCGCGTTGCCAACAATTTGAGTTTCGCACGATCGCCACCGCCAAAATTGTTGAGCGTCTTAAACTGGTCGCCAAAGCGGAGAAGATCTCCGTACCAGACGATGCATTGCGAGAGATAGCTCGAGCAGGTGAGGGATCAATGCGTGACGCGCAATCCGCTCTGGATCAAGTAATAAGTTTTGCAGGCGACAAGATCAAAAAAGAAGATGTCGAGATGGCACTGGGGATCGCCGGCGCCGACATTCTGACTCGTGTTATCGACAGTATTGCGAATAACCAGCCCGCCGACGCAATCGCAGTTGTAGACGACATTGTCATGAGAGGACACGACTTGAGAAGTTTCTGTCGCGACCTCCTGGCGCACTTCCGCGATCTGCTCGTGACCAAAGTGTCGGGCAGCGATGAGTTGTTGGAGGCAGCTGTTTGTGAGCCCGCCGAACTCAAGCGTCAAGCCGCTCTCTTTTCGGAATCAGACCTGGTCCGATTCTTTCATTCGCTCGCTGAAACCGAAACGAAATTGCGCACCGCTACTCAGCCTCGCTATCAGGTCGAGATTGGGATCGTTAAGTTGATGGAATTGAGAGGTGTCGAGTCCATTTCAGAAATACTGCAGCGCCTCGCCAATCTGGAGGGAAGTTCATCCGGCAAACCGGGCGGCGGTTCATCTAATTCTGGAAATGGATCCCCATCACCTCGCAAGGGTGGAGCGGCTCCGGTCAACTCGGGAAGTCGGGCGGCTTCCTCATCATTTAGTGCGGTTGCTGTGGCGCCGGCTCTTGAAATAAAAACCACAATTCCCATTCAATCAACAGTAGCCGTGGATGAACTCCCTGTTACAGACAGCGATACCACGGCGCCCGTCGAAATGACGGTCATTGATCGGATTAAAGCTGCACTCGAAAATCAACGCAAAATGCTTCTGGTTACGGGGCTCGAAGCAGCTCTCGCGGCGTCAATCGAGGATGGAGAACTGTTCGTGGAGTTTGCACCCGAGTCTCGTCATTTTCGAGATACGCTGACGAAACCCGAGAACATGAAGATCCTGCGAGATATTTGCCGTGAAGTAACTGGTTCGGAAGTCGGAGTCCGTATCGCAGTCAAGGACGCGCAAGATGAATCTGGTCCAACGACTCGGGAAGATGACGAACGAATCGAGAAGAAACGACTGCGCGAAGCTGCAGGAAAAAATCCGGTCGTGCAGGAGATGTTGCGTACGTTTCGCGGCGAACTCGTGGATGTACGCCGCGTTGACGGAAAATGATTAGGGCGTGATTTCTCAGGCCCTAATCAAGTCCAATTACTTCATCGTGGTATACGTAGCTTTTGCCCCGGATGAATCAAATTATAATTAGCCCCAATCACATCCCGGTTTAGATCCCAGATCTCTTTCCAGTTCTTTCCCCAGTGCTTTCCAATCTTACTTAAAGAGTCACCGGACTGAACTGTGTACTCTTCGTAGCCACCACCTTCTACCTCGACGTTCAGAACTAGATCACCTGATCTGTAATCAGGATCAATCTCGCCATACTTGTCCCACATCTGCTGTTTCACTGAACCGTCACTTGTCGTAGCCGTAATGTAGAGCACTCCGTCTTGCTCAGCTACCTGAGGATTGACGCCACTCTGGCTGGCAATATCAATCACAGGCTTATACTTCTCAGTAAGTTCCATGATTCCAACTCCTTCACTTGATGGTCATCTTATTGACGACTTTTTTCGGATGAGATTCATTCGCCGCCTTCATCGCGTCTTGTAGTTTCGCGCGAGGAATATCGCCCGTTAACGTCACTTCCCCGTTAACCACCTGGGCCGAAACCGTGGTGATTCCGTATTTGGTTAACCCGGCCATGACACTTGTCTTCAGTTGCGCGTCCGGAGACACCGGCGGTGGAGTGGCATTCACGATTGGTGGTCTAACGAACAAAGAATTAGTCACCGACTTCACGCCCTCAACACTCTTGGCCAACTCTTCTGCCTTTGCTTTGTTAGGTTCAGTGTTTACGTTACCCGCGAGCGTCACGGCTCCGTCTTTTACAGCGACATTGACTGTTTGGGTAGCGAGGGCTGGATCACTGCTTATTTTTGCCTTGACCTGTTGAGTCAGCGTTTCATCATTCGGACCGCGATTACATCCCACTAGCGCGGCAATAAAAATAAGCATCACTGCGATGCCGGCTGCTTTTGTTTTCACTGTGGTGTTCCTCCTATAAGTATTAATAGTTGAGTGCGGCACGGGTGAATTCATGCCAGCCCTCGTTTGCAAACGAACGACTTTTCTGGCTAGCAACTTATTTAAAAAAATTACCTGCGGCCCGCCAAAGATCATCCATCGCGCTTCCGTCTTTGTTCTGGTCTAACATTGAGCCCAGCATCCCCATGACATCTGGAGCCGCAGCTTGAGCTTGTTGCTGCTGCACCGCCAGCATGTTCGATAATTGCGAAGCATCCAATCCATTTTGCTGCTGCGCCTGGCCCACTGCTCCCATGACCAGGGGTGCCACCATTTCCATCAGACCACCGGCCGAGCGTTGGTCTATCCCGGCTGCCTGGGCCAGGTTGCTTTCCACGGTTGATTGTTGTCCCGAAAAAACATGGCCCAGAATTCCGGCGCCGTTTCCTGATTGCGGGTTACCAAGATAACTTGTCAGGTCATTAAAGATACTGCCGTCGTGATCTGAGTTGAGGGCCTGGTGCAAACTCTCTGCGCCTTGAGGTTGAGTAGCATTGCGGGCCATCGCGCTCAAAATCAAGGGAACGGCAAGTTGTATTGCCGTGTTCGCGGTTGACTCGCTGATTCCAAATCGTTGCGCGATCTGCTGGGATGCGCCTCCGGCGATTTGTTGCATCACCATCTGTGTTATGGCGTTCATAATGACCTCCTACTGACGGACGTTGAGACGCGGACGCGATCGTTGCAAGGTTCAGGCAATAGGAACGCGTCGTCCTAGAGATAGACTGCTCGTTGGGGGAATTGCGAAGAAAATTAATTCGACAGCAGTTCGATAAGGCTGTCCATTGCTTACTTCAAATCAGGTTGCGTGGGCAAAGAGTACACCAACTAAAGTGATCCCGCGACAAACTACCGCCGTACGGATGTGGAATTATTGTTACGTATTTTCAATCACAAGCTTAGCCTGGAAGCTTTGCTGCAAGCACATCAACGTTAACTATTGTCGGAGGTTTGGCAAGTAATTCACTAGCATTAGCCATGAGCGCCGCGGCAATTGGTCCTGAAAGATGAGCGCTACGTCCAGCCTCATTTGGAAAAGCATCAAAGATGCCAAATGTGGATGGACCGAGACGCAGGGCAAACCACGCCGTTGTATCGGGCTCGTTTTGCGCTAGCGTAAGTCCTGACTTTAGAAAATCTTCCACATCTTTCTCTTTTCCAGGCTTCGCGTCGAGCTGCACCCAAAGAGCAACTTTAACCATGATTTCCTCCGATTATTAGAATGGAAGTACTATACGCCTCGTAACGAACGAATCCTATTGGTAAAACTGCTGTCCATCAGGTTGTAAACATGAATGATTTGAAGGAACTGTTGGAGAAGAATCGAGAGTGGGCCGAGGGCCTCAAAGCCCATGACTCAGAATTCTTTCAATCGCTGGCTAAACAACAAAACCCGAACTACTTATGGATAGGTTGTTCGGATAGCAGGGTGCCTGCTACCCAACTAGTCGGTCTTCGTCCGGGCGAAATGTTTGTCCACCGGAACGTCGCGAATGTTGTGGTCCATACAGACTTCAACTGCTTATCGGTCTTGCAATACGCAGTGGAAGTGCTTGGGGTGAGTCACATCATAGTTTGCGGCCATTACGGCTGCGGCGGGGTGAAGGCGGCCCTGGAAAACTTGCAAATGGGATTGATCGATAACTGGCTACGACACGTCCAGGACGTGATGATCCATTATGAGCATCACCTTGCAGGTATCGAAGGTGGCGAGCAGCAACTAGACCGGCTCTGCGAACTGAACGTGGTGGAACAAGTGATCAGTGTTGGTCGCACCACAATCGTGCAAAGCGCGTGGGGTCGTGGACAACAATTGGCGATTCACGGCTGGATTTATGGCATCAGCGATGGTCTTTTGCGGGATCTGGACCTCTCGATCACAAGTCGTGACGAGCTAATAGCGGCAGCGACTCGTCACGGACGCCGCAATTAATTCGCTTACTGACTGGTGCAATTTTCAGAGGAAGAATTTACGGAGATCTCTAGACTATGAAAACACTGAGACTCAGCGCCGCGATCATAATCGCGATTCTCATTTCTGGTTTCACCACAGTCGCGCAGGATGATGGCATCCGGATCAAGTTCAAGGCTGGTAAGACGTCAGCCACACTTCGAGGAACAGTGGCCAAAGGTGGACCAGATTTTTATCTGTTGCGCGTACGAGCCGGACAGAAACTCTCTATCCGAGTAAAAGGAGCGGTCTCGTTCGGAGTAGATGGACCAGAGCAGGAACTGACAACGGACGACGCGAATATCACCTGGACTGCTACAGTGGGCAGTGACGGAGATTACCGTATTCGAGTTTATTCAAAAGGCGCTATCCAAAACTACACTTTGATTGTGTCAGTCGTTTAAAGACTCCGTCGCTTCAGTGGCTGATTAGTCGAGTGAATATGTAACGACATCGGGCCAAGAACTGCGTGTTTCTGATCTGTAATTCCTCACATCTTCAAACAACTATTCGCTCAAAACAGGCGTGTGAAAAATCGGATTGAAACGATTTTCATTTTAACGCCCTCACGAATAACAGAATAGCCCTCAATCGCGTAGTATTTTTCGCCTCTTCTGAGACCCCTTGATTCGTCGGTATTCACTTGCGGCTTAACTAAGTAGTCTTTAGGAGGGTTGAACGGTCCCGAAGCCACCTCGGTTTTGAACTTTTGAATTCGCGCCGCCACGCTTGCGTTCTCACCTGCCAAGCGGTCCAGGTGTTCTCTGAAGGTCCGTACGTCCTGTTCCATCTGAGATACAAACGAGCCAAACTGTTTTGGATCCGCAGCCGGTTTACGATCTAATATTTGCTTGATGTTTGGCGGAAAAAAAGACCTCTCCTGGTCGGCGTTCTCAGGTCCAGACAATATCAACATCAAATAGAAGAGCTGCATACGCTGCTTGTAAGCATTTATCAGCAACGAATCGGAAACGCTATCCAGATCGACACCGCTAAATTCTCCGTCGCGGATCGCAACTGCGCGGCGGCGCGCAATATTTTTTGTGAAGGTCTCTTCGTAGGCTTTGCTGAAATCAAGATCTTGAGCAAGCACTCTTTGAAACTGTTCGCAGACTTGATATGCCTTAACCACTTCGGTCGTTTGTCTAACTCCCTGTGCGGTAGTAGTCACAGCGCCGCAAACGACTGTGAGAAGAAAAACGGTGGGACCAACCAGATCTCTAAAGCAGTTCGGCACCGAACCCCTTCCGCGGGATCTCCAACTGTTATCAAGCTGCATCGTGACAAGACTCACCGGCCGCAGGAATGTCACTCGGAACTAGCGACTCAACCCGGCTATTAGTCATTGATCCCGAATCAGTCGCAGGTTCTGTGGCCCACCATTTAAACACGGAGGCCCTAAATCCTAAATGACAAATGATCAATGACCAATGACCAATTGAGGATCGGACAAATCCTTGACACGTCAAAACCCGAATAACACGAAATGTACGTTCCAAGCTGACACTTTCCGTCACTTCGACGGAAATTAGTTGTCGTCCCCCTGACCCGAAAATGGGAAATTATTAGCCAGGACGGCCCGCATCTTTACGTGCCCATACAAGAGCTCGAGATAACAATAGAACCGGTGCAGCAGCGCTTTGGGATCGATATTGTCTTCGATTGAACTGATAACTTCCAGCGCAAGGTTTTCGTAACCGCGCCAATCTTTGTACATCAGGTATTGCATCGCTCCGTCTCGGAACTCAAGAATTTTATCAACGACCTGGCGCAGTAAATCTGGGCTCTGGTCAGACTCGGCCAGGCGCACCACACCCATCAAAGTTGATAATTCCCGACAAAGGAGTAGTGACTGCTGGAGCCTTGATTCTGAGTCATTAAACAGCGACGCGCCGTCTGCACCAGGATTGAACACCTGGAGCAGCGTGATGATGGATTGTTGAAAGCAGTTTGTTAGCAATCCATGAGCGTGTAGGATCTTGCCGTATACAACCGGAGTCGACTGCTCACTAACGCTGCGAAGTAACTCTCGTTCGAAAATACGCCGTAAATCGTGGTTAATTCCGTAAGTTATGCCGTCCAAAACACCTCGCAGCCGGTCGTCCACGACCGGCGATGTCATGGCCCTCGTGGCAATAAATTCCGTCAACGAATGCGCTTCAAACTGAAGAATTTCGAGCAGCGAAAGACTCTCAAGGAGCGTGTCGAGCTTGTGGAGGTTGTTATCGATTCTGGCGAGCCAGTCAAAGAACCTGGCAAGTTCCACGAGGATGTTTTCCGCAATGCCCTTAAGCTCGGGATCGGTGATCTGGGTGAGGGCGCACGAGATTTCTTTCTGAAGACTGAGTTGTAACTGGTGCTGCTCTTCGGTTCTTTGGTCCGTCTGGGCCAAATCGCGGAGCAGTACCGGCTGCAACTCCATTTCGGGCATGGTTAACGTAGGCGTAGTCATCGTGGTGTATGCGGAGGTAGAGGATTTCGGGGCGCGGGGGTCTTTTAGAACGCCGAGAAATTGGATTTGGACCGCCGAATCTTGCTCCGGATAAATCCAATCAACTGCTATCCAGCAAAGCCTTTGGCAACCCCCGTGCCGAATACTGGGTTAGGAGTTGCCGCTCTGGTCTTTCGACTCAGCCGGAGATCGGCCATCTGGATCGCGAAACTCTGGGAAACACAACACCCAGCACGACCAACAATAGACCTCCTAGCAAAACCGCCCGATAACTACGCTCACGCTCATCTCTTTCACTGAAACCACCGGGCGTTTCTCGGGTTATATGCTCCGGAATTGGCATTCCGACGCCAAAACAAAATGAGCCAAATCGGGCAGCCTTTCCTCTGGCCGTAACCACCCTCCAGCGAACCCAGTACAAGCCAGGACGCTTGTCGCTCGGCATCAGAATGTTTAACGCTCTGGGGTTTTCTGGGCTTGGACCATGCACTATGACCGGCTCGCCATCTTCGAATATGGCCTCGCCGTTAGGTTCTAGCGTAATGGTCGAAACGACGGACAATTCAGACTCCCAATCCAATGCATCCGAGAACTGGATAGTCACCAATTCAGGGGCTCGCGACAAAACGGATCCGGGCTTTGGACTTGAACTCTCGTAACGTCCGCGTGGACGCAGCTTGTCCCAGGTGCCAAAAACCAAAAGCACAGATCCGATGAAGATCAGAACCGCACGAATGAGTGACGAGAAAGCCATCTTGAATACTCAGAGACTGGATTTTCTAGTCTGAGCAGGGCGGGAAATCGTGGAAGGGTCTTAGGGAAGCTACTCTTTTTTGCTAACCCGGCCAATATAAAATCCTGCACCGAATATCATCGTCAGCAGGAAAAAGACCGGAATCAGCATTAAAAAGCTGTCCCAAACTTGCTGCAGCATACGGCCTCCTAAATCCATAGAAAGAGGGTTGATTCACGTTAAGACATCTTTGAACCTAACTTGATGGGGCCGTGAGGAAGAGTCTCTAGTTATTAATCTAGAGCAAGCCGTTTCCTTAGAGCAAGAAGAATCTTTAATAGGTCGTAATCAGGGTATTCTGATGCTCCGATGTGACTCTATGGCCTGTTTAGCTCAAGGCTCTTGGTGCCATTATCTGCCGTTGAAGACAAGCAGAGGTTGATCGACGCAGAGCGTCGGCTGAATTTAGCCCAGCTTTTCAAAGCCGGGACCGATGACCCCAACGTGTTTGCGTAGCGTAGCTACGCGTGAATTCAATCGTCGCGATGCGACGACGGTGTCTTTGCGGCCTTTAACCCGGCGTTGAAACGCCGGTCTAAATTCAGCGGACGCTCCGCGTCCAAGACGAGTCCGGCCGTTCGCTGAAACAAATGGTTAGAGAGTATGAGCTGGTTTAGTGAAATACACAGATCACCCTACCTGTGTTGGCTCGCGGAAGGTTGGCAGAGTACAGCTGGGCCTCGTCTTGGCCGCGGAGGGTTCCACTCACTTAAGGCGACGTTCCGGCGAGAACTCCCAAGGGCGTACCTGTTACTGGTCCAACTTGCCAGTTGACACGAATCGCCAACGCTTTACATTCCTGCAAGGCGACACGTAATTATTTATCTTGAACTTCGGCATCTTTCCCGGACCTGCGACCCCAATCTCGAGCGCTACGGCCTTTGCTTCACTTCCCGGCATTCCTGAAGCACATGAATCTTCTGTTACCTGTCCGAAGTCCTCAATAACAGCGGCCTTACGGTTCTCAAAGCTATAGAGTGTAGCTGTCTCGATAAGAGTGCCCTGGGCCATATCACCGGTAGACAGCAACAGCTCATTTATACCATCGCCGTTGAGATCGGTTTTTCTAAGAATACTGCTGTTAAAGTTAATATCGAAATTAGCTATCAATTCTTGACCAGCGAAAATTGCGAGTCGCTTACTGCCATAATTATCGGCGTGAGAAGCATTGCATTCACCAACCGAAATCAGGTAAGCGAACTCTGTCTTACCCGCTGCAGTAAAACTTCCAAATGCGGAATCAACGATGGAAGGAACAAACTGTCCTGCATTTCTTGCTGCAGATAAATAGTCCTTTCCGCTTGCCTGAAAATCTGATTTACACCTGCTGTCGTCGGTAAGATATCGCCGAAAGATTTTATTAAGCAAAGTTTTTTGGAGGCCTGGTCCGATTTTTGGCGGTGAATTTCTTTTTTCCGTCCTGAAATCAAATAGAAATCGCTTAGTTGGAGCGTTAGGGATTTGGGCAATAGCGGTGCTGGCAGTCAGCAGCAACAAAATGAGGGAAACCTTAGTCATCTTTATTGTTAATCAGCAGCTAACGGTGAAAGGAAACTCTAGCGCTGATTGGGTGGTTAGACCAGTTCTTAAACTTCAACCCAACGTTCAGCCCATTTACCAAGCGCCTCAATAACCGGCTCTAAATCCTTACCAGATTCTGTCAATTCATAACAGACCCTGACTGGTGGCCCTGAAATTACGGTACGCGTAACTAGACCTTCAGACTCCAATTCGCGCAGACGTTCAGTCAAGAGTCGATCCGAGAGACCGGGGATCACCGCCAGAAACTCGTTGAAGCACTGCGGCCTGGCCAGCATTGAACTGATGATCGCGCCGGTCCAGCGACGCCCAATCAATTCCACCGCATGGTGGAATCGCGCACATACCTGCTGCGGCTTGCCAGCATCGACTTTCCCGTTCGACCGCTTCGTTGTTGCACTCTTTGCTGCCACCTAAACTACCTCTACTTACTTTTCATTGCCTACTTGACAAATGTAGGCTTGCCTTTTATGCTAGTCCAGCTTACTAAAAGTAGGTTAATTATGCAACGTGAGGAGAGAAGGTAAAAATGAGTGATACAGGGATACTTTTGTTGCGAGTTGTGGTGGGGGCAGTTATGGCTGCGCACGGCTCACAGAAACTCTTTGGATGGTTCGGCGGATATGGCCTGAAAGGGACCGGGGGCTTTTTCGAACAATTGGGCTTCCGCCCCGGAGTGGCGTTTGCCGCCGCAGCGGGCCTGAGCGAGTTCTTAGGCGGTCTGCTGCTCATCATCGGCCTGTTTACTCCACTAGGAGCCGCCGCCGTACTTGGCGCAATGATTGTTGCCAGCGTCAGCGTCCATCTTAAGAGTGGATTCTTTGCGACCAACAATGGAATCGAACTACCGTTTCTTTACGGTCTCGTTTCGCTTGGCCTCATCTTTATCGGCGCCGGTAAGTATTCGCTCGACGCAGAATTGGGCCTGACATTCTTGAGCCGCCCAACTCTGGCGTTTGGACTTGTGGCCTTGACCATCGTAGCCGCGATACTGACGCTGGCCGCCAGGCAAAAGCAATTACAAACTTCTGCCAGTTAGGAGATTTATTAGAACCTGGAGTTTTCTTGAATGACAAACAATCAACAAATCAGATCTGTCGCCGGAATAATCAACAGTATGGAGACGCTTGAGGGCGAAGGCTTTCTGGTCCATAGACCATTTCCGACCTACGCGCTTTCAGACTTTGATCCATTCCTACTGCTCGATGAAATGGGCCCAAAGGACCTGGCGCCAAATGAAGCTAAAGGGGCGTCAGATCATCCACACCGCGGTTTCGAGACAGTCACTTATATGCTCGAGGGACGGATGCAACACAAAGATTCACGTGGCAATGCCGGTAAATTAACGCCTGGTGACGTCCAATGGATGACGGCTGGTTCCGGTGTGGTCCATTCCGAGATGCCAGAGCTGGACTTTGCAAAAAATGGAGGACGGCTTCACGGTTTCCAGTTGTGGGTCAACTTGCCCAAACAAGACAAGATGACAAAACCCCGCTATCAGGAAATACCTTCGGCGAAGATTCCCGAGGCCATTTCTGAGGATGGGCTCGTGAAGGTTCGAGTAATTGCCGGTGAGTCACTGGGGAAAAGAGCTGTGATTGAAACTCACACTCCAATTTTGTACTTGCACTTCACGATTCAACCGGGCGGACAGATTCGTCAACCTGTTCCGGAGGAATACAACACATTTGCTTACGTCGTCGCCGGCGAAGGAAATTTTGGACCAGAGCGCGAAAAGGCGACAAGAGGCCAAATGGTCATGTTCGCAGCTGACGGTGACGGCATCGCCATTGAAAACACCGGTGACGACTCGCTCAATCTGTTACTTATTGGCGGAGTGCCGTTGCACGAGCCCATTGCTCGTTACGGCCCTTTTGTGATGAATACGCGAGAAGAGATCTATCAAGCTTTTGAAGATTTTCGGAGCGGCAGAATGGGCGAGATCGCTTTTTAAAAGCTGAATCTATGAAATAGAAAAGCTGAACTCCAGACGCGCATTTTACGAGACTGGAGTTCGGCTGTAAGGGATGATCTTCAAGATGACCGAGAGGTCGATGAAGCAACCAGCATCCGGAAAACTTGGACTTTGGCTCCGAGTGGTCGTGTGTCTGGTTGCTGCCAATCTATTGTTCTCGGTCAGCGAAGGCTTGCAATTAGGACCTTTTTCAAGCATTCCCCACCCACATGTTGCGCAGGCCGTCACATCGGCAGATTTAGATACTGCAGCGAACGCTCATCACATCAATCCGATGGAAACGACGCCAGTGCGCAAGAGTGAGAAGCGTCAAAGTACAGCCATCGATCTTCCCCCGGTTGTGCATAGTCTCGCTTCACATCTTACAGTCGCCTACTTGTTTGCTACTGCACCGGCTTCGGTTACCGCTACGTCATATTCGCAGTCGATCGGGCGAGCGCCCCCGCGTCTCTAAATTCCCACTTCCAAATTAATTTCCCTCGGCTCGATTGTCGGCGTGGCACTACGTAGCCACCCCACATTCAAGATCACAAATCTCGAAGGAAGGTGGGTGGCCACGGAGTGCCACCCCGACAACCACTTGTAAGGAGAATTCTATGGCTACGATTAGCGAATCAAATCTGCCCGGTGTTGGTCGAAGTTTCAGGTAGAAACTGCTGGTCATTGAGTCTGTGCGGGAGTCAATACCCGACTATCGAGATCACGCAGAGCCAGAATATTCTTGTCGCGAAATTCCACCCCGCTCTTGCCTACCTGAAGTTGGACCGTCTCGGCGCCTGCCATCTTCTTAAAGACTTTATAGGGAATAGTCGTCTCGAACGTTTCGATCATATTCTCTTTCATCCCCTCGTCTTTTTGAGTTATTAGCTGCATCTTGCCGAGCCGCAGAGTTTCCCCATCAGCAACTACCGAGAGTTCCCTCTGGTCAACCGGGTGCCTCAACCCCCAGTCTTTCGTTTCGAAAATTACCTGCAGAGAAACATCGCGCACAAAATTTAGTTGCGTGCCCGGACAGTGAAGGGTCACATCGATGCTCACGCAGTAGTTCTTATAATCGAAGCTGTCCCGAAAGGAGGAGCATTGCACTTTCATCTTTCGCAGTCGCATCAAGGTTTCGTATGTAAACCCGTCATATCTCGATTCAATTTTGCCACCATGCTTGACCACTTGATCGCCGCTACCTTGCGAGGCGAATGAATTGCCGGATCTCGGCGCGGTCAGGAGCAAGAAAAGAGAGACGACGCACGCCAGAGCGATAACGAATTTGCGCATTTAATTTC
>DATIBX010000274.1:0-3255 GCA_035457105.1 Pyrinomonadaceae bacterium
GGAGGTGCCTATGCATCAATTGTGTTCCTCGAACGCGGAGCGGTCGAGCAACACCACTGGCTAACCAGTAGTCAGTTGCTTGATGGAGTTGCTCTGAGCGTCGCGACACCCGGTCCATTCATGCTGTTCGCTACTTTCACAGGGTTCCTCGGGGGTGGAGTTATAGGAGCGATCATCGCCACCTTCTTTGTCTTTCTTCCATCTTTCGTATTTGTTTTGGCAGGCGCGCGCTATATCGAGATGGTGCGCAACAATCGTTGGATTCAAGCGTTTCTCGCCGGTGCGAGTGCTGCCGTTGTGGGGGTGATTGTTGTCGTGACACTCGATCTTATTCCCTCGGCGCTCGTTGACTTGCCAACTGTCGTGATAGCGCTCACGGCTTTTTTGGTCATCGTTGTCTTGAAAGTTGACGTAGCTAAGGTCGCGTTGGGGGCTATGGCCGGCGGCATATTGTGCGCGATCGTGCGCGGCCTCCAATGAACTCAATGAATGAAGGTGCCCTAACAACTCCGGAAGGTTGGCGGTACGCTCAGTTAGAACATGCCGGCATCAAGCTGAAAGTTAATCTTGCTCTACACAGCCGAATTAAACCTTCAGACAGTGCGTTTTGGATCCGTAACCTACCCGTGAGCCTTATGTTTAGCTAAGGAGTGACTTATGAAGTGGCTCGCGAAAATTGTCGGAGTGGGACTATCGATTCTTTTAACGATTTGTGCATTGACCTGCGCGGCAAAAGAGTCCCCGGAAAATCTTGCGAATCGATCGCCTGCCGGTTTGCCAAATCCTGAGTCCAGTGCAAGCTTTCCGTCATCTGCAACTTCACTCAGTCTTCCTCTTCGTACGTTGCGCGACGTTCCGTTGAGTGGCGGAGCTACGCGCTTTGATTATCAGAGCTTTGACCAAAATTCAGGTCGACTCTACATCGCACATCTCGGCGACAGTTCAATGGCCGTATTTGACGTGCAGAAAGAAACACTTGTGGGCGACGTCAAGAATCTGGTCCATGTACATGGAGTTCTGGCAGTTCCTGAAGTTCATCGTGTGTATGCCTCGGCGACCGGCTCCAACGAGTTGGCTGTTATTGATGACTCGACGTTCCAAATCATTGCGCGCACACCCGCCGGAGACTATCCAGACGGCGTTGCTTATGCGATCAAAGCGAACAAGATTTATGTTTCTGATCTACACGGAAAAACGGACACGGTCATTGACGCGAAAACCAATCAGCACGTAACGACAATTGCTCTTGGAGGGGGCGCGGGAAACACGCAATATGATTCGGTATCTGAGCGGATCTTTGTGACGGTGCATGGGCAGAATAAACTCGCGGAGATCGACCCCACTAAAGATGAGGTAGCCGGACGGTATTCACTTGAGGGTTGCAGCGAACCCCACGGACTCTTGATTGATAGTGAGCACCGACTGGCATTTGTGGCTTGCGAGGAGAACGCAAAGCTGGCCGTCTTTGATCTTGACGCGAAGAAAATGACTGCTATTCATGCTGTTGGCGCTGATCCGGACGTGCTCGCTTTTGATAAGGGCTTCGGTCGTCTTTACGTTTCTGCTGAAAGCGGCATCATCTCGGTGTTCGACGAGCATGGCCGCAACCTGGAGAAAGTTGGCGAGGGCTTATTGGCTCCTAATGCCCACAGTGTTGCTGTAGACAGTACTACCCATCGAGTTTATTTTCCGCTACAGAATGTTGGCGGCAAGCCAGTTCTTAGAATCGCCGTGCCCTCTGATAAGCAATTATGAGCCAACCATCGAGGCTGTTCGATAATGGATTCGAACGCTTCACGGCGCGGCCATTCCTTGCGCTTAGTTTGATTCTGATCGCCATTGTCTCCCAAGCACAGGAGCCTTGTAAAAAAAAGCAATTCACAGCCCAACGCAGGTTCGGACCAGTATAGCGAGGGTGTCCGCAGAATACGGGCCCGGAGGATCAGTGAGACCATCAAGATTGATGGTGTTCTCGATGAAACTGCTTGGACGTTGGCCCAACCGGAAACTGATTTTCGTCAGGAGCAGCCGATAGAAGGCGCACCCGCCTCCGAAAGAACCGAGGTGCGAGTGCTGTTTGATGATAAGAATATCTATTTTGGCACTCATGCGTTTGATTGCGATCCCGCGCATATCAACGCGCGGGAGCTTGTGAGTTCTCAATGGTTATGGGGGATGCGAGTACGCATTGTTATTTGCCTTTTCAGAAACAAACCTTCGAAGATTCTTGGGGGTTCAAATCCACAATTTTAAACACACGGAAACGAATATTACCCGGTACTTATATTGGGTCCTGTTTTTCGCAAAGAATTTGCCGCATTAAGATCTATCTCATCGAAACTACTCTTCGGAATGAGACAGGATCCAACGGATTTTGTAAGTAGTTCTTGAGCCGCTTTTTGACCCGCAGTTGTGTCTGCGCAATTATTAATAAGCACCTTGTAGTCACCATCCTCAGATACAACCATTAGGCAAGATAGGGGTGATGGCAGGGCTAATGGTTTAACTTCGCTCATAAATAAGTTACTGCGAAATAAACAATCTATCACCTCACGATCGTAAACAGCCAATTCAAATCGATACTTCTATGCCGCGAATCCACACGAGAGTGTAAGAACTGACAGTAGAAAGAGCCTCTTCTCAGACGGTACGATTCCGTAACTGTTCTTGGCCTTTAGGCGATCGCTGAAGATACCGTGATTGTTAGCGTAGTTCTCATCAAGCATCAGTCGCCAGTTATAGTTTCCACTTGTGCTGCGCCTCAAAGTCGAGCATGCCGAGAACACTGCTTGAATCCTGACCAACGTTAGCTGTTTGGTTCCCTACGCACGAACTCTGCCGTACATGCCGGCCAGCCAGACGTAAGGTCTGATTTCAAGTTACCATGGATTTTCGCCGCCTCGTGCGGCAACAGGAGAAATCGCTATCCGTCTCTTTTGCTGCAGCTTTTGGAGTAGCAAAGACGAAGTCTACTTTGCTTGGACTTGTAACAGTCGTTGCCTGGTTGTGTTTGGTCACGCTCGAATCTTGAGCGAAAGTGGTAGGGGTGAGCAGATAGACGCCAACACGAGTATAAATGCAAAAAAGCGATATGCTGTTAAAGCAGAATTTCTCACTTCATTTCTCTCTCGCTACTCCCGTGATATCGTCCGAATATTTGACGCTAGAACAGTACGGAAACGAGTGGCTCGATTTCATTGGGAACTGTATAGCCTGGCGCGATTGCATAACTGTCAGTGTTGACAGTATCTAGAT
>DATIBX010000275.1:0-29718 GCA_035457105.1 Pyrinomonadaceae bacterium
CGCGGCAGCAATTCATCACGAATCTGCTTGTTGCTCAACTTTTCAAGCGACCGCAGCACTTCATTTACCTCCGGTTGCTCTGCGGTTTCCTTGATGGTGCGTTTCGCGCGGCTGAGTTTTTGTTGGGCCATAACAAGAGTCTACTCGAAGAGCCGCGCCATTTTATCGAGACACTGTTCCAGGCCTGCGGTTGAAAGCACCACAGCCTGCTCATTAGTGTAGCCAGACTCTTTAACGGTCATCTCTGTGCTACGATCTCCAAGTCGTTTGAAAGTGATGACATGCAAGACGTCTGTCGGCACGCCGGAAGGTATGCCCATCGACGAAGGATCGATCCTGTTTCCATCCTTATCAGAGAAAGTGAAGATCATTTCTATCGATTCGTATCGTTTTATCTTCTGATAGGTCCAGGTGTTATAAAAGTCCTGACCACCGAAGTCCTTTGGAGCTCGCATACAAACGAGCGATTTCCCACCTACGCGAAAATCTATGCGGGCGACCGGAGCGGTGAAGCCAGTTGGTCCCCACCAACGCATGACCTTTTCTGAATCGGTCCAGGCTTTCCAAACTTCTTCGACAGGCGCGTCAAAGACCCGTGTCACTACGACATCCAATGTGCTGGCCGGTTGAGTTGCGCTTTCTAAAGACATGACTTGCTCCTTCCTGGAAACACTTTGCGCGGTTACTGGAAGCAACAGGGAAACCATTGTGCCCGAGCACAAGACGGTTCGTACGATCGCGAAGTTGACTGGGCGAGTGAACTTCATTTGTTTAGCTCCTCGGCGAGAATTTGCTCGAGACGTTCGTAACCGGCTTCGAGACCACGGTCCATACCTGACTGCAGCGCTCCATCGCGAGCTTCCTTCGATGGATAGATAATGCTGAGCGTGAGAGTCGTTTTGTCGTTCTGTTCGGCCAGGACCAGCGTGGCCACTTGTTCACCAGACTGTGGTCCACAGCCAAACTCAAACCTTTCGGTTCTAACAACCCGCTCGGGTGGGACGACTTCACGATAAACACCTGACATCGCCATTTCGGCGTTATCAGGTCCTTTCCAGGCCCAGCGAAACGAACCGCCGGGACGTTGATCTTCTTCGCAGGCGGTCATGGTCCATCCAGGAGGACCAAAGAGCCAGCGCTTGAGTAGTTCAGGGTTCGATAGTGTTTTCCAGACCAGTTCTCTTGGTGCGTTAAATGTTCTGGTAATTAGAATTTCGCAGTCAGTTGGGGTTGTAACTTTGACGGCAGCTGTACTCATATCATCTCCTTGAATCTGATGAGCAGTAAGTTATTTGGGGATTCGTTTCGATTTCTTCGCGCTGGTGGCTTTCATTTCTTCCAGCAAATCGTCAAGACGTTGAAAACTAGCCTCCCAATTCTGGCGGTAAGTTTCGAGCCACTTGGTCGCTTCTTCGAGTGGTTTAGCGTCGAGTCGGCAGGGTCGTCGTTGTGCGTCGCGGCCGCGGGAGACAAGTCCGGCTCGTTCGAGCACTTTTAGGTGTTTGGAGATCGCGGGTTGGCTCATCGCGAAGGGTTCGGCGAGCTCCATAACCGAGGCATCGCCAGCGGCGAGACGTGCGAGTATGGCGCGGCGCGTCGGATCGGCGAGCGCGACAAAAGTTGCATTCAGTTGTTCGGCATTTGCTACTTGCATAACTATTGGGTTTTATAACCACATGGTTATATATCAGGTTGGGATTGTGGGTCAAGAGGTTTTTGGGGTTTTGGTCTTAGGTCTTAGATCTTTGGTCTTTAGGTGATCGAGTGAGAACTGCGCACCAAAGACCAAAGACCAAAGACCAAAGACCCATCTCCTAAGCTCAGAGCTCTGCCCCTTTTGTTCCCAACCCTCATCTTCGGCTAGAGTGTCAGCGGAACAACATGCTTATCGGAATTGACGGTATACCATTAGCTTTTCCCAAAACTGGGGTTGGCCATTACACATTCGAACTTGCCAGGGCTCTCAGTAAGCTCACTCCTGCAAACCAGTTCGAGATTCTTTATCCATCGAGCTTCCCACCGATTAAGGACTTTGAAGCAGCCCCAAACCTAAAAACTAATCGTGTGCCGGTGGGACCAGTCGGGCGTCACTGGTGGTCAACGGGTCTGCCACGCTTCGTCAGCAGGGAAGGCTTCTCGCTTTTCCATGGCACAAACTACGACGTGCCGTTGTGGCGACGTTGTCCAACGGTGGTAACTATTCACGACTTGTCGCAACTCTTGTTTCCCGAAACTCACGAGAAAAAAAGCGTCAAACGTGCGCGGCTCAGAATGCCGCTCATGGCGCGGACAGCCGACGCCGTAATTGTTCCAACTGAAGCTATCCGGTCTGACCTTCAGCAACACATCGGCATCGATAAAGAAAAGGTTTTTGTTGTTCCTGAAGCCGCTCGTCAAGTCTTCAAACCAATTCAATTCGGCGCACCAACCACCACCACGAGAGAGACATTTGGTATTGGAGACAATTTTATTCTGACTGTTGGAACGCTCGAGCCAAGGAAAAATATCGAGTCGTTGGTGACAGCTTTCGAAATCGTTGCCAATCACAGCGATGCCCAACTGGTAATAGCCGGCGGGCGCGGTTGGCTTAGCGGTTCGTTGTTTACCCAAATCGCAAAATCACCAGCACGCCAGAGAATTGTGTTGACCGATTATTTAGAGGACGAGGCGCTTCGCGAGCTCTACTGTTCTTGCAAAGTTTTTGTTTATCCGTCCTTGTATGAGGGATTTGGTCTGCCACCACTCGAAGCGATGGCTTGTGGCGCAACGGTTATAGCCAGTCGCATCCCCACGTTGGTCGAGACGACGGGTGACGCGGCGATTCTGGTTGAGCCGAAGAATATAGCGGAACTTGCTGAAGCTATTCTTGGCCTTTTGAGTGATCCGGAAGCTGCAGAGAATCTGGCGCAGGCCGGGCTCGAGCGCGCTTCCGAATTCTCCTGGTACTTGACGGCCTTAAAAACGATGTCGGTGTATGAGCACGTACTTGGAAAGAACTAAATACATATGCTTCTTTCCGGGACACCACCTGCTTTAGAGAGTGCGTGAAAACTAAACCTCTCATTCTCCCCGAGCTTCAGCTTCGGGTTAGCATCTCCGTTTCGAATCTTGACAACAACCGTTTTAACGGTTTGCGAAATGGCGTCCATGCTTTAGGATTTTATGAGGTTAAGATAAACCGTTGAAACGGTTGAACTCTTCTGACAAGTGTCTCGGAACCCCAAGCTGAAGCTCGGGGAGAATAGGAAGTTAAGTTTCAACAATCGTCAGCAGCGTGGTGCTTCACCTTTCACCACTTAAATCATCTCTCTCTAAACAAGTATATCTCTCCTCCAAAAATAGCTTCAGGAGTGCGGTTGCGGTACGAGTCAAAGAAATTCACGCGCTCGCTGTCAGTGATCATTCTCCCATTTATCTCGAATGACGGTAAGGTAGACCCGTTCAGAAAGCTCGCACCAATTGCCACGTAGCGTGTATCGACTTGCTGTTTCCCAGGTGGTGCCAGGCTTATATAATCGATTCCATAAAGCGGCAAAGTAAGCCAGCCTCCCGACAGTGCAGCTCGAACTTGCGTCTCACCACGGCTCTTTAGATACGCTGCCAGACCATTTACGTCATCACCCCACTCGACGTTTGAATCAGAAAGGTATTTCCAGTGTGGGCCAACTGCCAGTTGATTCATGTAAGGCGTGTAATCTGGAAATGTACGTACGGCTTCGATCAACATCCAGCCTAGTAAGATTGATATCACCACGATGCCGATTGAGCGTGGCGATACTCTCGTAAGTTGCTCGAGCATCATTCCTGCCAGGATGAAGAGGAAAGGAAAGGCCGGCAATAAGTGTCGAATACCAATGTTGATGGAGCTCGACATGGAGATGGCCATGTAAATCATGAAGGGAACGAGCAGCCACAGCAATTTGGTTTGGCGCCGGCCCACAATTTTAAAGCTGGCCCAGCAAAGAGCTGCGACACTCAAACCTAGAAATGGCAAATTCGTTTTCAACGCGAACGCCACGGGAAAGTAAGAGGGCCATCCATCATTACTATATTGTCCGAGCAGAAACGCCGGATGCCCGAAATGGTTGTGAATCACAACCTTGTAGACACCAAACAGATAATAAGCGGGTATGACGTGGCTTAGTGCGGTGACAAGTTTCACAACGGCGCCAGAGTAGATGCCGGAAGTGCGGATCAGCCATTCAACATCTGGAGCGCTGAGCTGGTCGTGGCGAAAAAAATAGACGCAGTTGATGAACAATATGACAATTAATGAAACTACAGCCCCATGGCCCACGAGAGATTTCAATTGGTTCGCGTCGCGACGGATGGACCAGGCTCGCATACAAGCGTACAACAGCAGTGCTGGTACGAGTATTATCAGTGAATATTTTGTCAGCAACGCTAGAGCCGTAACAATACCAAGTACGATTGCACGTTTTCGCGTTGGCAATTGGTGATAGTGAAAAAGGGCGAATACAAACAGCAAGTATCCCAGCGCAGCCGGAATATCTGTATGTACTACCCGTCCATGTGCCAGTACAGTGGGTTCAACGCAATACAAAAACAGAGCTAGTAATGCTGCTGTCGCATTCCATAACGCTCTCGTGAAGAGAAAGATGACGATTCCGAGCGTCATGGAGATTGGAATCATCATGATTCGTGGCCAAAATCCGAGGCTGAGAAAATGATCCTGATTTATGGTCCAGAATTGTTGTTCTACACCTGCAGATCTTTGTGCGAAGTCGGCGTTAGCGTTTGTCAGGATCTTTGGCTCATTTGGTTGGATAAAGAGCAGCGGCAATGTCGCCCACATCTTAATCAGAGGTGGGTGTTCTGTATTGAGTTGGAAGTCTCCAGCAACGAGATGATAGTATCCCGCTGGAATGTGAGCAGTCTCGTCATTCGTGAGGCTCTTGCGTGAGATCGAAACGAATAAGTTGAGGGCCATCAACAGCAGCATACCTGCACATGCTGCCTCAGCTTTATGAGCAGCGATCAGGCGCAGCGCGTTCCCAACACAAGCGCGAATCTCGACTTGAATCCTTCCAGATTCGAAGACGTCGGCTTCGCTCCTTTTACCTGTTAATGAATCGTCCATCAATCTTGCGCGTAACCCTTACACGTGATCGGCTTGCAGCGCTGTTCATTTCACTCTTACCTTTTGTCTACTTCCATCCGGCTGTTTTCGGCTCTTTAGTACTGGCACCCGACGATGGCGTCATTTTCAACGTGCCTTTACGTACAGCAGCTGCGCAGATTGTTAAAAATGGATCTATACCACTCTGGAATCCATTCATCTTCTCCGGAATGCCATTGCACGGTTCAATTCAAGCCGGCCTGCTGTTCCCATTGAATTGGTGGTTCCTGTTCTTCACTCCCACAACTGCGGCAAATTTGATGGTCCTGACGAGCTACTCATTGGGTGCTCTTGGTGCTTACTATTACGCGCGCAAATCAGGGACAAACATCGCCGGCGCATTGATGACTGGCCTTACCTGGGAGCTGAGCGGAGTTCTCATCGGTCAAATCAGTCATATAAACATCATTCAAACTGCCGCGATGTTGCCCTGGATCTTGTGGGCTATCGAGGGATTCAGCCTGAGTGGCGAACGAAAGTGGGGAGTACTGCTGGCGATTCTGGTCGCAATCCAGGCTTTCGTGGGTCACCCGCAATCCTTCGTCTACTCGCTGCTATTGGTTGGCGCATATGTAGTGGTGATGGCGGCGACGCATCAGCAAACTCGCACACGATATTTGATTTCATTCGCAATGATCTTGAGCGGAATTTTGCTGGCTGCAATTCAAATCCTACCGACCTTCGAGTTACTGCGCAACAGCGTTCGTTCGGATGCAAGTTACGAGTTCTTCACTTCTTTCTCATTACCACGACGGTTTGTGGAGTGCCTGTTCGCTCCTTATCTCATGGGCGGTGGTGACGGTCGACTCTTTCGGGCGCCTTATATCTCTGAACCGTTCTATGCGGAGTTTATCGCTTACATCGGAATATTACCTTTGACATTAGCCATAGCATCTCCTTTTCTTCTCAAACGAGACTGGCGAACAAAGTTTTGGATATTCGTGGTGCTCGTCGGGTCTTTCCTTGCATTAGGAGGCAACGCCCCATTCGGACTCTACAGATTCATCTATTACGTTCCGGTGTTAAATCTCTTCAGAGTTCCGGCGAGACATCTTATCGAAGTCGAGCTCGCGCTGACTGTGTTAGCGGGCAGAGGACTTTCAGCGTTGAGCGTGAGCACGGGAAAGCGCAATCACCTTCAGATCTTGATCATTGCGATCGGCGTTCTGATTTTGACAATCCTTACCGTGACGGTAGGGCGGCCCGACGCCTTTCATTTAGGCAGACAAGCCCCGGTTACTATTCTGCGAGCGCCGGAGCTCTTTATTCCAATCGCTTTGGCAATCATCAGTCTATTCTCAATATGGATGTTAATGTTGCGAAGGCGACGAGCACTGATAATGTTATTGCTGTTCGTGTTTCTTGACCTGAGTCTTTGGGGCCAATTTAGTGGTTGGAGAAATAGCCCCCGACGATCCGACGAAGTCTGGGGAGTTCCCGACACCGTTCAAAGACTGCGACAGTTTGCTCCGCAAGACGCGGCCTCTTATCGAATTCTTACAGTGCCTCATAGCTTCAAGCCCACTGAACCTTCCGTGCCGCCGTCCATCTCACATTCTACGGAATGGACGCTTTGGACTCAGCCAGATGTTTACATGATGTATGGATTACAAAATGCAGCGGGCTATGACGGCTTTGGTCTTGCTCGATATAACACACTAGCAGGTGAGATGAAGGTGTGGGGAGAGTTAACAAATCCGGATCTGACCCTCGGATATCAGAGTCGTGAATTAGACATTCTCAACGTCAAATACTTGCTTTCGATGAGGTCCAAGACTTCCTCGACTCAAAGGGCCTCGCAGCAGCAACTTCCGGCGGCAACTCAGCGATATGGACAATTCAATTTTGCCAGCACCGATCTCGGAGTTCCCAATCTTCACTCGGGAGAACGATTAAGATTCACAGTCGAGCCGCGCGAGATCGATCATCTCGCACTCGTAACCAACATGTCCTGGTCCGAGCATCTGAAGGACGGGACGCCAATCGCCCGTATCAAGTTGTATGGCAGCAACGGTCGGGAGTTTTTGTTTGTGTTGCACGCCGGCAGCGATACATCTGAGTGGGCTCACGATCGTCCTGATATGCTGGTTCGTATTCGCCATCAGCGGGCTCCGGTAGCCATGAACTATCAAGTTGAAGATCCGGAAGGGAATTACCAAGGTCATACCTACGTTACCGGTTTTGACTTGCACGAGAGAGCGACTGTTACCGGTGGAGAAATTACTGTCGAGTCTTCGCCAGATGCGCCTGATCTGCAGTTAACGGTATTTAGAATGTCGTTGGTCGATAATACGAGTGGAGTAACCTTGCCTTTAACTCGTCAAATGCTTGGACCCCCGACATCAATTACTGCTGAAGGTAAAGAGACTAGAGGAACGGCCGCGTCGTCAGAGACGCGGTGGACTCTCAAGGCACAGACGACGGAAGTCGATATTTATGAGAACGCCCGGGCATTGCCGCGCGCATGGTTGACGACGCGCACCACTTCGCTTACTTCGGCACAGACGCTCGAGACTATCAGGTCCGATCGATTGCCTGATGGTAGTAGCTGGGATCCGGCACGAACTGTGCTCGTTGAACCTGAAGTAGATGTGAGTGTTTCGGCGACGAACGGAAATGCACAGGTTACTCTTTATGAACCAAATCAGATCAAAGTTAATACCGAGACAAACGGAGATGCGATCCTCGTACTGAGTGAAAATCATTATCCAGGGTGGCGGGCGTACGTTGATGGCAACAAAGTTGAAGTGTTACGCGTGAACTACAACTTGCGCGGCGTACTGGTGCCCGCGGGCAAACATGACGTGAAGTTTGTCTATTTCCCAAAATCTGTGTTGCTGGGATTTTTGGTGACCGGTGTGGTCGCAGTTCTTTTGGCCCTCTGGTTGGGCAATGTAGATGGGCGAGTTCGCGCTTCGCGGCACGTTAAATTTTCACGTCGGTGAAAGAGTGGAAGCGGCCTTGAATAATAAATCCATGTTTGTCAGTGACCATTTTATTGAACGAGTGGAAGACTGCTTCTTCTATCACACGATGGAACTCCCGAACCTTGGACTCATCCATGGACATTGGGACTTGAGAGGCAGGTTCGATGATTACATCGGCGGCGTGGTGGTCACCGGCAAGTCCGTGCTTGACGTTGGCAGTGCTACCGGGTTCCTGAGTTTTGAAGCAGAGAAACGCGGAGCAAGCGTTGTCTCTTTTGATATGAGCGACGTAAAGCAACAGACTATGCTCCCTTTCAAAGACAAACTTTACTTTAAGGATCGGGAAAAATGGGCCCAGGAATATGGCGCTGAAATTGAACGATGGAAGAATGCTTACTGGCTCTGTCATCGCTTGCTCAATTCTCAAGCAAGGGTCTTCTACGGCAATGTTTATGATCTGCCGGTTGAGTTGGGCCAGTTTGACATTTCCATCGTTGGTGGGGTGCTGGAACATCTTGCAGATCAAATAACGGCCCTGGCTTCCATCGCAAAACTAACCCGAGAAACCATCGTAGTGGTGACGCCCTTGCTCGAATCTGATGAACGAATTGCAAGATTCGAGGCGCTCGCAAGTAATCCAGATCTCGACTTTACCTGGTGGCGATACTCGCTTGGTGTTTATAGAGAAGTGTTTGGAATGCTTGGTTTTCGGATTGAGAGCGTATCCAGCTCCGAGTACTACTACGATTATGGTGACCGGTTTGAGAAGCGATCGACACTGGTTGCTGTAAGAAATTAACTGCCTATCACGGTCTCGAGTTGATTCAAACTACCAGGAGCTCATGTCGCAGGACTCTCGAGCCGAGATCGTCAAACCAGGCAATGTGTTCCGCGAGCATGTCAAACTCCAGAAGAAAGCGGGCAGGTTGCTCGGGGGCCCGCATTAAGATCTCTATTTCGACTATTTCTCCTGGTTGAATGTCCGAAGGCAGAAACGCGCCGGCGTGATACCACGAGATAGGGTCACCGTTTAAGTTAAGAACATGAGCGACCAGGTGGACCGCACCCCGATCAGTTCCCGTCTCGCCTTCCTTCAGCCAGCGCGCGTTGCCTGAATTCGTGGCGCTGATGGTAAAACGTAGAACATCATTTGGGGCGGCTTTCACTGGACCATCGACCAACCTAAGCTCCGCCGCAAGATAGGTAATCGCGCGGCTATCGGGATGAGGTGCCCGTTTTCGGCAGGCCAGGATGGTGCGATCATCCTGGGCCGCCTCAAATACTTCGACCTCGTCAAATCCCACGTTGAGCAAAAGGGCTTTGAGTGCCGGTACGCTTGGCAAGAACCAATTGTAAATTGCCTCTTTTGCATCGGGCGGGTTTTCCACGTATCCGATCGGGTGCAGCTTGGAGCTGACGCCTCCCACTTCGTAAATAGCAGAGGGAGGCAAAATTTTTGGTGGATAGATAGCAGTCTCGAGTAAGAGTAGGCTCCGAGTAATCGTGAAGAGCTTTTCCAGCGCGAGCACGAGATGTTTGCAGTGGTAGACGAGTCCGAGCGCCAGGGTTACGTCGAATTGTCCGAGCTGACGTGGATCAAGATCGTAAACGGTAAGTTTCTCGTACTGAATATCGAGTCCGAGGACGCTGCGCACAAACTCGGCCTGTCGAATCAGGTTTCGTTGTGCATCAACACCCAAGACTCGTTCGGCGCCACGCCTTTTAGCTTCGATTGCATAGAAGCCCGCGTTACAGCCTACGTCCAGGAGACTCTTGCCTCCGAGATCGCTCGGTAAACATGCTTTCAGCTTTTCCCACGTTGGAAGCGGATGAGTTAGCGGTTCACCGACGGCGCTAATACTTTTGGTGACAATGCCGTTACCGAGATCGATGTAGTGGAACCAGGGCCCTAAATCATCTACACGTTTTTTGATCTCGTCAGGCGTCATGATGCGTTTGTCGTGACCTTGAAGCGAGCTGTTGTCGTTATTGAGCCAGCGTCCTCAAACCAGCAGACATGCTGGGCCACCATGTCGAGCTTGATGGTGTAGATTCCCGGTGTAAAGGGAACATTAAACTGCATCTTTAGCTTTACACTTTCTCCCTCAGCCAGGGCATACGGCAACGGTGGTGTTCCGTGACGCTCCCAGACCAAACCGCCTTCTTCGTCAAAAAGGCGTAAGCCGAGCATGACTGACCCAACACGTTTAGCCGCTCCTACGAGCCATAACGCTGGTCCTACATTCTTGATGAACAGTTCGGTTTCTATTTCCCGACCGGGCGTGACCTCGGAAGGAAACGAATCGATCAGGATCTCGGCTCGTAGTCCAGTGGGCTGCTGACTGTTAGGGATCGAGCTCGCTGGTTGTCCTGAGAGTCTCACAACTTTTTTGCACAGCAAATAGTTGATCTCGGGCGAAGGGAATTCAAGGTTGTCCCTCTCAAAAAGCCCATTGACGCTGACATAGTCGCCGATGACAACCAAACCATTCTCTTCAAGCAAAGTGCGTAAGTAAGAACGAGTAAAGGGAGATTCCAACGTTTCATAACGGCGCATCACCTCGACCAATTCTTCTTCGGTTGCCGAACCTTGCTCCGGCCGGTCGCCCTCGAGGATAAAGACAACGCCACCATAGGTTGTCATTGCTGACAAGTTTCTGATAACTGCATGCTCATCTTCAAAGTGGTGCAGCGAGTCATAACACACGACGGCGTCGAAAGTTTCACCTAAGGCTTCAGTCTCGATATCATGGACCATGAATCGACAGCGCAATTCAGTCTCATGGTCTACCGGAAATGCCTGCTTAGCTAGACGTTGATTCGCAATATCTATCAGGTCAGGACTGATATCGATACCAGTGACGTCATAACCAAGCCGCGCAAAATACTCGCTCAGCCATCCTGAACCGCAGCCGACATCAAGAATTCTGCGACCAGCCGGTAGGGCCATGGCGACGGCCATGTTTGCGAAGTCGCAGAAATGCCGAAACGTCTCAGCGTCCATGCCCTCGCCAAGATGCTTGGAGGGTTTATTCGCAAGATTGTAAAAAGGTTTGGTGAACAAATAGTGATAGCGCTCAGCATCGAGTTTTCGCGGATAATTGATCGCCGCGCGCTTATAATCGATACCTGAAATTTTACTTAAGCGCAGGCCAGGCGACGGGATTCCAGATCCGGCTTGTTCGTCGCCCGGAGGCAAAACAGTGGGGCGGTGGTGCCCGTTCAATGCTGGTGTTTCCGAAATCGTAGTGAGCTGCGTGATTTCTCGCGCCAGGGTTGTCATCAGGCTGTCACCTTCAGAGATTCCCAAAAGCTTCATGTCAGCAGCAATACTGCTTACAAATTTTCTGCGCGCTCGTCCTTTTACAATCTCCTTGATGAAGTCTGCATAATATCGCGCTTTTTCCCTTACATCATGTTCAGCGATTATGTAATTGCGAGCGTTGGCGCCGATGCGCTTGCGCAAATCCGGATCATCCATCAGTTTTCGGAGATAGGCTCGCAGCAGCCTGTCTGACAGATGATCTTGCTCGATTTTGACTACTGCGTCATTGGGCAATTCAGTAAACGAGCCAACGTTCGACACGATTACTGCGACTCCCGCTGCCATAATTCGACAAAGGCTGGCGGATGTCTCGCCGACGGTTCGCTCGCGCAGATTAAGAGCTATATCGGTTGAAGCGATATGCCGTTTAAACTCTTCAAGAGATACGTGACCCGTGATTCGTACTCGATCCTGCAAATGATAGGTCTCAACTAGAGGCCGCACATCGAAATAGGGGTTCTCTGCTCCAACAAGTGTGTACTCAAAATCGCAGTCATCACGCAGTGTTGAGAGAACCCGAAGAATCTGATCAATGCCTTTACCCGGGATGATGAGTCCAAAGCTGGCAAGCTTTAGTTTCGTTGAGGAGCGATTTTCAGTGTCGAAAGTTGGTGATGACTTGATTGGCATGGAGATTCGTCTAACGGGAACTCCAGGTGCGATTTTCTCGAACCGTTCTCGACTCCATTCAGAATGAACAATAATACCTTCGGCACTTCTAGCGAGCCTGCAATTGAGAGGAAAATCCGTCGGCCGATCAAGCGCCAACGGCAGCACTCCCTGGGCCAATGCCTTTTCCGCATCGCGGCTAGCAGCGATGCCGTGGCAGACACCCATCTCGTCGAAATAGATGTTCATGTCTTTTCGCTCTCGTGCCAAGCCCAGGAAAAAATCCTGAAGAGCGAAATCATGAAAGACTATGATGCCACGTTGAAGCTTGATTGCATCATAGATGCCCGCATGGTATCGATGATCGTTCCCCATGTGATAGAGCACCGCATCGTATTCCTTCAAAGTCTCCAGCTTGGAACGATCCCGGTCATAATCTACGATAGGAAAATTTTCGAGTAGCTGTACACTGGAGGGCCGAAAGCCATCAACAAAGAGAGAGACCTCGACTAGTTTAGACAACTCTAAGAGAAGTTCCTCGCTGTAGTCAGAGATGCCGGAGCGTTGCGGATTCAGTGGGCTAAAGAACGCTATATTCATTAAGTAAAATTGTCCTAGCGCACCACGGTTACCTTTGCCTTTGCAGATTGCGATCCTTTGTCGCTAAACCAACTAACTTGCTCCTGGACCAGGTCAACCTCAAGTTGGTACTCACCGGGTGTTGAGGGTGCGGTCACCTGCAGTGGCAATTTGGTTTCTTCTCCTGGCTTCAAGTCTCGATCCAGTCCGTATCGACCATCCATATTCGTTAGCAGCTTACCGTCAGACTGGAGCCATCGATCGCCAACGGCCAGATAGAAACGGTTGTCGGGATACGAATTTATTTCACCACCTCGAGCGTACCAGATTACATCGCTGAGATTCTTGACATGAACTTCGACAGTAGACCTCTCAGCGGTTCGCAATTTTGTAGGGGCACCAGTTAACGAGATTTGCGCTTTGAAGCCGTTGTTGGGCAATGCTGCAGCAACTTTAGGCCCCTCAGGTTTAGTTGGTGCTAGTGTTTGGTGCGGCTCACGATCACATGCTGCTACCGCAAGAGTCAGTGTGAGAAACAGAACTGCGTATTTATGTGACACAAGAATCTCTCCTTGTTTAAGCATATTTTTTTCCAATGATTCTTTGAAGCAAGATATCATCTAAGTCGGGCGCGGAAAAATGGTGGCCATCTTTCTTACTAGAGTCACCGAACCGTCACAGGCAAGCGCAGAGTTTGAGACCCTTTTGCCTTGAACCAGGTGACGCCTTCCTGAACGAGATCGAGTTCCAAAAAGTAATTGCCAGGCTTTGATGGGGCGGTCACTGTAATTGTTAACGGGACTGTTTCACCGGGCCAGACATCGTGCGGCAGATTCGTTCGTCCATCAAGATTGTTCACAAGGTTACCGTTTTCATCCAGCCAGGCATCGCCGAGATTTATGAAGAACAGTCCCTTCTCGTTACCTCTTGAGGGCCACCCAAACATACTCGAGTTTTTCACCAAAACATCGATTTTCAACTTCTGACCGAGCGACAAAGCTTCGGGAGCCTGCGCAGTGATCTCGGCACTACAGGCATCATCAGCTAATGGACCCGTTGCCGTCGTAATCTGAACCTCGCCTGCTGTTTTTGCTGGTGGCCCGGTTGTGTCGAATACTTCAATTATGGCCATCGGCAGCTGAACGCGTTCGGAATAGAAAGGAATTCGCAAGCGAGTGATATTTCCTGGCTGAAGCCCTCTTTGTTTGATGGTTGACAACGAGGTGTCAAGATCGTCCACGAGGCTCAGGCTATAGAAGTTTCTTCCGGCGTTTGTTTGGACAGCTTGTCGGAAACGTTCCCTCGATTGCTTTACATCAAAATACTCTTGATTGTGAATGCCAATCATGGGAATCCGATTGCGCAGTAATATCTCGACACCACTCGTTTTTACGTTGCTTACAATCCACGTCTGTACCGGGTCGAAAATCTCTTTTTGATCTTCAGGAAAAAAGCTCCACAAGTCACGGTCGTGAATCAGAAACTTTAGCTCACTGAAATAACCGGTTGGTTCAGAAAAAAACGTCGGTCTTCCTCCCCACTCTGTGCGTTGCACGTAGATCACGCTGAGCAGTAATTGTGTCGCGAGGGCCAACACGGCCGGTAAGATTGCGGCCCAACTCAATACTTGCAATCGGGCTCTTCCTAAAAAAGCGGCAATAATAATTTCAATGATGAGAATTCCACCGATAACCTCTAGGTAGAGAGCATAGCGAATGTAGCCGCTCGTCAAACTCCACAGCAGCGAGCTGACTAAGAAGATGGTTGCGAGTGCGCGTGTTTCAGATTTTCTGGGCCAGACCAGGCAAGCAACTGCGGCTACAAAAGCAAAACTCAGGCGGCCGGAATAAACTGCTAACTCCGACAGTCTCGTCGGATTTGCAACCGAGATCAGCGGCCAAATAATAGTTTCCCACCAGGTCCGGGGACCCCAACGACCATCTCCCAGGTTGATTTCAGCCCAAAACGGAGACTTGAGGAACTTGTTATAGAGTGGAAATACAGGACTGCCCGTTTGATTGTAGATATAAACCGCGTGCGGCAGCGCTGGTATTAAGCAGAGGACCAACGCGATAACTCCCATCACAAAAGACTTTCTCTCCAACTTTGCGTTTTTGAGAAATTGGAAAGCAGTTAGCAGACCGATTGGAATCACCGCGGGCACGTTGGAAAGCTTGATGGCCACCGAAGTCCCGAGCAGGATTGAGATGACTAACAGGTCGAATGAAGGTCTCTTTGACTCGTGATATTTGATCGCGAGATACGTCGCCTCGAGTAATAGGGGTATCGCAAGGAGGTCAACCATGTAGCTCGTGATCTGAAACAGGAGGTGTTCCGTTGAAAGAACGAGCAAAATCAATAATGCGCGAGCAACTCGGTGCGGCAGTCGCTGCGCCATCATTCGATTGATGACAAGCCCAGTCCAAACGAGCGCGAAATAGTTAATTATTGTTCCAAGCCGATAGCCTAAAGCGTGCCGAAAAATTCCGGTCAATGTATCCACTGCAGGATTAAGAGGGAAAATGGTTGGGAAAAAGTCGCCTTTAATAAAGAGTGGGCCAATGAGCGATCTCTCAGATTGGACCAGTCTGTAGTTAAGCACGTCATATGATATGTCGGGAAACGGCAGCCGTAAGAGATAGACAAACAGCAACGGAAGGGCGAAGAACACCCAAAAACCGCGTGAGGTTGAGACTTCGTTCGGCCCTTTTGTCCTAAGCCAAAACATCCACAACAACAGCGTTATGAGAATCGTCAAGATCCAGGCTGCGCCGTTGTTATCCAGAAACCAAAAGAACTGCCGAATGATCACTGCTGCGTAGAATGGAACTAGTAACTCCGTCAGTCCAATCGTACGACGCAACGTTGACCAGGTCACTTAGGAGTCTCCTGAATGTCCAGAACGATGGCTTGGAGGATCAATTGAAAGCCGAGAATCAAAGGTAGCACGGCTACCATGACAGTGCCGGTTGGAGCCACATGTCCCGTCGAGATGCTCAAAATCCAGTGGTAAGCGCCAAAGAGTACACCCCACGTGAACAAGATAATTCCCAGAAACAAAAAAAGCGCTATCGGCGAAAAATCGCGCAGCACATATTTTTGATAGATGCGACGCCAGAATCTTGGAATAAAAAGAAGCGGAAAAGTGATGCCTGCACTAAAAGGATTGAGCTCGGATCTTTCGTTACCATAATGAGCGGGGATTGGCACGTCGCGAACCCGAGCGTTATGAAAATTCAACGCTATCAGCATGTCGTTTTCGAAGAAGTAGCGTTGATGAATTGTGCTTAAGTCGAGTCTCTTTAGCGCTTCGGTGTCGATAGCGGTGTATCCGTTCTGAGGATCAAAGATATGCCAGTAACCGGATGCGAGCTTATTTAGGAAGGTCAGGACTATGTTCCCGAACAGCCGGTGCCGTGGCATCTTGTTGAGTGACTCACCCGCTAGAAAGCGATTGCCTTTTGCGTATGAGTAGGCATCGTCGATAATTGCATCCAACAACAGGTACAAGTGTGCCGGCGACATCTGGCCGTCTCCATCCATTTTTACAGCGATATCACACTGAAGTTCGAGTGCACGAGAGTAACCAAGCATGGTTGCGCCGCCAACGCCCAGATTTGATGGAGTCTGTAGGGCAATTATTCGTTCGTTTTGTAGAGCTTGCATCAATGACAGGGTTTCATCGCGGCTACAGTCGTCCACTGCTACGACGTAATCGACAAATCCGGGAATTGCATTGAGTACATCCGCGATGTGACGCGACTCGTTATGTGCCGGTACCACCACGGCAACTTTCTTGTTCTTGTACATTGGCTATGCGGCCGAAGACTTCAAGTGGAGATAACGATCGCAAAAAAAGATTGTGGGTGGCGGAACTGCTCAAAACACAGATAAGGCCCAGTGAGATCAAATCGCATGTGTGGAATGAACGATTTCGTATTAATTTTTCCTGACATCATTAACTACGCCGTTTAGATTGCACGCTCGTCACAACCTCTCTTCAGCCGCGATTGAGTACTCCATTTTTCAGAGGGTAAAACCTAACATCTAGCGCGAGAAAATGGCAACGGTACCCATGCCAGAGGCAGTTATAACTTGCGCGCATCAGAAAACTCCGAATATAGATGGACTCAAGTAGCGGGTCGGAGAAGTAAGGAACAATATCAAGAGCTAGACAACCGAAATCATTGACTCTCGACATTCACACTCACCGTTAATGGCGTCGACCCCTTTGCCGCAAAACTCGTTACACTCTTCTGCTCCATATCCAGCTTCAGCACATGTTTTCCTGGCCCGCCGGTTTGCAGATTTACTGGTAATAGCACTGATTCTCCAGGACTTAGATCGTATGGAAGTGTAATGGTCTGCTGCGCAGGGGCGTCAGTGAATGCAGCATTAAGTACTACGCGAAACGACCCGTCAGGACCAGCTTGCGAGGGCCAAAGTGCATTACTCTGGTTTTGTATCCTGGCAAACAATGTAAATCTTTGTCCGGGGCGTAGCGTTGGCGGTAGATCCGCAAGCGAAATATCTGCTCGATATCCAGAATCTGCTATCGGTCCCGTGCTCACCGTTTTCATCGGTACTGGTTGACCCCGGTAAGCTCGATTTAGATCGAGAAAGTAAGCCTCAACCCGATCATCAGTCGCCGAATAAAATGGTATTACAATTGGCGTAATCTTGTTGACTCCTAATCCCGCGCTGCGCAGAGCAAAGAGGGAGCCTGGATAATCTACCGGTAGCACCAGTGATGACAGTTGTCTGTCATGCAGCGCATCGAGCTTGGCTGAGAATACTCTCTGATTTGCGGCCGCAAGAAACAATCCGGCCGAACGCACACCCAGGAATGGCGGTCTATTATTTAGCAGGATCATAAGACCTGGAGTCTTGGTGCCACTAACGATCCATACGTCCACGTTATCTATTAGTTGACTGTCTTTTGTGTCGAGAAATTCGTGAAGCGATCGATCGTGCCAGACGTGAGTCCATTGACGCAGGTATACATTGAAATCGTCGATGGCTGTGGGTCGCATACTCCATTCCTGCCTCAAGAGAAAACGGCCCGCCAATGCTGACTGTGTCACCAGCAGAATTGCGATCATCACTCCAGCGACTGCCCGCCAGTCCCTGATCTTTGTTTCCAATAAAAGTGAAACTGTGAGCATCACCATTAAGACGCCCGATAGCAACTCCAACAATAAACCGTAACGTATGTAGCCCATCGTTACGCTCCAAAGAAGCGTGCCTAGAACAAGAATGAAGGCCGTCTGGCGAATAGTTGAACCGAGTCTGCGTACAAACAGGCAGATAATCGCGACCACGAATCCGATCGAGAGTCTTCCAGAATAAGCGACGATTTCTGCTGTTCTTTCCGGATGAAAAAGGATCAAAATGGGCCATAGCAGAATCTCAAACAGACCATAGCCACCCCAACGATCATCCCAGCCCATCAACGGTGGATAGAGAGGTGAGCGAAAGACGCCGTTATACAACGGAAAAATTGGGCTACCGGTTAGTCGGTACACCCAGATACTGAAGTAGAGCAGCGGCGCGAGAAACACTATCAGTGCTAGAAAAGAGGTTATTGCAAAATCTCTAAAGTTCAGCTTGCTGAGACAGCGCCAGATCCAGATGAGAACGATTGGCATTGCCACCGCAGCGTTGGAGAGTTTCAGAGTCACAGCCAAACTAATCAAGAATACGACCCGCAGCACTCGCCTCTTTGTGAACGCTGCATTCTCAAGGGTCAACCAGGTTGCTTCGGCCAATACTGGTAAGGCCAGTAAGTCCGGCATGTAGTTGTTGATCTCAAACAGGAAGTGTTCGATAAATAAAATAAGCAGGACAGCAACAGCGCGGAACCGCTCAGAACGAATGAATTGAGACAATAACTTGTTGAGAACACTTGCAGTCCAAAGTAGGGCCAACAGGTTGACTACAGTGCCCAGACGATAACCCAGTGCATGGCGAAAAAGGCCGGTGATCATGTCGGGCGTTGGATTGAATGGCGCTGCGGTAGGAAAGAACTCCTCTGGTCTATAAAGAAAACCGTGAAGGGCGCGTTCGCCGTGGAAGAGGCGAAGACCCCAAACATCGAAAGACGTGTCAGGAAAAGGCGCGCGCAAAGCGTACGCAAGTAGCAGTGGAAATCCGACAATCAGCCAGAAGCTGACACTGAATTGCCTGGTGATTGGGTCTTTGGCAGATAGGTAGAGGAGCCAGTAAATAATGGCGATGGGGACTGTTGAGAACCATGCCGTTGTGTTCTCGAGAGACCAAAACCACTGGCGCACGATCGCTATCAGGAAAACGAGAATCAGCAGATCCCAAAACTCAAATCGCGTTGCAAGATCACGTGCGCGATGCTGGAGCTTGAGCCTCAACGTTTTAGCTACTTGAAAAATTATGAATGAGAGGAGCTACTGCAGTACGGTAAGACGCCGCAGTTGATTGACAGTTATTCTTTGCTGTGCCGCGATTTTTGCCTGGGGTATATCTTCATCAGCGAGGTCGACATAGTGTTCTGGCAAGATCAAGGACCGATCGAAATCTTCAGGGACCGACTCGATATCAAAGTCAGCGGCACTCAAGTTTTCGTACTTGAGCATGGCGTTGGTCCAATTGAAAAGCCAGAATTGAAAAACTCCAAACAAGTTTGGATGTTTACGCGACTTCGCGATGACGAGGATCAAGGCCCGCGTCGTGTACCAGGCGACGATTGGTCTCGCGACTATTTGCCAGAGTCGTTGGGCCAGCATCTTTATGGCTCTAGGGCTTTTGAATACCATCGAGACATATTTACCCAGACTGCCATAACCAGCTGACTTGAGCGGCAGATAATTTCCGCGATCGAGATTCTCCAGAAAAGTCTTTAACCGCTCGTATTGATACGGACCCTCACAAAAGCGATTCACAAAGTACTGATACCCATCGATCAGTTTTTTGGCGGGCATTAAGTAGCGGATGTTCGTGCAGTACTTGTAGCCGCCAAGACTGTTCTTATTGTTGCGCAGGCGCCCTGATAATTTCATCCGGCGAAAAAGTGGCGTGCCCGGTAACGCGGTCAATAGCGATGGATCGCCCGAGATCAATCCGGATTTAGCCATGCCATCGAGCGTCTGTTCGAATGCTTCCGGAGTGTCCGAATCGAACCCGAAAATCAAACCAGCTACTACCGCAAACCCGTACGACTGAATCTCCCTAATTGCCTGGATCATATCGCCGGTTGTGTTCTGTACTTTGGCTGTTTCAAGGAGCGAGTTGTTGCTGAAGCTCTCTACCCCAATGAACAACATGTCGAAGTTGGCCCGTCGCATTTTTTCGAGGAGTCGCGGATGCTTGGCCAGATTGATAGTTAACCATGTGTACAGTGCAACGCGAGCTCCTGTTTGCTCTTGCCAGGCGATAATTTCATCGAGCACGTCCACAGCCCAACGAAGATCACCAATGAAGTTATCCGCTGCGCAAAGGACCTGTCGGATACCAAGCTTGGCCAGATAATCGAGTTCAGAAACTATGTGGTGCGCCGGAAAATTATGTGGACGGTTATTGTCGGGAAGGATTCGAATATCGCAGAACTCGCACAAAAACGGACAGCCACGCGAGACCTCGAGCACAGCTCCGTAATAACGCTTGTAGGTTGAATCAAGGAAGGGACGGTAGAAGCCACGAGCTTTCGAAACGTCAAAACGCTGCTTAGTAGTCAGAACTTTCGGTAATTCACCACGCTGTTGAAAGAGGCGCAGAAATTTAGGGAAAGCTTCTTCTCCATCGCCGATGAAGATATGATCAAACATCTCCAGTTTCCAAACTTCACCAGCCTCATTGAGAGACCAGGCGATAGGACCACCCAAAACGAACGTTGAAGTCAGATGCCTTTCGCGGATCCGAGCGTGCGTATCCACGATAGTCTCGTAATCCTGATTTACTCCGCTAAAGATGAACAAATCCGAGTCCGGAATATCTTCGACGCGATCAAATCGCATGTCGAACAAATTCATATCGTACTGATCAGGCTGTTCGACATACGCCGCAAGCGTGTATGCCCACACGGGCATGAACATTGCTCCGTACTGCTGCGTTTCGGCGAGGTACGCATCGGGACAATGAATAAACGAAATTCGGGTGGATTTTGGCATCTGGTTAGCTGCGCGGGTCCCTCTTCAAGTCCTCATGCTCGAATTGGTCGAGATTCTAGCATATAGCCGGCCTTTTACTCTGTTACGAGATCGTTCGCTGAAATCAGAACCTTCAGAAGATACTTCCGAACGGAATGATCATCATGTTTATGAAACTCACAACGCTGCAGAAACTATCCTTTCCACGACATTTTTCCAACTAAGGTTCATGCTTTGGAGCTTCTCACGGCCAAGTGCCCCCATTTTCCTGGCCTGTTCCCGGTTTTCATGTAGTTCATCAAATGCCTCAGCGATTGCATGCGGGTCAGGAGGAATCACGAGGCCAGTACTACGGTGGTCGACGAACTCAGTTGCGCCGCCACCATCGACGGCCACTATTACCGGCTTAGCTGCTAGCATCCCTTCTAAAGTGACGTAGCCGTAATCCTCATCAAAAGGCAGATAGCAAATTCCCAAAGCATTTGCGTAAAGATCCAGGAGAGTCGGCTCATCTACAAATCCGGCAAGTTGGACCTTATCACCTACGTCGTATTTCCTGATCAGCCCTTCGTAATAATTCCGATTAGCGCAAGTTCCTGCCAGGATTATCTTGATGGGACTCTTAACAAGATGCGCTGCTTCAATCAGAAGTTCTTGTCTTTTTTGCGCTTCTACTCTGCCTGGGTAAAGTACAAAGTCTCCTTGCGCGCCAGTACGAATGGACCCCGCGCGTGGCGGAGGATGGTACAAGGGTTCGCTTTTGATGTTGTTAAATTTAAGTAGTCGATCTGCCACGGTTTGAGAATTCGCAAATACTTTCCGCGCCCGCGGAATGAATTGATTGTCGCAATGGTGAATCCACTCGCGAACGCGTGGTCCGTCGGGCTGGGTTGAGAGATCGTCAAACTGTGTGCCCCAGAGGTTATAAGCAGATCTGTGTTGATGCATGATCCATAGGACCTTCCGCTCATGTTCGGCGAGGTAAGCCGGAAACTTCATGCCAACAACCAGATCAATTTTCTTTCCGTTGGCCTCACTCAAATCTAGAAGGCGCCAGGCGAGTGCACTCTTCATGATTTGATCCGGCGGATACCACTTGAATGGCAGCGCTACAACTTCAGCGTTGTATCCCTCCTCGACAAAGGCCCGACGCAGTCCTTCGACGTGGAGTTCGGCCCCTCCAGTTGTAAACGGTACCTGAGCTGTGCAAATCAGAATGTTCCGGATCATAGAGTCAGCGAGTTTGGCTGGTAGTTCTTAAAAGAAGGAACGAAGGGAAGCGTTGATGATCAATAGGTTCCACTTGACATGCTTTAGCTTGCCGGCCCTGGCTAGTAAGCTCCCTTACCAAGTCAAACGCCAAGCTAAAGCTCATCGGACATCATTTCCAGATTGCACACAGCGATGGATATTTCACGATCATCGCGGCCCCCTTCAGCATTGCCGGACGGTCTAGGTTGCCAGGTACGATTGACGCTGAATTCGATTTCGATTTTTCCATCGTCAACCACTGACGGAGGAATGCCGATTCTCCAATTCAACCATCCATAACGATAAAGCGAGATTGCATGACGTAGCTGTCCATTAATCGTCAGTTCCACAGCGAGGGGCTTTGCTCGCAGGTCAGGAATATGAGTAGTTAAATCGAATGAGATTCCTCCAATACTCTGTGATTGAAAACTTACCTTGGCTTTTCGAGACATCCACCGCGCGACTGGCGGCAAGACGTTGGGTTCATACCAGCCGTCGTCGAATTTAACATCCACGCGTCGGTCCAGACTTGCGCCGTAAGTTGTCGCCGGCTGCAGGAGTGTCGTCCGATCTCGATGTTCGTTATAAAAGGGGCCCAGCTTACTGTCAGAAGCTTTAATCAAAACGTAGAAGCCGGCTTTAGGAAGCTGGATGTTCAGTTCTGATATTTTTCCAAATACGTAGCCCATTGCTATGTCGAAAGCTCGGCGTTCTCTGAACGACAATCCGCGGAGATATTCGAGCAGGTCTGCGTCAAATGGGAGTCCATATTCGTCGGCCTGTTTGATGAACTCGTCACTGGTCAAACAAAGTGTGTAACGCGGTTCGAAGGCGACATTTTTGAAAAAGCGTTGGAATCTTTGTGCGGTTTCTTGCTCTTCTTCCAGGCCCACATGCCCGTCGACGGCGACAAAACGTCGCAACTCGTCGTCGGTCATTTCATTCATGGGAGGACGAAGGTTGTGGTTGGTGCATTCGATTCCATGAAGCGTAATTCCGCCCGGACGCAAGACGCGTTTGATCTCAGCAATGACGTGATCTTTGTCCGAGAATTCGATGTGACCAAAGACATCAAGACTCACAACATAGTCAAAGGTATGGTCCTCGAAGGGCAATCGGTTTAACTCTCCGGTGAAAGTGAAATCATAACCGTTCGTTTTGGCGGCACGCGCACATTCATCGGAAAGGTCAATTCCATAGAGCGTCACTTCCTTTCGCTTGAGCAGAGCCAGCATCCCTGCGCCGCAACCCAGATCGAGTACGTCTGAGCCCGACCGGACGTTATCAAATACCCACATCGTCCGGGCAAAGCGCATGTCAAAGCGGTCGAGAGCTTTAAAGTAATGTGAGTCTAAGACTTCATCGGAGACAAACTTCGTGCGATAGAACTCCGCCAGGTCGGTAATGCCGGAGCGTTTGTACCAGCTTTCTTCAGATTCGGAATTCATTAGTCACTCCGTCCGGTTGCCCTCGGCAGAATGAGTGGCTTCCAGGCTAATGACGCGCTCGGCAAGGGATTTGAGTGCTCGCTCGTTGTTCGCGGCCGTTTCGTTGATTTGCAGCGCAATCTGTTTGAAAGAGACACGTTGCTCATCCAGCGTCATCTCGTTCAGTTCTTTAAAGGCGAGTAATGATTCTGTGGTACGCGTTTGCAGTTCATTTCTTTCCCTTACTAGAACCTCTTTTTCCTTTGCAAGAAAATCCCATCGCCTTTCAAGTTCTGCTAGTTGAGTTCTAAGCACGACCCGTTCTTTAAGTTCAGCCAAAGCTTTGGTCAAGTCAGTCGTCGATCTCGAAAGAGTTTTAGTTTCAGCTTTATATGGTTCCAGTTCACTCTGAAAGCTCGTCTGTTGCTCCTGAAGTTGAAGTAGTCGAGCGTTCATCTCTCCCAATTCGATTCTCAGATTAGCAATCTGCGCTTCATAAATCGCAAGCGTGCCAACCATCTCGCGAAACGTGTGATGGACCGCCGCATTGAAATTGATCTGCTCCCACGTGAACCAGCGCGAGCCTCGCTTAAGAACTCGTTTCAGCCATAACTCCAGTGACGCCAATGCACCGTGCCGATTGCTGATAACAGGTGGAAGACGATCCCAGGCACGCGCCATGGTGGAAATATTTGGATAGGTTGACGATGGCTGCGAAGGGGAAGTCAGGTCTCCGTTCTGAGGTTTCAGCTCGAACCGCTCGCGGTTGATTTGTTGTTCCTCAGCCCGCACGGTGTCTCGTATCTGTTTCAGAATTTCTTCTACTTCCTGATCGACCATAACTAAGCTCCGGGTGCCGCCAAACTGGGTTCATCAGGTTGAAATTGAGAGCTGGTGGAGGTCCCGTGCACGATCTTCGCAACCGCGTTTAGGTTGGCTACTCCTTCAGTAGTCTTTGCGCTCGTAACTCGGAAGAATAGAGCGCCATCGACCCAATCATACGCATGTCCATCGAAGCTATGCACTGCGAAGGATACGGAGTAGTTATCAACACCAAGCCAGCAGTCAAAAGCAAATCTGATAATCACCGTGTGGCCTTCAACGATATGGCCCAAGGGTAAATCTTGTTCTCTTGTGTTTGTTCCGTATGCGTGAATTCCATGACGATTCCGTATCAGAAAGCCAATGATCGGTTCTTCAACCGGCCGCAGAAAACGAACAAGCACCTGAGCATATAGTCCTTCGCCAGTCTCAACGATCTCGGTGCGCCGACCGGCCGAATTGCAGAGTTCCGCTGCCAGAATCTCAGCGCTCCCATCCCCGTGACGATAGGTGTAATGCAACGGTGCCATGGGTTCAGGTGAATTTTCGGTTGTAGCCGATGAACCGGCGGACGCTTCGTAAGCTTCTTGCCGTTCCATGACGATTCGTTGATAGTCGTTTAAAACATCAGCAGGTTTGCCATCAGCGATCATCCGGCCCGAACTCAAAAGGATGGCCCGATCACAGAGAGCGCGGACCGCGGCGGTGTCGTGCGACACAAAGAGAACAGTGGTTCCACTATCGCGCAGTTCTTTTATTCTCTGCAGACAGCGATGCTGAAAAATGGCGTCGCCCACCGCGAGAGCTTCGTCGATGATCAGAATGTCAGGTTCAACGCTCGCCGCAATGGCAAACGCTAAACGAACGTACATGCCACTCGAATAAGTTTTGACAGGTTGATTAATGAACTGCCCGATTTCGGCGAAGCGTTCGATGTTGGGAAAGATCCTCTCTGTTTCCCGACGAGAAAAGCCCATCAGAGACGCATTCATGTAAACATTCTCGATCCCCGTAAATTCGGGATCGAAGCCAGCGCCGAGTTCAAGGAGTGCAGCGATTCGACCTTCGTGCCAAACGTCTCCATGAGTTGGCGAAAGCGTTCCAGCGATAATCTGAAGAAGCGTCGACTTGCCACAACCATTCTGGCCGATGATTCCGACAGTTGTTCCACTTTCGATTTCGAAGCTGACGTTTTGCAGTGCCCAGAACTCTCGATGGCGTCGCAAACGGCCGCGCGTAAGTGACTCTTTCAGACGGTCTCCCGGACGCTCATAAATTCGGTATTGTTTAGATACCTGTTCGACGCGGAGTGCGACGCTCATTTGGTCTGCAAATTTAACAGATGTATGAAGTAGCAGGCTATCTGGAGGGGTTGGGGAGTCGGGGGGGGCGGGGTTAGGCGCCAGAGGTCAGGGGTCAGTTAACCCCTGACCCCTGAGCCCATTTGCCATTTATCACGGGCCGAATCGTTGCCGGTATTCTAAAGACGTCAGAAATGCCTTAACCATTTCTGCGTTTACAAAATTCCCATTAAACGAGTCCAACTTATTCAGCCAGAAGTTGAAGCCGGCGGTGTCGGGATCTCGACGTAAGTAACCAAAGTATTCCATGGCCACGAATGCCCTATTGAATTCCCGACTTTGTAGCTCATCGGCTTCGGCGATTTTTCTGAGAACGCTAGCGCGTGTTTCCGAAGCATTTCCAAGACCAGCGATAAGGGCATCCCGTAGTGCTGTCTCCGCCGGGAAGTTGCCACGAATTTCACCTCCACCGAATTGCGTAGTGTGGAAGTTGATGTATGCGTGACCGCCCCTCAGGTTAGCCAGTTGTGCCCCCAGCGTGGTGCCGTTGCCTTCCGGGGCATCCCACTTACCGCCAAACACTCCGCCAACGCCGGACGAGAATGGCAGTACCACTTGATCGTTCGGATTGTTGTCGTTGAACGGATTGCCAAAGAATCCCCAGACAACTGGCCCATTAACGCCAGGCACAACTGTTGGTCCAGCATGAATATGGGCGTTGGCTAGATTGTCATTGGTATCCGGTGTTTGGGTGCCGGTGACGTCTATGTTGTTGATGGTTGCCGTAAAGGTCATCGCCGTTTGCGCCTGATTGAATTGGAACCGAGCCGTGCCAAAAGACGCAGGTCTCGGTGTGTCATCGCTATTCGTAGGCGTTGTCGGTGGAACCTCTTGATCATTCGTCAGACTTACAACAAATAGTCGGACTTCGGCGGGTGTTAGATTCGCAGTACCGAGTAGAGCGTCAACGTATTGCGTATTTGTTAACGTGCTCGGATACTTACTTACGAATTCAGGTCGCGTCACGAATTCATTGAAAAACGCAACTTTGTTTGCCTCGAGTTGATCGTCGGCACCGTCTGCGCCGAACACGTAGTCTCTTTGCAGGGCCTGCGTGTCACGCTGGAAATTTCCGTACAAGACTGGTGCCGGTGAGCCAGATGCGTTTGCCCCGAATGCTACGCGATGTGTCAGATAAGCCAGATAACCCGTGCGCTGGAACTCATTCGAGAGGAAGAATGCCGCACTGACGTTGATGCGTTTCACTTCAATGCACTGCGCATTTCCACCGCAAGAAGTGATTTCAGCAGTCCAGAAGGCCAGACCAGCAGCGTCAGGCTCACGATTCAAGAAATCCAGGTACTGCTGTCTTACGAAAAACGATGGATCATCAATCGGATTGGTTACAGGTGCGATGCTGTCGTTGTCGAGAATGTTGATGGTCGCAAAGTTTGGATCTCCAAGACCCAATCCTGGTCCGACAGGGTTGCTGAGAAACAGTCCAATTTCCTCATCCCCCTCAACAAATTTATCGTCGACGAGCAGAATTCGAATAGTCTTTGAAGTTTCACCCGCCGCGAATTTCAACGTGCCAGCGGCTATTTCGTAGTCAGATTTCTGACTGGCATGTCCTGGCTGCGATTCGTCGAAGGTTGAATAGTTTACCTCCGCCGTTCCAGATGCGTCACCTTGCCGAATGACCGTAAAGTCAACATGTCCACCATTCTCAGGTGTCGAGAAGTTGCTGGTGGCGAATTGAACCAACTGTGTGGCGGTTGCCGTGGTCGGATTGAGCTTGCCAAAGAGCCCATGTTCCTCTTCACCAATACCTGCAGTGAAGTAAAGCGTGTTTACATCACCGCCATTACCACCATTACCGAAGTGAAGAGCCCAGAGTTCATCTATTACGATTCCTTGTCCACCTTCATTTTGTAAGGTGCCAAGGAATGCTCCAGTCGTGGGGTTGTAGGCGTGAATGCTTGGATTGCCTTCACCAAAGTTGCCGACCAGCAATGCACCGCCAAAAATTCCAAAGCTTGCAGGGGCGATCACAAGTCCCCACGGAGAGTTAAGGGCGCCATTGTTGATGGTAAACGTCCCATCGACCACCCCGTCTGTGTTGAATTTGCGAACAAACCCATTGCCGACACCATCTTCGGGTCTCCCATCTAACCCAACCTTGTCGTAGGCCACATAGAGTGAACCCCCGAGGTTCTGGATATTGTAAGGAGCATATCCGGCAGGAATAGAACCGTCGATAAAACCGCCTGTTACCGTTGTCGCTGTGAAAGTTTGGTTGAAGACATCGATGTGGTTGTTAGCGAAATCTGCAGCGTAAAGACGATTCCCGCTAGCATTCGCACCAATCGCAAGTCCCGTCAAAACATGTCCGGGAATAGCCACCACATTCTGAGCCGCGGCGCCTGAAGAGCCATTCCATGCGGTTATGTTCCCTGTAATTGAGCTAAAGATGAACACTGCCGCTGCAGGTGTTCCTCCACCCGGCGGTGTTATCTGAAAATCTGTAGTGGAGTTGCTAACAGTTCCCGTCGGCAGACCCCCCGGAATATTTATGGTTTGCGGCGACGTATTCAACGTGACTGGTGCGCCTCCAACGTCACCACGAATTAACTGAGTTGTGCTGGTCCCGTTATTCGCGACCCAGAAAGGACTTGTACCACGGACCGTTATACCCCATGGGTTTACGAGTAATGGGTCGAGAACTGGTGCCAGACCAGGTACGTCTGAAATCAAATTGGTTTGTCGATAGGCTGAGCCTGGTGCGATGTTCGGAACGTTAGGATCTTGAATACGACCCTGACCTTGAGGCGAGGGCTTGGCCGGGTTAAGCGTGATCGCTGAACTCCGGCTTGATGGTAAGGTGCAAAGGGTGATGAATAAAGTAACGGCCAAACTCAAGATCTGACGAGTCAGCCGACCGTGAACGGGCGGATAATGCATTTGGGATCCTCCTAGTAAGCTCTACTTCTAATGCTCAATACTTGTTGGTCCACAAGGGCGGGTGGGCAAGAAAAGACACTCCGCACTACTCGAGGACGCGTGACGGTTGGGGAAATTTGTGTCGTTATTCAGAAGCGGCGTAAACCGCAATTACCAGACTGAGTCGTTTTGAACTGAGAGGACGGGCGCAACTCTATATTCCCGCGATATTTACTGTCAAGAAATTTCGTAGAAGCAAGACCATAAAACTCTTGCTTGAGGCGCCGGTCATGGAATTGCGTTCGCGGCCCTGTTTTCAGTCGAGTGTTGAAGGGTTGTTAGATCATCTCGAACCATCTCTTTGATCATCTCCTCAAATGTATAGGTCGGACTCCACCCGAGGAGTTGACGAGCCTTTGAAGCGTCGCCTACCAGCAGATCCACTTCGGCCTGTCGATAATATCGTTCATCTACCTTTACATAGTCGCGATAATCAAGGCCTACTTCGCTGAAAGCCAGATCACACAACTCCCTTACGCTATGGATCTGACCCGTCGCAATGACGAAATCGTCCGGCTCTGGTTGTTGGAGCATTAAATGCATTGCTCGCACATAATCTATCGCATGACCCCAGTCTCGTTTGGCTTCAAGGTTACCGATTCGAAGTTCCGATGCTAGGCCCAACTTGATTTGAGCGACTGCACTCGTTGTCTTTCGGGTTACGAATTCAAACCCTCGACGTGGACTCTCGTGGTTAAAGAGAATTCCGCTAGCCGCAAATAGACCATAAGCTTCGCGATAGTTTCGCGTCAGATGAAATCCAGCTACCTTGCTGATTCCGTAAGGACTGCGAGGTTGAAACGCTGTACTCTCTTTTTGGGGCACCTGATCGGCGTTACCGAACATCTCACTGGAGCCAGCAAAGTAAAAACGGCACTCCGGTCGCAGTTCACGCAAGGCTGCGAGTACGTAATGCGTTCCGTTGATATTCATGTTCATTGTCGAGAAGCCATCTGCAAACCCCTCGGCGACAAAACTCTGTGCTGCGAGGTGGTAGCATTCATCAAACGCGTTTCGACTGAAAACATGAAAAATACTCGGATAACTTTCAAGGCTCGAGGGATGAAGCGTTACGCGGTCGAGGATCCGGGAAATTCGTCCGAAGCGATGTTCCGGAGCTTCGAGTGCAACCCGACGAACGAGGCCATGCACTTCATAACCCAGACCCAGCAGGTATTCGGCCAAATAGCTCCCATCCTGGCCGGTGATACCTGTAATTA
>DATIBX010000276.1:0-2515 GCA_035457105.1 Pyrinomonadaceae bacterium
TGGTCCAACTTCGAGGGATGAAGCTTGTATGAAAGCCGGTGAATCTCCGCGGCTATTTCCTGCGCCTGTGACTGCAAACGTTGGACAGTTTGGCGGAGACCGAACGGTTGTATCTTCTGCCCAAGCTGCTCCAACTCAACCGACAGGACCGCCAGCCTCTGATTGAAGTCGTCGTGCAATTCGCGAGCAACTCTGCGCCGTTCCTCCTCCTGCGCTGCAAGCAAGCGACCGCCTAAGTCTTTCAAAGCCTCTTCTGCACGTTTTCGTTCAGAGATGTCAATCATGAAGCCGTGAATTTTGGTAGTTCCTTCGCATTCCGCACCAACACTGATGAGGTTTTGTATCCAGACTAACCGGCCATCACTCGCCCAAATACGAAACGTGAGATCGAAGTGCTCTGAAATCCGGGTTTGTTCCTCATGGGCCGCCAGTACCCAATGCAAATCATCCGCATGGATATGCGAAGCCAGGAAATTAGGTTCGTACCACGCTGCGATTGGATAACCCAGCATCTTTACCGCGTGCTCACTGACATAAGTGAACCGTTGCGCCTCAACCTCACCTTCCCATGCCAGGATTTTTGTCCCAAGCAGATCAATCAAATGCTCTTTACTGTCTCTGAACTCCTCTCGAACAAATGGCTGTTCTTCGTGAGTTATCAAAACTCTGAAAGTTGAGCCGGGTAGATTCAGGCGGGCGGCGTGAATAACAAAAGGCCGCGCCTCGGTCAACGACTGGCAGTAATACTTGCGATGAAATTCCTTCTCGCTTCCGAACAGTATGTCCTGAATATCATCGGCCAGAGTGAGGTTTGCCTCTTCATCCGACTCTGACTGCGTGAATCTTCTATAGCTTTCAAAATAGGAAGGTGAAGTACGCTTTTTCTGTTCGGAATTTCGCTCGAGCAATCCCCAGGCTTTGCTCGCGTAAATAGTCGCTCCTGACTCATCAAGGACAGCGACGTTTGAAACGCAAGCATCCACGATCGCCTGCAGTAAATCATCTGGCGAATTGCTTTCGTTCTGAATGATCGAATTCACCGCTTCTTTTGCAGGACTCAAGAGCATTGTGCTCGTCCACTCTCGTTGTGTTTGGTGCCGCCACTGGGTACCAGGGCGTCTCTTATTGAGCTTCGCTCGCTGTCGCTTCACGGTCTGCATAGGTGCGAAGTCACATTAGCTTTCGAATCGATGCTGCGAACACTAAGTACTGTTATTGCACCTCTGAGAACGGCGAAGTCATTTGATTTTAGGTAATTGTTCAAATCTGTCTCCGTTTCCCATTCACTAACGAGCAACGTCGAGTTCTCATCCGTCGCGTCGAGATAAAAATCGAGCGTGCGGCAACCTTTGGCGCTCTTCATTGGATCAAGTAGACGGTCAATGGTTTGAAAGAACTCTGTACGCTTCTCCGGCTGTACGGTTATCCTGGTGGTATTCACAATCATCGCGATCACACTAAAACAGACACGACTACGTGACGGCCCGCACAGTCCGCATCCAAGCTTGCGGATGTTTATTGATTCATACTCCCGACCGGGAGGGCGAAATTTAATTATCTATGCTTTTTCTTAGCAAGAGGTGTGCACAAGCGTCTGTTGGATCCAATATCTCCTTTTATATCTTTGCCATGAACACTTTAAGTTCGATACTGGGCTTGAAGCAGTTTTTGGAGAGACTAAGACGGGCCGCTGTATTTCGCGGAAACCGTGATAACGCGTGGAGGATGAGACTTTCGTCGGCGGTCTCGCGCTATTGCGTGGAATTCAACCGTGTTTATTCGTGGCTTCACTTCGAGACGTCGATCAGTCGCTCGAGGATTAATCTGTAAGGATCTGAGGAGATACTGTCAAAACCGTAAAAGGGTTTGTCGTTAATGACTATCATGAAGAGGACCATCCCGAGAAATCCACCCATCAGCGCTATCAGTATTGTATGTAACCTGATGTCCGGGATGTTGAAAAAGTAGGCAATGCCGATACTGATAGCTGCGCCCACCCAGATTACGGCCCACATTACTTTTGACAGCCCACCGCCAACGGCATCGACGCGCAGCCGGCGATATTCGATCAATCTGTTGTAGGCGCTCAGCGTTTCCCCGTGCAATGATGATTGAGAAACATTTCCAGGTTGAAAGGAATGCAGGTCGTGCTGAAAGTCATCGAGGATCGAAGTTCCACTATTAATCACTTGGCCCTGACCTCTCTTCTGTGCGGGCCAGGCCTCTTCGATGACGAAGACCGTGTACTCGCGGAGTTTCGCTCGTAGCTCCTCACGTAACGGTGAAGGATAACTACTGACGTCCCGATACAACGCACCAATCGAGACTGCTTCTTTCGAGACGAGTTCAGACGCGTTTGAGCTTGTGTTCCAGACACCGACGGCAATCAGGCCAACCGTGATTCCATAAAACACGCCGATCGCCTGCACAGTGCCGCTGACAGCATCGTTAGCGCCTTCGTCATAATGAAGTCGTGGGATTAAATGGCGCCGGACGAGAACAAGGCCAATCAATG
>DATIBX010000277.1:0-9909 GCA_035457105.1 Pyrinomonadaceae bacterium
ATGAACCATTACGAGCCGGAGCCAAGCTGATGCATTCTGATTTTCAATTCGTCGCGGTGCCAGTCGAACGCTTTGCACATCTCTTCTCGATGGATGACGCGGAATTAGCGTCGTCTGGAGCAAGACGGATGACGGTGGCTGAGAACCCCGGTTACCCGTGCAGAGTGAGTCTGATGGACGCACCAATTGGAGAGACGGTAATCCTGACGCCGTTTCAACACCACGACGTGAATTCTCCATATCAATCGGCAGGACCAATATTCGTTCGCGAGGCTGCACAAACCGCGAAGCCTGAGGTCAACGAGATTCCGCTCATGCTTCATCACCGATTGCTATCGGTTCGCGCCTTTAACGAAGATGCGATTATGAAAGCGGCGAGGGTAGTTGAGGGCAAAGTATTACAAGAAACTATTAACGACTTCTTTACGAACAGCGGCATCGCGTATTTGCATGTCCATAACGCTGCTCCAGGTTGTTTCAACTGCCTGGTCCAGCGTGCTAATGAAGGTGGTAATAACCCTAGCCAGGAATGAACTCAAGGGTTGTGAGTACGCGGGTGGATTCGGCGAAGCCTTCCACCCACTTTTGAGAGCCTTTGGTGTTGTACTTTTCCGCGAATGCCAGAGTGACGGCGTCCCGGATGCGCGCGCTGCGGGGCAACTTCGCTCGCACAGGAATTTCGAGTTTCCCAACCTGAATGGTCCCACTTGATTGATTTATGAAGCTGCGAAACCATCCGGTTGGTTTGTCGTTCCAGGAGCGCACAAACACCCTGCCTTCGACCACCACCACCCACACACCCGTGTAACGGTGTTCCGTTCCGGCGCGAACACCAAGGATTTTCGCATCATTTAGCGTTTCTACCATCGCATCGGCAAATGTGGTTTTCTTTGACATGGTTAGAAATGGACGCGGTGACTCTTTGGTTTAACCCGGCGCTGAAACTGGCCAACACCTTCAGTGTAAAAATCGGTCAGGAAAACAAGAAGTTGTTGGTTTGTTTCACAGAGCAGAACCACAAGTTAACTCGCCACACATCTCTGCTCAAATCAGTTTGAGCAGGGCCACTCGTAACTAAGTGAGTGAGGTCGATCCTGGTCAGCTAATCCACGCTGCTGATCAAATCGGTGTAATCTGCGCCATCTGTGGATGCGTTCCGCACGCTACTCATCCAGCAGTCTGGTGGTGCGTTCTGTAACACTTGGAGGCTGGGCCAGTTCGTTTGTTCTCACTTGCTCTGTACCCAGGATTGGTATTGCACTTGCCGGAGGTAAAGTGGCGCGGGTTGGGTTTGATCCGAATGTCTGAGCCGCTGTCGTTTGAATTGCCGGAGCATTCAGGGGTGTGGTTGGATCGCTGAAAAGACGGGCATAAAGCATCATTACAAGCGACACAAAGAAGACCGCGACTGGAAGAATCATTGGTGCGCCCTCATCAATAGCAAGGCTAACCACCAGGAGAACTACGAACAGCACTCCACTGACGAACATAAGTTTTGCAGCTCGGCGCATTCCCTTGCGCCTCGGAGAAACTGGCGCCACCTGACTTTCACCCGAGCGTTTTGCCGGCACTGCTCCACCTGCAAGCCATTCCGCCAATCCACTTAAGGCGAGGCCACAACGAGAACAAAATTTCATCTCGTCAGAAATTTGCTGCTGACCACATTTAGGACAGTACATAAACCTCCAGGTTGAAGGCGATTCTAACTGAACGTTAGGTGAGTACGTAAGCAGGCAATGGAATGTTCACCAACAGGGGGAATCCACAGATTGCGCCGGTTACACAGCGCGGCCTACGCCGCCACAAATGATCTAGATTGGATCCCTGGTTGAATTCTCTGTGCCGCCTCAGTGCTCTTTGTGACTCTGTGGTGGATCTAATTGTATTCCAACCACACGGAGACACCGAGAACACAAAGCTTGCAACGAGAAATCACTCGAAATGTTTCAACCAACCACCTTGATAGCGTCTGGGTCCCATTGGAAGGAACGTCCCTCGAAGTAGCTGGTGTTTGTTAATAGCGCTGGTCCGGCAGCACGAAAGCCAAACACAGCGTCCTCAACAACTGGCTTTCGAGTTCGCACTGCCGAAAGAAAGTTCGCGAGGTGGTCCACCTGATCGCTGTATCCCGGCGGAGGCAAATAAACTTCTTCCTTTGTTGAGTTGAGATCTTTCAGATTCTCTGGATACTTGGCCCGGTACTCCTTTTGGATTGCTTCTTGCATTGCCTTCGGGAATGTATTGGTGCTAAGTCCCGGCTCCTTCGAAAGTGCTTTACGCAAAATCGTGACGCCGCGCCCGATCGTCATCACTCCTTCACTACCGACGAATCTGAAACCTTCTTCACCGCCACCACCGTCAACAAAATTCACCTTGAGTGATAAGTTGAAACCCGGATGCATAGTAGTTTTCGGGTACTCGTAAATTCCCAACATCACGTCTGGAACATCACGACCGTCTTTCCAATACCGCAAGCCTCCGGTTGACACCACGCGGATTGGACCATTTGAGCTCAATACAAAATGTAAACCTGAGAAGAGATGAACAAACAGATCGCCGGCGACTCCAGTGCCGTAGTCACGATAGTTGCGCCAGCGGAAAAACCGGATGGGATCAAAAGGGATGTCGCGTCTACTTCCCTGGAAACGCTGCCAATCAACGGTTTGAGGTGAAGCGTCGGTCGGTAGCGTATATTGCCACGCACCGAGAGCACTATTACGATTCCACCACGCCTCTACCAGTATCAACTCGCCGATAGTCCCGGACCGATACAACTCCCTGGCTTTTTGATAAACAATTGAGCTCACCCTCTGACTGCCTACCTGCAGTATTCGGTTCGACTTTCGAGCCGCGTCGATAAGAGGCTTTCCCTCATCGATGTTTTGGACCATCGGCTTTTCCAGGTAAACATCTTTTCCAGCCTTCATTGCGTCAAGCGCTATTTTTGAATGCCAGTGGTCAGAGGTAGCGATAATCACGGCATCAATATCAGGTCGCGACAGTAATTGGTGGTAATCGCGAGTAGTGAAGAGTTGTTTTCCCCAAAGTTCTTGTGCTCGAGCCAGTCGACCATCATAGAGATCAGCCACCCCTACTAGTTCACAATTTTCACCAACTGCATTGGTGGTTGGATCAGCCGAGGGATTTGTGCGGCCGAGCGCCGCATTTGTGTCGCCGGTCCCCTGGATTCCAACGCCGATGGTCGCAATTCGAATTCGGTCATTGGGTGACGCCTGCGGCTGCCGCTCAGGCTCGATTAAATAGGAGGCAGAAGTTGCTAATGCATTGCGAGAGACTCCAGTCACTAAGGTCGACGCCGTAGCAAGCTTGATGAAATTTCGTCTAGTGGTTTTTTTAGAGGGCATTATTTTGTACCTGAAGTTTATTTAAAAGATTCTTCGTTGGAACAACGGCTTGAATTGGGATCGGGTTAGCCAATTTCGAATTTGTCTGCATCTGCAGCGAACTGTTTTATGAACCTACGCCATCGGTCTCGGGCTCACCTAAACGGCAACGATTAGAGCGCCAATACGAGGGTGGTCAGGGCGAGAACGGTCAGAACTAGTTTGCGCAAACTTTACCAATTCGCTTCATAAAGGATCGTAATTGTACTTTAGATCTGCTCGAGGTTCTCGAAAGATTTATCAAACCTCAGACGAAGTGGCACGGTCGTTTAGATTCTGCCTCGGCCCCCCGTTGTCCAAGCACCGCGGCTTTAGAGACTGCGTGAAAACCCATCGCAACATCTCTCATTCTCCCCAAGCTTCAGCTTGGGAGCCGCGATTTCTCAGTGCCGCTTCAGTGCACTTTCTCTGTGGCTCTGTGGTGAATTCTAATTGTAAGCCCAACCACCACGGAGCAACTAAGGACACAAAGGTTGCACCGAGAAATCCACTCGAAATATTTATTCGTTTCTAATCTTTAGGCATTCTGCGAGAAACAAGAACTTTAGCGCATTACTTGACGCCTAGTTTCTTGCTATTAAAACAAGAAGTTGCTCGTTTGTGACGTGGAGAAGAACGCGGGCTTAACAATTCTCCGGAAATGTTTACCAGGTCCGGCGTTCATCCTTTAGTTGGTGTTTTACGTCCCGTGAAATTGGCGTTCGTCACTTATTTATTCCGACTTCTAAGGTAACTGTTCAAACTGTCCCCCAAAAATGAACGAGGCAATCTCTTATGATGGTGATGGTAAGTTTGAACCTGGCAGATGTAATGACTGCAATTCGTCCGAACACGTCGCAACCTTTCCCAGACGATTTGGACTACCCTTCGAGCCCTGATGGCGTTAAAGGTGAATTGATTACTGAAGGTGAAGACCTCGAACCTGCCGTACTCAATTATCAAATACTTCTGCGTGGCGACTAGGCATCATTTGTATTGCAGGATCATTTGGCCGAGAAAGTCACCACGAGATTGGAACATCGCTTAACCCAGCCCGCTTCCTGCCAAAATGAAATACCCGACCTCCAGTCGCTTACGAGGCGATCATTGCTCTTTTCCCATGAGCTTTCAGACTCGACCTCACGAGGCCTATAATCCGGCTCGTAATGAAAAACAACATCAAGCAGTTTCAATCTCTGATTCTAATTCTTGCCCTGACGGTTATAGCGTACGCGCAGGGAAATCCTGGACCAGTCGCGCAGCAACAATTCGATGTCATTATCCGCGGTGGCACGGTCTATGACGGAACCGGACGGACGCCCGTGAAAGTAGACGTAGGAATAAAAGGTGATCGAATCACGGCAGTGGGAAACCTCAGTCGCGCTAATGCTGCGGCGATCATTGATGCCAAGGGGCTGGCAGTGGCGCCAGGCTTCATTAACATGCTCTCTCATTCTGAGACTTCATGGCTGGTTGATAGTCGTTCGTTAAGCGAATTGCGGCAAGGTGTCACCACTCAAATATTCGGTGAGAGTTCGATGGGACCGCTTAGCGATGAAATGAAGAAGCGACGACTCGAGGCACAAGGTGATATAAAGGCTCCCATCGAGTGGACCACGCTTGCTGAGTATCTCAACTATCTCGAGAAGCGAGGCATTTCACAAAATGTTGCATCATTCATCGGTGCTCCCACCATCCGCGAGTACGTTATTGGCCTCGACGACAAGCCGCCCACACCCGCTCAACTAGACCAGATGCGTGAATTGGTCCGTCGTGAAATGGAAGCTGGTGCACTGGGTATCACCACGGCCCTGATCTACCCGCCGGCATTCTTTGCCAAGACGGATGAATTGATCGAGCTGTGTAAGGTTGCGGCGAAGTACAAGGGCAAATACACAGCCCACATGCGCAGTGAAGGAGCGCAGTTGATTGAAGCCGTGCAGGAAACCATTCGCATCAGTCGTGAAGCTGGTGTTCCGGCTGAAATCTATCATCTCAAGGCATCGGGTGAAGCTAACTGGCCTAAGATGGACCAAGTAATAAAAATGGTCGAAGATGCGCGCCGTCAGGGAGTGAAGCTCACCGCCGATATGTACACGTATCCGGCTGGTGGAACAGGCCTGGACGCCTCGTTGCCGCCCTGGGTTTTTGATGGTGGGCGCGACGCGGCTTATAAACGACTTCAGGATCCGGCTACGAGGCAGAAGATAGCTGATGCGGTTCGCACGCCGACAAACGAATGGGAAAATCTTTACCTGTTATCTGGCTCGCCCGAACACATCCTGTTGGCAAGCTTCAAGAACGATAGTTTGAAACCGCTTACCGGCAAGACTTTGGCCGAAGTAGCAAAGATGCGTGGCAAAGATCCAATTGAGACGATCATGGATCTGCTACTCGAAGATCGCTCTCGCATCGGCACGATCTATTTCCTGATGAGCGAGGACAACATCAAGAAGCAGATTCGTCAGCCATGGGTGAGTTTTGGTTCAGACGCGGCGTCGATAGCTGCCGAAGGTGTGTTCTTAAAATCGGCCGCCCATCCTCGCACCTATGGTAATTTTTCGCGACTACTCGGCAAGTATGTGCGGGATGAAAAAGTAATCTCACTAACTGAGGCTGTGCGGAGACTAACCAGCTTGCCGGCGACGAATCTTGGCCTCAACCATCGTGGACTGCTTCAAAAGGGTATGTTTGCTGATGTCGTCATTTTCGATCCACAGACAATTGGGGACCGTGCGACTTTCGAAAATCCACACCAGTATTCTGTCGGGGTGCGAGATGTTTTTGTGAATGGCGTACAGGTACTCAAGAATGGCGAGCATACCGGCGTCAAACCAGGACGAGCGTTGTACGGCCCCGGCAAATTGGGAGGTAATTAGACAGAGTCATTGTTAAGGGAAGCCATTTGATGATTGGTGATCGCGGCACAGAGAACAGTCATCTGTCTCACGGTCTACATGACTTAACGTTGACATATCTCGCCAGTTCCGCCTTTAGCTTCTCAACTAACTGTTCGTCACGTCCTTTGATCGCTTCGGTGATCAAGCGTCGCTGCCACTCTGCAGCTTCGTCGCACTGACCGCTCTCCGCAAACGCCAATACCAGCAATGAGCCGTGTTGTAGCGTCGGTGTGGTTGAGTAAAGCGTTTGAGCAAGTTTTAGGGCTCTTGGACCATCGCGCAGATTTAGTTGCGGTGATGCCGCGAGCGCGTAGATTAGCATTACCGCAGTGTTTACCTTTTGTGGGTATTGAGTAAACGCTTTTTCCAATCCATCCAGCGCCTGCTTAGACTCGCCCTTGCTCTGTAGCAGTTCAGCCCTCTTAATCACCGCGACTTCGTTGTTGGCGTCTGCTTCAGCTAGGCGCGAATATTCGCGGAGCGCCTCGTCCACAAGGCCCACCTTCTCGAGTTCTCGGGCCAAAAACATCCGTGCATCAAGATCGTTTGGATTTGTCGTCAACACTGCGTGCAAGTGGGCGACTGCTTGTTCATGCTGGTTGTCGTTAGCTAACAGAATGGCCAGGTTGAAATGTGCGGTCAGGTTAGACGGCTCGAGGCGCAAGGCTTTATCAAATTGTGCTGCTGCTTCTTTTAGCTCGCCAAGCTGAGTGAGTGTCGTTCCAAGATTGACATAAGCAGGCACACTCTCTGGTTGTGCCTCAATTGCTTTACGAAATTCCCCGGCCGCTTCGACATACCTCTTCGCTTCGAGCGCCAGCTTGCCGCGAATCATGTGTACTCGCGCTCCCTGGACAAGTTCGGCCAGGCGATCCAGCAGCGGATCAGCCACGCGCAAACCAACAGTCCCTTGTTGGGCCAGATGGGCTTCTGCCTTTTCTGTGTTTCGCAACCCGCGATAAGCGAGTGCCAGGGGGTAATGAATTCGATTTGCTCCGGGAACCAACTCAAGTGCTTTCTCAAAGTGTTCGACCGCTGCAGCGTAGTTCCGCTTCGACAGAGCTATCTGGCCAAGTCCGTAGTGGGCACTGGCATTGTTTGGTTCTTTCTGAACCACCAGTGCAAAGGTGGCCTTCGCTTCGTCGAGACGGTCGAGTTCCAGGTACAAATTCCCCAAATTGAGTTGAGCAGTGACAAAAGACGGCTGCAGTGACGTGGCGACTTGATAACCCCGCAATGCTTCCTCAGCGTGACCTTGCTGATGGTCTAACTTTGCCAGCAGGTAGACCCAGCGAAAGTCGGTTGGCGCTAGACGACTCGCGTTCAAGTAGCACTCCGCGGCTGGAGCATTCAGTGAATAAGCGTGATAAATCTCGCCTAGCATTCCGTAGGCAATAGACAGTTCGTCTTCACTCGAGTTTGCGTCCTTCGCAGTCGCAATGAGTACATCCTGTTGCGACTTGATTTGGGTTCTTACTTCAGTCTCCAACTGAGACAGATCGGGAAAATGAATTGTGATCAGGGAAGGACGCGGCGGCGGCAAAAAGGCTGATTGCTGTGAAAACCCGTTGTCTCTGTGTATCGGTTGCGACCGGACGATCCACACCCAACCAGAGAGGAATAGAGACACGGAGAATAAACAAAGGAGCTTCATCGTTCTTTAATCGTAATGTATCGATCCACTGGCGGAGTTTTGAACTCTCTCAGTGACCCATCCGGCCAGCGCACGCGAACGGCGTCTACGCTGGTCAGTTGGCCCAATCCCACGAGCACTCGCGGATCATTGGCTGAAAGATAACTGCCATCAGTTCGCACCCGCCGTCTCAGTACTCGATCCTTTCCCACGACTATCGCCACTTGTGTTCCAAGCAAGTCTCGGCCGTTCTGGCCCACTACCCGCAGACCCAACCAATGATTTCGATTCGCTGTTTCGTTCAGAAGCAACCTTGCCGGACCATTATTATTGGTGACAAGCACGTCAATATCGCCATCGTTGTCGATGTCTCCGAACGCGGCTCCCCGACTGACTTCCAAAAATTGAAAACTTGGACCAGCGTCTTCGATTACTTCAACGAAGTGACCGTTTCCGCTGTTGTGAAAGAGTTGGTTGGGTTGGCCCAGCGGAAAAGGATCGCCCTTTCTCATCAGCTCAGGCAACTGCTGCACTGCTCCATTCGCCACTAGCAAATCGAGCCAGCCATCGTTGTCATAGTCAAAGAAGAGGGTACCGAAGCCGGTGAAGCGACGCCCGGGTTTACCCAGGCCCACTTCGCGTGTGCGATCTTCAAACGTTGCGCCTCCAAGGTTCGTGAACAGGGTATTTGTTTCGTCCAGCAAATGTGTGACGAAAATATCGTCTGTTCCATCACCATCGAAATCACCGGCATCCACGCCCATGCTCGCTTCAGCTCTTCCATCGCGGTTCACAGCTGCACCGCCCAGCAGTGCGTCGTTTTTGAAGGTGCCGTTCTTTTGGTTAATCCATAACTGATTAGGATCTCCGTCGTTGGCGACGAAAATGTCGATCCAGCCATCGTCGTTGAAATCGCCCGCGACCACTCCCAAAGCATGGCCAAAGTCTTTATCAACGCCTGCGGCTACTGTTACGTCTTCAAACGTTCCGTTACGCAAGTTATGGAATAGTCGGTTGCCGGGTGCTCGAAAAACGCGCGGCGTGCAATAGTCTCTAGCAGTTGTCGCGGCATAACATGAAGGATTGTTGCCGGTCGAAAACTCAGCGTAATTCACGACCATCAAATCGAGCCAACCATCACGATCGTAGTCAAGAAAACTGGCGCTAGTGCTCCAGCGCGGATCATCTGTCCGCGACTTTGCGGTAATGTCGACGAAGGTACCGTCACCTTTATTCAGAAGCATTTGGTTTGATCCAAGATTCGTGAGGTAAAGATCGGACCAACCATCGTTATTGATATCGCCCACGGCTATCCCCATGCCATAACCGGTCGCAACGATCCCGCTCTCTTCTGTAACGTCAGTGAATTGGAGTTCGCGAGTGGCAACTTTGGTATTAATAAGATTGTTGCGAAAAAGTTTGCCACGGGGCGATTGCTGCTGACGCCATGGAAATAATGTTGCGTTTGGCGTAGTTCCAGGCTCAAGCACCGAGCCTTGAACGAGAAAAACATCAAGGTCACCGTCATTGTCGTAGTCTAACAATCCGGCACCGGACCCCATTATTTCCGGTAAATAAAACTTCCCAGTCATACCGTTGTAGTGACGGAAATTAAGTCCTACTTTTTCGGCGGTTTCAATGAAGATCGGCGCGGCTGCCTTCCTTTGAGTGGATTCATAGCTCGCGAACGGGTAAATGATTGGCAACCAAAGCAGCAGGACAGCAATGCTGCCTAAGATCTGTGAGACGACACACATGGAATTCTCAATCTACTGTTTTAATAAGAATGTTCGACCGGAAAACAAAAGAGAGTTGAGGATAATAGCATCGACCTTAGTTCAACAATCGACGAAAGAGACGGCTGGCTAGCCCGACAACGCAACCTTTTTTCGACACCACCAGCTTTAGCTGCGTGGTCAATCAATTTCCACCTAGCCCAGATCCCAACTTCTTTTTTTGACACCACCAGCTTTAGCTGCGTGGTCAATCAATT
>DATIBX010000278.1:0-2704 GCA_035457105.1 Pyrinomonadaceae bacterium
CCAAGACCGTCTCCATGTTCACTCCGACGGGACATTGCCGGCTCGGTGGCTGTCGATGCAACGAGAAGACACCTCGCCGTTCAACAGCTGAATGCACATCCAGCAAGCTAATGTCGTCTGGCTTGCGCGCCAGTCGAGAACCGCCTGTTGATCCCGTTTGTGAAACGACCAACCCTGCTTGCGCGAGCTCACACAAAATTCGCCTGATCACCACGGGATTGGTGTTAACGCTTTCCCCAACTTGTTCTGACTTAATCGGCTCCTCATCAAACCAAGCCATCAAAGTCAATACGTGAACGGCAACTGCGAATCGGCTACTAGTCGGCATACATTCTAAACATCGGTATCATCACTCAAATCACCACTTAAATTTGTAACCAGTGTAGTTACAGTTGCTCGTTTTGTCAAGTTTTACTAATTTTGCACTCAGTGACGCTCTTTCTGAAATAGTAACTTTCCAACCTAAACCGTTCTGCAAGTTGGAATTGCGGACAAGAATCAGTCCGCGGGCAAGCTCCTCCCGCCCGGACCGTCACATTTTATTCCACTGTTCGCAATTGGGGTACAACAGATGGGTTCCATCTCGACCGTAGGATGCCTGTAACTGCGATTTGGAGGCCCTACTCCCCGGCCGCTTTCCTCGTTCCTGACAGATATTGATCGACCAGGGTGAAAAGTTTTTCAGGGGCAAAGGGCTTGGGTAAATACGCGTTGAAACCAGCCGCTCGCGGGTCTATTTGAAGCTGGACGTCAATCCCCAGTTCGCCGTAAGCGGAAATGGCGATTATCGGGACGTCCTTTAAATCTTCAATTTGGCGGATACGAAAAGTGGCGGCAAAGCCATCAATTTCCGGCATTGAAAGATCCATCAGAATGAGATCAGGGCGCTCACGTTCTGCGATTTCCACCGCCTCGCTACCTCCGCTCGCGTCTACCACGGTGCAGCCATGCTTCTCAAGCCAAAGTCTCAAAATATTTCGGACATCTTCGTAGTCATCCACGATCATTACCGTAGGTTGAGTCATGTTCGCCATCGACCGGTCCTTTCCCCTGGAGTTCCAACTACAACTTTGATGATACATTCTGAACCCGGTCAAGAGTGGACGCAACTTAGATCAGTTGATGTACTTGACTCAACAGCTCGGTCGAACCTTGTAACGCCCGCGAATCAGTGTTTCCAAGTCTCGGTGTATGATGGCTGCCATGAAAAACAAACAGATTCTGCTTGCTAGCCGACCTGTCGGCGAACCTGCCGACGCCAACTTCCGCCTCGTTGACGCCGACATGCCAAGACCGCAGGACGCTGACGTTCTGATACGCACGCTTTACTTGTCCGTAGATCCCTATATGCGCGGCCGAATGAACGACCGCAAGTCCTATATTCCGCCGTTCGCGGTGAATGAAGTCATCAAGGGCGGAGGCATAGGCGAAGTTGTAGAGTCGCGCTCCCCTTCCCTGCAACCTGGTGACATTGTTACCGGCATGCTGGGGTGGGAACTTTATTCAGTAGCCAACGCCAAAGAATTAACGAAGATTGATCCAAAACTTAAGCCTGTGACGACAGCACTAGGGGTGTTGGGTATGCCAGGCTTGACTGCTTATTTTGGTCTACTCGACATTGGTCGACCAACAGAAGGTGAAACTGTTGTCGTTTCTGGTGCTGCCGGCGCCGTAGGCATGACAGTTTGCCAAATTGCCAAAATCAAAGGCTGTCGAGTTGTGGGCATTGCGGGGAGCGACGAGAAAAACCGATATCTAGAGCACGAACTCTCGGTGGATAAGGCCGTTAATTACAAAGATGGCGATACCTTTCAGGCCTTGAAGAACGCTTGTCCTAATGGAGTTGATGTTTATTTTGACAACGTGGGCGGCGACATATCCGATGCCGTATTGCCATTGATTAATAAGGGAGCGCGCATTCCGATCTGCGGCCAGATCTCAATGTACAACCTGGAAACAATTGATGTCGGCCCGCGTGTGCAGCCCTACCTTTTGGTCAAGAGCGCTTTAATGCAAGGTTTCATTATCACAGACTATGCGAGTCGTTTCTCTGAAGGAATCAATCAGCTCCTTCGTTGGTATACCGAAGGTAAGTTGAAACATGCTGAAAACATTGTCGAAGGCTTTGAAAATGCACCCCGTGCTTTCCTTGGTCTTTTTAAAGGAGAAAACCTGGGTAAACAACTAGTTAAGGTTGACGGTTGATCCCGGCTATGGTTTCAAGTGCAATCAATGCCAGCAGAATCAGCTGTTGAGGTCATTATTAATTGCAGCTCAGGCACATTCAACAGCGACGAAGTGTCGCGTCAGGTTACCGCTCTTTTCGAAGCGAGAGGTTTAAGAGCGCACGTTTCCATCGGGACCTCCGGCGCGCAAGTTGTAGAACTCGCGCGTCAGGCAGCACAAGGTAACAACTCGACAATAGTAGCTGGAGGTGGAGACGGGACCATTAGTTCTGTCGCAGCTGCTTTGGCGGGTACTGCCAAGACTCTGGGCGTGCTGCCGCTCGGAACGTTGAACCACTTTGCGAAAGACATGAATATCCCGCTCGATCTCGAAGGTGCAATCAACGTAATCTGCGAAGGTCGTGTTAGAAGCGTCGACGTCGGTGAAGTCAACGGACATATTTTTATAAATAATTCCAGTCTTGGGCTTTATCCCAGTATTGTTCGTGAACGACAGAAGCAACAGCGACTAGGTTACA
>DATIBX010000279.1:0-14081 GCA_035457105.1 Pyrinomonadaceae bacterium
GGTTTCATCGGACAGATGTTTAAGACTATTGCGAAACACATTGCACCTGCCGGTATGCCTTCACCTGTACTCTGGGGCGACGAGGCTACCGTACGTGAGCGACTAAAGGACGGGATATCCGACTTAAAGCTCACCAAGCAGTTCTATCACTTTAATTACCCGTTTACACCGAGCGAGGTGGTGGAGTTCTATCGACTTAACTACGGTCCGACGGGACGTGCATTCGCGGCGCTCGAAGGTGCCGGGAAGGACCAACTTCGTGAGGAACTCGTAACGTTGTGGTCTAGCCATAACAAAGCCCCTGACGACACGACGAGTGTGGACGCCGAATATCTTGAGGTGATCGCTACCCACGCCTGAAGAAATCTAAGGCCGATTTCCTTTGGAGTGCGCCGGCCCGGCGGCGCTTTTTGCGCAACCCCATATTCTGCACAACCCGATAAAATACGAATCATTCCCGACACAGTTAGGGACGCGGAATAACAAAGCGGCGCTGGGCCGCCGCACTCCAAGGTCATCCAACATCCCTCCAAAACCCTCCAGAAGTAGTTCTTGTTTTTCTGTGTCTGAATCCATTGGAATCCGGCTTTTTTTGGGTGTAGCTCAAAGCGCACAGTAGAATTAACGAAACAAGAATTCACCAACGTTGTGCCTTCTATTTGGTAAATGATCGGCAGATGCCGGAATTGCAAGAGCGTAAGGAGGAACTATGGGTAAAAAGCTTATCTCGATCTGGATTGCGTTGATCTGTTTCGGAGTCGTCTCGGTTGTGACCATTAGCTCGCAGACTAAGAAGAGCTCGAAGGCGAAAGCAGCGGCGGCCCCGACTCCTACTCCAGAGCCACCTTTTCGAGGTTCAAACACAAAGGAGGGGCAGAGTCAGGCAAACAAGGCTTCTAAAGTTGTAGGCGAGATCATGGGAGCTCCTGACAAAGGAATACCAAGAGACTTATTGGATAAGGCAGAGTGTGTCCTGGTGTTTCCCGCAGTGGTTAAAGCTGGATTCATTGTTGGCGGTCAAGGCGGTAGAGGGGTGGCAAGTTGCCGGCTCTCTTCGGGCTGGTCCGCACCAGCGTTCTTTGAAATAAAAGGCGGCAGTGTCGGCTTACAGATAGGAGGTGCCTCTACTGACTTTGTCCTGCTGGTCATGAATGAAAAAGGAATGAAGAGTTTGCTTTCGGACAAGTTTGAGCTTGGCGGAGAAGCTTCGGTAGCCGCAGGACCGGTTGGCAGATCCGCCAGTGGTACCACCGACGCCAAATTGGATGCGGAAATCTTATCTTACTCGCGTAGTAAAGGACTGTTTGGCGGACTCGCGCTGAAAGGTTCAGTGATATCACCGGAGAAGAGCGACATGGAGGGAACGTATGGTAAAGGTGTCACCGTCGAGACAATTCTGGCGGCGAACCACAACCGCGCCCCGGCGGAAGTTCAGGTCTTTCCGCGTAGCCTGGGCCAATATTCTGCCAGGACCAATTAGTTTTGAGTTCTAGTAATTTCGAAACGGCACCGAAGTGGACCATTGCGATCGCACTTTTCTTCGACTTGCGTACCAATGATCTCCGTCAGTAGAGCCTCAGCCAAGCCGCATACTTCAGGATGCTGCGCAACGACTGCGGCGAGCGGGCAACTCTCGCTTACGATTACGGTTCGATCTGGACCAATCTCGACTCTTGGAGCGCCTCCGAGCGCTTCAAGGGTGGAAAGCGCCTTCTCTAAACCATCAGTTGACTTTGCCCCTCGCGGCTTCGCCTGGGCAGTTGCGAGTGAGTGCGCGACTTGTTTTAGCACTGCATCAAGTGTTCTTGCGTCCAGCTTATTTTTCAGAGCCGTGATCAACTCATTCAACAGTACGTCATAAGCTTTTGGAAAAAGATGTTCGGCCTCGTCCGTCAACTCGTAAGCGAAGTGCGGCTTACGCGTGCCGGGTTGTGTGCCACTTTGTTTGATCAGCCCATCGCGCTCAAGTGAGAGCAAATGGGCACGGACGGCGTTATCGGTGAGAGTTAGTTCTGCCGAGAGGTCGTTGACAGTTTTCGCCGAACCTCTCAAAAGCGTCACAATTCTACCGCGCGTACTTTCAAAAAACCGCTTGTCCAGTTTGGTCTGCTTCATCTTGTACCCTGATTATCACACGTTTTCTACATAAAGACAATAAGTCAAAGAAAAGCTTGACTTATTAGAATTAAGGAGTAAGCTGGCGGCAAATCAATTCAGTATAGGAGGAGAAAACGATGCAGCAGGTACTTCATGAAGCGGCCCTTGGTCGCGAACTCGATGACAGCGCTGTCACCCGTCACGCACGGGAGGCCTATCAGATTTTGAGAATTGGGTTCACCGCCGCACCAATTATTGCCGGCATTGACAAGTTCACCCATCTGCTGGTGAATTGGGATCAATATCTTCCGTCGTTTGTGAATCGCATGGTTGGCGGGCATGGTCATGAACTTATGCTTGTCGCCGGAGCGATCGAGATCGTGGCTGGCTTGGGGGTCTTCTTCAAACCAAAGATATTCGCTTATGTGGTCTCTGCGTGGCTCGTACTTATCATTGCTAACTTGCTAATGATACCGGGGTATTTCGATGTGGCCTTACGTGACCTGGGATTAGCATTAGGTGCCCTGGCACTGGCTCGACTTAGTCAAACATTTGATTAATCCGATAGACACAACAACTATGAGTCAAGCACTGAGGATCAGCAGTCACACGCCGTCGTCAGAGGATTGCGACGACGACGCGGCTTTTAATAGGGATACGCCGACGGTCGAACGAGTGGATGTGGCCCGGTTACCAACCGACTTGGGAGATTTCCAAATCGTAGGTTATCGATCACTCATCTCTTCGGAAGAGTTTGTGGCGCTGACTAAAGGAAAATTGAATGGCGCTCGAGCAACTCTGGTGCGGTTACACTCTCAATGTTTGACCGGAGATGTCTTTGGGTCGTTGAGATGCGATTGTGGTCCACAACTAGGTCGTGCATTGGAGCTGATCGCGCAGGAGGGAACTGGCGCCATCGTGTATCAGCAGCAGGAAGGTCGCGGCATCGGCATCATTAACAAGATCCGTGCTTATGCTTTGCAAGACAGAGGCGCAGATACAATCGAAGCTAATGAACGATTAGGCTTGCCGGTGGATTTGCGTTGTTACGTACAGTGTGGCGAAATCTTGTGGGATCTGGGGTTGAGACGAGTCAGAGTGATGTCGAATAATCCCAAGAAACTGAAGGGCCTGGAATTGGCGGGCCTTGAAATCGTCGAGCGTGTCCCTCTGATCGTGCCAGTGAAGGGCGCCGCCATGAGTTATCTCCGAACAAAACAAGAAAAGATGGGCCACCTTTTGTAGAAGGGGCGGCACTCCGTGGCTGCCCCTTCTTCCAAACGAGATAGTTCGTGTCAGTGTGATTAAGGCTTGATAGCTACTTTAATAACACCGTCCATACGTTCGCTGAACAGATCGTAAGCATCGCCAATCCGGTCAAGCGAATAAGTGTGAGTAAGGAGGGGAGTCAAATCAACGCGCTTGTTGCGCACGACTTCCATTAACCGTCGCATCCGTTCTTTACCACCCGGACACAACGTAGTAACTATCCGGTAATCACCGATGCCGGCGCCGAAAGCGTCGTAGGGAATTTCGAGCTTTCCGGAGTAGACACCTAGACTTGAGAGTGTGCCCGCGGGCCTCAAACTCTTGAGGGCACGCTCAAAGGTCTGTGGGGTTCCTAACGCCTCAATGGCGACGTCGGCGCCGCCGCCGGTTATGCGTTTGATTTCAGCATTCACGTCTACATAGCGATAATCAAGCGTGATGTCGGCTCCCATACGCCGCGACATCGCCAGTCGGTTTTCATCGCCATCGACACCGATTATCAACGAGGCGCCCAGTAATCTTGCACCGGCGGTCGCGCAAAGCCCGATTGGTCCTTGTGCGAAGATCACAACTGAATCTCCAATTTTGATACCAGCAGATTCAGCGCCACCGAACCCTGTGGACGCAATATCCGCTAGGAGTACTACTTGTTCGTCGGTAAGATCGTTAGGAATTTTTGCCAGGTTTGCTTGAGCGAAAGGGACTTTGAGGTACTCGGCTTGAGCACCGTTTATAGTATTGCCGAACCTCCAACCACCGAGCGTTTCATATCCATCTCCGTGTCCGCATTGCGATGAATGTCCGGACAAGCAACCCCGACATTGGCCGCATGGCGTGATCGCACCGACGAGGACTCGATCTCCAATCTCATATCCAGTTACTCCCGCGCCCAGTTCGGTAATCACCCCAACTGGTTCGTGTCCCACCACAAGTCCGGGCTTGACTGGATACTCTCCCCGCACGATGTGCAGGTCTGTCCCGCAGATAGTGGTCAGGGTCACGCGTATTACAGCGTCACCCACCTCTGCACGAGGTATAGGTACTTCTTCTACGCGGATGTTGTTCTTACCGTGAAAAACGTTTGCTTTCATTTTCATAACTTCCCCCTTTTCAAAAACGGAGGAGACACTTGCGGTTAGAAATGACTGTGCTCCCAGTATTTCTCCTGGGCCCACTTGGCCCACCTCCAGAACCGATTGTGTTGTACCGTTGTTTCGTTGTGGTCCCACCAGTCTTTCTGGAAATAAAGGCCGCCGTCGGAACCTTCATCAATCACCACTTTCACTTCATGAAGGTAACGCTCCAGTGAAGAGGTTCCTTCAATTTCAGCCACCAGGTTTTCAGCAGCCACTGATGCTTGCCGGACGGCCAGGTGAGCGAGTTTTGGTCCCTCAAGGTTCACGCAGTCACCGATCGCGTAGACCCGATCGATTCCCGAAGCTCTCATAGTTGAGCTCACCTTGATATAGCCTTCTTCATCGGTGACGCCGAGTAACGCTGCCGCGGACGCGCCCTCGAACGGCGGTAGCAGCATTAAGAGTTCATGGTCAATGGAGTGGCCCGTGTCTGTTACTGCAAATTTCTCCGTTATTTCGTTTATCGAAAAATTGGGCAGGTACTCGATGTTGTGACGAGCAAGGGCTCGATTAATAGTCAAGGTTACTTTAGGGTCATTGAAGATCAGGCCCGAGGGGTCAGGACTGACCACAGTAATTCTCGACTGCTGTCGAACTCCCAGTTTTTCGAAGAGTTTGGCCAACGCGAAAGCCGTCTCAAAAACGGGGACCGGCAATCTCGCGCCTTTGCACTCGCCGATTACAGCGTGGCCGCCGCGAAATGCGTTGGCCGCTCGTCCAAATTGAATTGCTTTATCGACATTCAGAAGATGATGAGCATGCTCGTAGAATCCGGTGACCTTTTCGGTTGCGAGCCGTCGACCAAGCGCGAAGATTAAGTAATCGTAAGGCAGTTGGCCCTCGATGTCTCCATGGGCGATTACAACCTTTTGCTCATCGGGATTGATACGAGCGACCTCGGCCTCAATGAAGTTCACTCGGCGATCCAACAGAGCATTTCGCAGATCGAACGAGACGTCCTCAGGCTCGTATTTGCCAAAGGCTACTTTCACCAGCGCGGGATAGAAGACGAATCTTCGGCTGCGCGAGACTAGCGTGACCTGATGGTTGCCGCCGAGTGTTTGTGCTAAACGTTCGGCCGCGACCAGGCCACCGAACCCCCCTCCAAGTACTAGCACCTTGGCCATTAGTTGGTTACACCGCCTTCTGAACGGACTCTTGGGTTTTTGGTGCCTCAACAAGCTTGGGCAACCGAACTACTTCGACGGAGCATTTAGCGTGAGATACGACCGCCTGCGAAACAGATCCCATAAGGAACCGCTCCCAGGCTCGATAGCCATGTGACCCGACTACGATTAAGTCGGCTTTCCAATCTTTTGCTTCATCAAGAATCACTGCGCGCGGCGAGCCCGGAATGACCTGACCCTCAATTGTCACTTCGGGTAGTCGGGGACGAAGGGTCTGGACGGCATTCTTAACGATCTCAGTTGCCTGTTTTTTGATGGTGCGATCGAGCTCATCGAAATGCTCCGGTGGCAGGAGCCAACCTTCAGGCGTTGCCGGCACAGGGATTTCGTAGCTATTGAGCACTCGAATTTGCGAACCCGCTGGCCAGGGACGGCGGGACACTTCTTCAATTGCCTGCAAACTACAGGGCGAACCGTCAACTGCTAACAAAATTTTCATGGACATACCTCCTTTGCCAATCAGTAATCTGAGCAGGAAATGATTGGCAGCTAACTAACATCAAGTTGTGCACAACTTATACCAAAGGACTGCTGTCGAAAAGTGCCTTAAAAAGCGGGGTTAGGAGGTTTTGTTGGTGGGCACTTGCGCGGTATTTCGCAGCTTGCTGGAAATTCTACGCATGAGACCAATAGACGGGGCTTAGTTACGAAAGTATCTTTGCGAGTGCTTTGAGTAACGTTTCGGCGGTGTATGGTTTGTCCAAAAAAATCTGCACGCCCGCGAGAGACGCTTCACCCGCACGGGCTCCGAGTCCGCTGGCAGCGATAATACGAACGTCTGGATTCATTCGCTGCAAGGCGCGAATCGTTGCTGGACCATCCATAAAAGGCATCATCATATCGGTCAACACTGCTGCGATGTCGCTCTTATTATCGGCATAAATGGCGACAGCCTCAGTCCCGTCAGTCGCCGTCAGAACTCTATAGCCGAAGGTTTCAAGAGTCCCTTTTGTAATCTCTCGAATCGATTCTTCGTCGTCCACCACAAGAATGAGTTCTCCTTTTCCGAGGGGAAGATCTGTCTTCAGTTGCGACGAGGTGCGGGACCTATTTTGTGAGTCCAGAGCTGGGAGATAGATAGAGAATTGCGTGCCTTTGTGCATCTCGCTATACAGATTGATAAACCCTCCATGAGACTTCACGATCGTCAGCGCGGTAGACAAGCCAAGCCCTGTACCTTTGGTCATTTCTTTGGTGGTGAAGAACGGCTCGAAAATCCGGCTCTGAATTTCATGCGGAATGCCTGCGCCGGTATCTGTTACGCTTATTAAAACAAAACGACCGGGAGCAGCTTCCACATGCATCCTGGCGTAATTCTCATCGATCACTGCGTTCTCTGCCTTGATGATTATCGAACCACCTTCGGACATTGCATCCCGTGCATTGACGCATAGATTCATTAGTACTTGATGAATTTGCGTCGCATCGGCCGAGATCATCCAGAGATCATTCGGCACGTTGTGGTTAATTTCAATCGATTTGGGCAGCGTCTCACGTAATATTTTTATGATTTCTTTGATTAAATGTTTCGGCTGCACTGCCACTCGTTCACCTTCAACGCCACGTGCAAATGACAGCACCTGCCGGACCATGTCTGCACCGCGTTCTGCGTTGGAGCGTAATACTTGTAACCACTTGTCGGATGACTCGTCGGCGACCTTTAACTGCAACATGTCGATGGCCATGAGAATAGGCGACAACACGTTGTTCAGATCGTGCGCGATACCTCCGGCGAGCGTGCCAATCGATTCCATTCGTTGCGCTCGGAGGAACTGAGATTCAATACGTCGGCGTTCGGTCACATCAGTATTAATGACCAGGATCGACCCTGGTACCCCGAGGTCATCTTTGACGAGCGTCCAGCGTCCCTCGACGATGATCTCAGCTCCGTCTCGTCTGACTTGAGTAAACTCGCCGCGCCATTCTCCTTTGTCGATGACAGACTTTCTTGCTTCTTCCAAGCGTGAGAAAGGGCTGGTGGCCAGCAGATCATTTGCGTTTCTGCCAATCGCTTCTTCCGCCAGCCAGCCGTAAATCCGCTCGGCGCCTTTATTCCAAAAGAGTATGGTCTGATTTAGATCTCGAACCAGGATCGCGTCTTGTGCCTGGTCCAATAATGCGGCCTGCTGGCGAATGCGTTCTTCACCAAGCTTTCGTTCTGTGATGTCGTTGCGGATCGCGACATACTGGTATGGTTTTCCATCGGCGTTTAGGAAGGGAACTATGGTCGTATCAACCCAGTAGTAACTGCCATCCTTTGCTCGATTCTTGATTTCGCCGTGCCAAACTTTTCCGCTGGCAATTGTGGTCCAGAGTTCTCGGATAAATTCCTTAGAGTGGTAGGCAGAGTTAATGATGCGATGATCCTGGCCGATCAATTCCGCTCGCGAGTACTTCGAGATCTCACAAAACTTGTTGTTGACATAATTGATCACACCACGTTGATCTGTGATCGCCACGATTGCTGCTTCGTCCAGCGCGAACTTTATGTCGGCCAGTTCTTTCAGAGAACGCTGGAGGGCCTCGTCTCTATGTGATATATCCTGGACGGACGTGTCTAGGCTCATCTTAGAAGCTCACGAACTGGTTTCCGACGATACTGAGTATTCGTCACTGTCGCCGAGTTTTTGCAATCGATATCGCAGTTGATCCCGCGAGATACCTAGTAGTTTTGCCGCTTTCGTTTGGTTACCGCCACTGCGCTCGATTGCTTGCCTGACAAACGATAATTCAGCTTCATCCAGCGAGATCCCTCCCTCGGGAAGAACAAAAGAAGGCTTCGTCCCGGGCGTCGTGACGTTGGCAGAAGACGAGGTGGAAGTTCCTATCATCCCGGCCGGCAGGTATTCGACGGTAATCTCTTCGCTCTCTTCAAGAATCAGAGCGCGCTCGATGACGTTGCGTAGTTCGCGAACATTACCGGGCCAGGAATACCGCCGAAACAAATCTGCCACTTCCGTCGATAGGCCGTTAATTTTCTGTCTCCGTCGGATCTTTGAACCAATGGTTTCAATGTAATGTTGACTTAGCAGTAAGACGTCGTCGCCACGTTCTCGGAGCGCCGGTATATCGATTTGAATTACCGACAGTCGATAGTAAAGATCGAGTCGAAACCGACCGAGTTCGCTCTCCTGTTTCAGATCTCGATTCGACGCCGCAATCACTCGAACATCAAGCGGTATGTCCTTCAGGCCTCCGACTCGTCTGAATGCACCCTCTTCGAGTACGCGAAGCAGTTTCGCTTGTAACGACAGTTCTAACTCTCCTATTTCATCCAATAAGAGAGTGCCGCCCTCAGCCTGTTCAAATAAGCCCTGCTTACGGGCCTTGGCGTCGGTAAATGCTCCTTTTTCGTAGCCGAACAATTCCGACTCGATGAGCGTCGCAGGAAGAGCAGCGCAATTAATGGCGATGAATGGATTACTGGCTCGCTGCGAGCCATAATGAATGGCCTTTGCGACGAGGTCCTTGCCAGTGCCAGATTCGCCCTGCAAAAGTACCGACGACACCTCGCTCTCGGCGACTTTGCCAGCGAGCGCTAACATCTTCTTCATCGCCGGGGATTCGCCGACAATCTGCTGAAAATTAAACTCACGCGCGCGCTGCGTGCGAACCTGCTCGACTTCGCGTCGGAGGTAGCGGGCCTCGATTCCATTGCGAATTGTTACCCGAAGTTCCTCGAGGCTAATTGGCTTGCCGATGAAATCGTACGCACCGCCGCGCAAGGCGGCGATCGTGTTATCAATTTGCACATTGCCCGTAATCATCACAGCAACGGTATCCGGGCTTTCAAGCTTGACTTTCCTCAGGAGATCCAGACCGGAACCGTCTGGTAAGTCGATATCCAACAACACCACTCCCGGAAGTTCTTCGGAGAACTGTTGTTCAGCTTCAGCAATTGAGCCGCCTTCAAGAGCGGTAAACCCCCAACTGCGCAAAGCTTCGCTCAAGGTCCAACGAATAGCTTCATCATCATCAACAACAAGGATCTTCTCTTTGGAAGGTTTCAGCTGCTCGATACTCCTTACAATAAAGTGGGTTCAAAGGATAACGTGCTCAGTCTGATATCTGAGTCGCTCGGCGCCATTATATGCATGTGAGCAAAGTTTAGAGAAATAGAGTGTCCGAGATGCTTTGGCTGGTCGGATGATTGGGGGGAGCCTACCTGAGCAGCACCGACAAGCTAAAGCAGGTCGGACATTCGTTAAGAGTGGGGAGAATTTCGCTACATGGTTGGTCCCGCTTTGTGAGATTCCGCATTTTCAGTCTCAAAAACTCGTGATTCTTTGGCTTTTATCTACGGCCTTCGAGTTGCACTCAGGCTCGATCAGCATTATGGGAAATCACGACGTTCAAAACGAGATTGATCTCGGCAAACTGCAAACGTTCACTAAAGCATTGCTTGAAGACCTGAGAGCGCTCGCTTTCATGCTGGAAAATGGTCACGTCGAGAGTAACGTTAGACGAATCGGAGCAGAGCAGGAGATGTTTATCGTGGATCGTGAGATGCGGCCCTCTCCTCTTGCTATCGAGGTACTTAAGCGCGCGAAGGATCCAAGGCTGACAACGGAGATCGCTAAATTCAATCTCGAGGCCAATCTTACGCCGCTGGAACTACGGGGCGACTGTTTCAAACAATTGGAAAGAGAACTTTCCGAACTTCTTGAGATCGCCCGGAACAGTGCTGCCTTTTCAGGGTCAGACATTCTCCTTTCAGGAATTCTGCCGACTCTGGAACAGTCAGATCTCTCATTAGCCAATTTGACGCCCGCCCCGCGCTATAGCGCGCTAAATAGGAACGTGATCAACCTGCGGGGTGGTCCCTTTTCTATTCACATAAAAGGTTTAGACGAGATCAGCCTGTACCATGACAACATAATGATGGAGTCGTGCAATACCAGTTTCCAGGTTCATTTTCAGACGAGCCCGGCCGAGTTTGTGAATCACTACAACACCGCCCAGGCGATCACGGGTCCCGTGCTGAGTGCGGCGGTAAACTCACCAATATTGTTTGGTCATCGCCTATGGCAGGAAACTCGAGTTGCACTCTTTCAACATTCAACGGATGAGCGATCGCGATCTCGAGTGGCCCGCAGTCAACCAACGCGGGTGAGCTTCGGCGAGCACTGGTTGGAGCACTCAATTGTTGAACTCTTTCACGAGCAGATTTGTCGTTTTCGTCCGATTATGATCAATGAACCGGATGATGATCCGTTCGCAAAGATTGCTCGCGGAGAAATGCCACAGCTCTCTGCTTTGCGCCTGCACAATGGCACGGTCTGGCGTTGGAACCGGGCGTGTTATGGCATTACTGAGGGCGTGCCCCATCTACGGATCGAGAATCGTGCATTGCCGTCCGGTCCTACTGTGGTCGACGAGATTGCAAACGCGGCTTTCTTTACTGGCTTGATGGTTGGTTTGCCTGAGGAATATGGAACAATCTCCGAACGCTTGCGGTTTGAAGACGCCAAAGTCAACTTTTTTGCTGCGGCGCGCCACGGGCTTGATGCCCATTTCAATTGGATTGACGGAACTAACTACAGCGCCTCCAGACTGCTCTTGGAGCACCTAATTCCGCTGGCTCGTGCCGGCTTAAGACACGCGTCCGTGGATGACGCGGATATTGACAATTATCTCGGCGTAATCGAGACGCGGGTCAAGTCGCGGCAAACCGGTGCACAATGGACCATGAGAGCGTGGGACTCATTGGGAGCACCCGCCTCAAAAGCTACCCGTCGCAGCATGTTGGCGTCGGCAATGTGTACCAACCAGAAACTGGGATTACCGGTTCATACGTGGCCAAAAATCGCCGCTCCAGCGCTTGAAGACTGGTCTCAATCATATCGAACCGTTGGTCAATTTATGACAACCGATTTGTTTACAATGCAACCGGATGATTTGATAGACCTAGCAGCCAGCGTTATGCACTGGAGGCACATTCGGCATGTCCCAGTCGAGGATGACGACGGTCACTTGGTGGGGCTCATCACGCACCGCCAATTAATACGCCTTCTCACCGAGGGTAAAAACAAGACCGCAGACATCACAGTGCGCGAGATAATGCTGAAGAATCCGATTACTGTCACGCCATTAACAACTTCTCTTGAAGCGATCGAGATAATGAGAACTAAGAAGATTGGATGCCTACCCGTAACAGACGATGATCGTCTGGTCGGTATTGTGACCTCGTTCGACTTTTTGCAAGCCTCAGCCGCGCTTTTTGCCGAACACATGAAGCCCGCCAGTGAGCCGGGAATGGTGAGAGCACAAAGAGCCAGGGGTTAATCTCCCAGCAGTACTTTTTCAAGCTCGATCGCTCTGGGGAAAAGGATGCTGTTTTCGACGTAGATGTGCCGTTTCAGATCGCTCTCAAAGGACGTAATGGCATCGGAGATTTCCTTGTAAGCTGACTCAGCTTGAGGTGGGGGTTGGTAAGCTAAAAGCCCTTGTCTGAGATGCCCCAGCAGATAGCCTGTGCCTTCGTCTTCTAACATTGACATTCTGACTCGATTTGCGATCTTGAACGGCAACAGCTTGCCGTTTGTCTCCCGCGTTGTGGCGGCTCTTTCAAGATTGATAATTGCCGGAAAAAGGACTTCTTCTTCTTTCCGCATGTGGTCCAATAATTCCGACTTTATTGTGCGAATGAGCAAGCGAAGTTCATCGACACGTCTGTCGTCCTGAGTGAGGCTCACCAATTTCTGAATGAGGTTGTCGATGGACTCTGCTTGCATGTAGACGAATTTGTGATGCTTCTCGATAACGTGATCAATTATGTGCGAGAGAGTCGCTGTCAATAGCACACCGTCTTCCTCATTCTTCGGTATCTTCATTAATTCTCCAGCAACCAACTCGTCAACAATCCGGGAGTGCCGAGCAGTCAGTACCGGCTGCTGCCTGGTCTAATCTCAGTCACAACGAGAGAGGGCGTCGATTTCAAAAAAGGTAAAAGAGAGGATACGACTAAAATTCGATCGCCCTGGGCGTCAGATCACCGTGTTATGGCAACGTTTGAGCCAAAGCAAAAACCATCTCTTTAGCGACAATCAACCAAACGAGATGAAACTAACGGTGCGGAATCTTTCCCATCGTTCGCTTGCCCTGCGAATAATTCCTCTAAATGGAAGCGTTTTTGGCCGGAAAAGCTGGGCCAATTGCCAGTAATCGCCAATCCGCAGACGGCATGGTGCTTGCCCCGACGAAATGCAGGTTTACGTGAAGGCCGATCGCCAAGGAGACGAGGTTATGTCGCACGCTGAGAATCGAGGTTTTGACATCATGGAAAGGTGCCGTGAGAGCGCTGATCCGAGAATCAATTTCCCCGATTTGGACGACCCTGGTTTGAGCTCGACCTACAAAAGCGGGACAGTTCTCTTTAGGGAAGGGCAAGAAGTCCGCGGCGTTTATCTGGTTCGAACAGGAAGCGTAAAACTGTCGGTGTCGTCAGCGCAGGGCAAGGTAATCGTCTTGCGGGTTGCTCGACCTGGTGACTGGGTTGGGTTGAGCTCAGCGTTAAAGAATCACCCTCAGGAGAGTTCGGCCGAGACGATTTCACAATCTCGACTAACGTTTCTTTCGCTCTCGGCTTTCACAGCCGCGATGGCAACAAGAAGTGACTTCAATCAGTCTGTGTTGGCGGCGCTGAATCATGACCTGTTGGAAACCATTGCTTTGATTCGGATGGTCTTATTGTCGAAGTCGGCAGAAGAAAAGCTCGCGCGCTTGTTAATAAAGTGGTGCGATGATTCCGGGGTACGGGAGCCAGATGGAATCCGCATCGAACATACGTTCACCCAATATCAAATTGCCGAGATGATTTCCGTCTCGCGCGAAACAGTTACACGGATACTTAGTGATTTCAGCAGACGGGGCGTTATCCGGTTGGAGTCGGATTCGTTCTTGATCGCATCGCGGAGTTCGTTGGCTTCGTTGGTGAGTTGCAAAGAAAGTATTGACAGATAGAGAAGCGGGGGAGAATAATCGCCGCACCCCGGAGACTTGTGACGTCCGTCACAGTATTTCTCGACGCTGACAACTTAGAATCACTCCGGCGCATTCTCGTCCCCATTTAAACTCGGCCGTAGGCCATTACCGAGGAGCCCGAAGGTGAATCGTACGATTTCCCTCAAACTAATTGCCCTGACGTCACTGATCCTTGCGGTGGGGTGGCTCGCTTCAACCGGTTCGTCTCACGCACTTCCAGCTGAGGCACCAAAACCCGGTTACAGCTCCGACGACTACGTTGGCAGCGAAGCATGTAAAGACTGTCACGAGGATCAGTTCAAGGCCTTTTCGCACACCTCGCACGCCCAACTCGCAAAGATTAAAAGTTGGAACGGAAAGATCACCGGCTGCGAATCTTGCCATGGACCAGGTAAAGCTCACGTAGAAG
>DATIBX010000280.1:0-17207 GCA_035457105.1 Pyrinomonadaceae bacterium
TACCAGAGTGTGAGTCTTGTGCGTACTGAATCGAACATAACAAGTCAGCCACTTATCGTTGCTCAATTATCAATTCACAATTAGCCGATAATTGAAATGAGATCTTACGCCGTGACGTCTCAAAACTTCCAGAGGAGTGCGACACCATACTCCCTCAGGCGACGGTTATATTGAGGTTCAATCTCTGGCCAACGACTTTGATGCTTCTCTTCCTCTCCGGGTGAGTCAGTGTTTTCGACGTGGTGCGCATGGTAGACATACTGCCCAATTCCATAGCCGATTAAACTTCCTACCAGGACATCTGACAGGTAATGGTTTCGTCCCGTAAATCTTGACAGACTCACAGCGCTTGCCAGGCCGTAGGCCGCGAATTGCAACGCTTTGTGGTCGTGATACTCATCAGCCACAATTGCTGCCGTGGCCCAAGCTTGAATGCTATGTCCCGAAGGAAACGAGCTTCCACCGTCGAAAAACTCACTGCGGTCTTGTCCGGTCAAAGGACGACCCCGTTGTGTGACTGCTTTCAACGTCCCGTCAACAATCACGCCGTCAAGTGATGCCTCAGCTATCAGTAATCCTGTTTCTCTCGCTCGCGAGTTATGCGTGGCCCTTCCGGCGAAATAAAAACTGGCAGCAGCAACTCCGGCGGCAGAGGTTGAACCGCCATAACTGATTACTCGACTGGTATTCAACTGAGAATGAAATTCTCCTATCTCGTCGCCAGTGATTCGATCGGTGGTAATAAGGGCCATCGTACCCAAACCGATCGGCGCCAACCACTTGGTATCACTTCTATCGAGATGGAGTGGTGCCGTCCAGATTGCCTTTTGATCCAGCAAGATATTCTTAAAGAACTGGTGTTCAAGGCTCGGCGTTTTGGAGACTACAGGAGTTGGAGAAGGTGACGGTGTTGCTGTTGGAGAGATGGTTTGCGCGCTTATTGTTGAAGAAAAAAAGATTGCGAGAACCGTAATGCCGAACTTCCAGATAAAACTACTACTTCGCATACTACCCCCTGAACTGTAGAGTCTTAGGTTAGCTTACTCCGTGCAACCTTTGTGTTCTCTGTGTCTCTGTGGTTGGGTCTTTTCTCGTACTTTGGCCCACCACAAAGGCACCGAAGGCACAAAGGTTGCACAGAGAAGATTCAAGATTAGGACAGTTCCTCCTGAACAATGCTTGATGTCGATCTATTTGCCGAGTACCAAAACGACAAATGAGCCGGGCTTGATTGTGCGTTGCGGCCTGCCGTTAGGAGTTGACGCTGGGGTTTCGAGATATTCGGCCGCAGTTAGAAATATCTTTTTGGTTTTGGGATCAAAAGCCATCGTCTTCGCGCTAGGCTGCGTTTTGACCGGCTCAAGAGTTTCATAAGAGTCGGAAGATTTTTCGTGGAAAATGTTCAGAACACCCTCGCCACACGAAAAGAAGATGAGATTTGTTTGCGTATCGAACGATGCGTAATCCACGCCACGACCAATCGGAAAACTATTGATTATTTTTCCAGACACCGAATCCATCACGACCAGCTTTGGCTCGTTTCGACAGCCAATGAACAGCCGCTTTGTCTTTGCATCATAAGCCAGACCAGTCGGAGTTTTAGCACTACTGATCGGGAACCGCTTTTTGACCGACAAGGACTTTGGATCGAACGCTACCACTTCGTCAGTGTCTTCACTGTTGACGTAGATCAAATCACGAGTTACGACCGCTTGTTCTCCATCTCCTGCGAGTGCGACGGTGCCAATTACTTGACCAGTCTCTGCATCGATGGCCGAAACATCGTGTGAGCCGTGATTATTTGTGAAAATACGTTTTGTTTCGGGGTCGTAGTAAATTCCGTCCGGACCCTTGCCTACATCGATCTTTTTAATGAGTTGCAATGTCGTTGGATCGAACATCGAAACTTTGTTCTCTCGACCGTTACTGGTGAATCCGTGCTTGAACTCTGGAGCGATGGCGATGCCATGAACGCCCGGCGTATCTGCAATTGTTCCGATTAGCTTTCCGCTGTCAGCGTCAACGACATCGACTTGAGTGCCATGCGACAAATAGAGTCTTCGCGATGCGCTATCAATGGTGACGTAATCAAAACCACCATTACCCGGAACAGGATATCGAGTCTCTACTTTGTAACTCGCGCCACCTTGAAAGAAATAGAGGGCGAGAAATAAGACGAATATTGCAGTCTTCATTGCTTGATCCTTTCTGAATGAAGTAGCGACCGTTTAAGGCCTTACTCGCTTCTCAACATTGCATAAACCGTTGGCGTTACTATTAAAGATAGGCCCAGGGCAACCGTGAGACCGCCGATGACTGCAATCGCCAGTGGTTGCAGCAACTCTGATCCAGCACCAATTGACAGGGCCAACGGCAGCATTCCGAGCATCGCCGCTAAAGAAGTCATTAGTACTGGTCGAAATCTTCTGCGCCCGGAGCGCAACAACGCTTGCCTTAAATCATCCCCCGCAGCCCGGTGCTCTTCGACGGCATCAAGCATCAGGATTCCGTTCTTAGCGACGATGCCCACGATCATTATCATTCCCATCAACGACACGACATTTAGAGTTGATCTCGTGATGAGCAGTGCAAGCAGCACTCCGCTCAATGCGAGGACAGCCCCGGTAACAATCGCGAGGGGATGAGCAAACGAACGAAACTCAATTAAGAGTGTGATAAACACGAGAACTACAGCGAGTACCAGGGCCATCGCCAACTCGCGGAAGCTGCTTTGTTGCTCCTGGTATAGACCACCATATTCGACGGTCATGCCGGGTGGCAGTTTTATGTCCTTCGCTAATCGACTTTGAATTTCACCAATCGCAGTGCCGAGATCTCTTCCTTCCAGCCGTCCAGTTACTGCGACCATCTGCCGCAGATTCTCTCGTTCAATTTCAGCCTGTCCCTTGTCGTATTCGATGTCAGCGACCTGATCGAGACGAAATAGTTGGCCCGAGACAGAACGAACCTGTAGTGCTTTCACTTTATCGATTGAAGTTCGAACGTCTGCAGGAAAAATTACGCGAACAGTGATCAACCGGTCCTGTTGCAGAATCGACGATGCCGCCTCGCCAGACATTGCTGTCGTTACTGTATTTGCGACATCGCTCGAGGTGACGCCGAATTGAGCCGCTTTCAAGGGATCAATCTTGAATGTGACTGCTGGTCCACTAATGACCACGCCATTGAGAGTATCCACGACTCCGGAGACTTTTTTGATCGAAGCTTCAACTTCGTCTGCTTCTGTTTGTAACGCATTGGCATCTTCGCTGAATAACTTCACTTCGATCGGTTCTGGGTTTCCCTGAAGATCTCCTATGACATCAGGCAGGATGCCGACAAATTCAACATCTAAAGAGGGCTCTGATTCGGCAATTTGCTCGCGTAATTCGGTGACTACTGCCTCTGTGCTGCGCTTGTGACCAGGCTTAAGTTTGACGGCGAAGTCTCCGGTGTTGGGTTCGGTAACAAAGAGGCCCATCTCAAGTCCGGTTCTTCTTGAGTAACTCTCGATCTCCCGTGTTTTCAACAATAGTTCTTCGACGTGTTTAAGCATGCGGTCGGTTTCAGTGAGGGACGATCCAGGCGGCGCCAGGTAATCGAGTACGAACGCGCTCTCATCGAACTCAGGTAAAAACTCAGAGCCAAGTGATTTGTAGATCGCGTAAGACCCGGCGAGCACAATTGCCATCGTGAGGACCACAACCCAGCGATTGTCGAGCGCGAACGAAAGTAAGGATTCATAACGGAAGATGATCGCACCGAGAAATCGTCCATGATTCTCCTCATTCAAACTTTCAGGCCTGGCTTTGACAAATCGATCTGCAAGAACGGGAGTAAAACACAATGCCAGGACCAATGAAGTCAGTAGCGCCACTGTCATGGTTAAGGCGAGCGAGCGAAAAAATACGCCGGTCACTCCGGTCAGCAACGTCAAAGGCAGGAACACAACTACCGGCGTGATAGTCGAACCGATGATTGGCACAGTGATTTCGGAAACAGCACTTTGTACCGCAGCGCGACGTGACTGTCCGTTCGCCATATGCGTATAGATGTTTTCGACCACCACAATTGCGTCGTCGATAACCAGTCCGATTGCCGCTGCCACACCGCCGAGAGTCATCAAGTCAAAACTGAGACGAGCCAGCCACATCGCCAGGAACGTGACCAGTACGGTTACCGGAATGACGAGAATTGCGACGAAGGTGGTTCCCCAGTTACGCAGAAACGCAAACAGAATCACGATCGAGAGCAACAAACCGATCAGGATGGAATCGCGGACTGAGTTGATTGACTCGCGCACCAGCAGAGACTGATCGTAATAAGCCGCTACGCGAACATCCTTCGGTAGTTGACCCTGCATTGAAGATAAGGCGGCTTTAACCTCATCGACTACAGCAACAGTATTAGCGTCTGGCTGGCGATTGATATTCACGAGCGCTGCAGGATGACCATCTGCAGTGACGATCGTGTATTCAGGCTCTACGCCTGGCGCAACAGTCGCAACGTCAGCAACGCGAACAGGAGCACTGTTTACCGTGGCGACCACAATATTATTTAGTTCGTCAGATCTTTTTGCCTGCCCGCTGACCAAAGCGAGCTCGAGTTGGTGGTTCTCTTCAATGAGACCAGGCGAGACAATGATGTTCGCATTGCGAATTGCTTCAACTACCTGTTGTGAAGAAACGTTGTGCGCGGTCAGTCGCTCCGGATCGATCGTGACGTGAAACTCCTTTGTTTTACCGCCAGCTACGCCGACTACAGCTACGCCTGGCAACCGAGCGAGTTGCGGCCGCACGATATAGGTCGCAAGGTCGCGCAATGTCGAGATATCGCGCTTGTCAGAAGTCAGGCTGTAACCGGTTACTGGGAAGACTGCAAAGGTCAGTCGTTCGATATTGCGAATCTCTGCGCTTTGCGGAAGGGAAGGCAGCAGCTGCGACATGCGGGCCTGGACCAGTTGCAATTCCTGGATGATATTGCCATTCCAATCAAAGTAGAGGTTGATTTCAGAGGATCCGCGAGCGGTCTTCGACTTGATTCTGGCGATTCCCGGAATACCGTTCATCGCCTCTTCAATCGGTCGGGTCACGGAGACTAACGTTTGTGATGCCGGGGCCTCACCGTTATCAACGATAATCACAATGCGAGGAAAATCGGTTTGCGGAAAGACAGCAATCGGAAGGTGCCAGGCCGCATAAACACCTGCGGCGCAAAGGAGGCCCACAATAACAACAATTGCGCGAGATTGATTTGAAACTAGTCGAGCAAGTTCCATTTACACACACTTACGATCCAATACAACTCACTCCTCTTTGTCCTTCTCTTCGGTTTTTTCTTTCTCGTCCGTCGCTATTTCTACCTTGGTCCCATCGGGCAGGGAATAGTTACCTTCGACGACAACAGTTTCACCACCTTGCAATCCCTCGACGATTTCGACTTTATCGGTCGTTCGAATGCCTGTCGTTACCTTTGTCTCGTGAGCGACATTCTGAGAATCGACAGTCATGACGGTTCCCTCATCAGCATTACTGGATTCGAGTGTTACAGCAGACAAGGGGACCACGATGGCGTCGTCTTTTGAATTCGCAAACACGGTCACCTGGGCCGCTCCATTCGGACGGAGCTTTCCATCTTCATTCCCGAGTGTTATCCAGACTTCAACTGTCCGACTCGATGAGTCGGTCGAGCGACTGAGTAAGGTGACTTGTCCTTTACGTTCTTCCGACGAGGAATCCGTTGGCAGAACGGTAGCGGCATCGCCGGTCTTTAATTGAGCGACCGCGCTATCCGAGAAAGGTGCTTTAACGATCACTGAGCTCGAGTCGGCGATGGTTACTAACTTTCCGCCAGCAGAAGCGAATTCGCCTTCGTATTGGAACTGATCGGTCACGATGCCGGTGATAGGCGCTCGGATCACTGCATAACTGAGCTGTGCATCCAGGGTGGCAAGTCGTTGTTCTGCCTGCGCGGTTCTTGCTGTAGCGAGGGCCCGATCATTTGGATTAAGAGATCGAGCACGCAGCGAAACGGTCTGCTCCTGCAGACGCAATTCGTCTTCAGCCGTAGTCATCTCGAGTTGTGCCGCTTCCAAGTCTTTCTTTGAGATACCGCCATTTGCGTACAGTGCACGACGTCGCTCATAAGTCGCCCGAGTATTGTTCACCTTTGCTCGCGCGTCGAGCAGGGCCTTTTGATCCTCGGCATTCGTTTTGGGAATCGTGCCACTTACCAGGCTACGTTCATTGGCCCGGGCTTCATTCAGGGCCGCGGCAGCCTCCGCGCGTTGTGCCTGAAGGTCGCGCGACTCGAGTACGGCTATCACTTCACCGGCGCGCACTAGTTTATTTTTCAGCAGCGCCATCTGTTTTATCGGAGCGCTGACTTTTGCTGCGACGTCAGCTTTCTCGCGGGGCCAGATGGTCCCAATGGCGGAGATCTCGGCGGCGATGGGCTCTTTCTCAGCTTTGACAACTTTCACGCCGACTGTAGGAGTTACTTCTGCCCCATTCTCTTTAGCGGATTTTTTCCAACGCCAGATAAGTAGCCCAATAACGACTACCGCTATTAGACCGATCACGACCAGAACTGTATTTCGCTGACGGACAATTCGTACTCGCCGGGCCCTCTGCATCTCCTCTTCGAAGGAGATATCGGCTGACTCTTTATTGTGAAGGTCGTTCTGGTCCTGACTCATGATTTGCTTTAATGTCCGGTGGACTGTTTCAGTCGTGCCAATCCAACCTGGTAATCAAAAATGGCTTGATAGAGAGCGCTACGTTGCTCAACTAGTGTCGACTGTGCCTCAGTAACCTCGACAATCTGTGCTTCACCGGCCCGGTATCGAGCGATCGATGAAGCGAGATTGCTTTCCGCTTTAGTCACTCCTTCACGGGCCAGGTCGATTCGTTTTGCGGCGCTCGAGGTTTGCGCTCTTGCTACATAGAACTGTTGCGTGAATCCGCGTAGCGCCATTGTCCTTTCATTCTTAGCAAGGTCAGCGCGCAGCCGTGCCTGCATCTCCTTACTTCGGCTTACACCCCAATCAAAAATTGGAATCGTCAAACTGATCGCGGCTGAGACTCCGCTGTGTTGTTTCAATCGTGGGGCCTTTAATGAATCCGAATCAAAGCCACCATTGAACGAGTACGAGAGAGAAGGCAATCGTTCAGCGCGCGCGATCTTTATATCCTGTTGGGCAGCTACCAGCTGTTGATCGAATTGAATAAACTCAGGCCGGTTCGAGATTTCGCTCGCTTTGAATTGTTGATCTTCGGCGTGCGTTGGAATTGCCAGCGCGAGATCGGTCGTAGAAATACGGTTGGTGAACTCGAATCCGACGAGTAAGCGCAACGCCCCGGCTGAAGCTTCTTCAGTTGCGCGTGCGCGTTCCAACTCATCACGGCGTGAAAGGGTTTGTAATTGAGCTCGAGTGAGATCAACCGAAGCCACCTCTCCTCCACTCAGCAAGAGTGAGGTTATGTGCTCAAACTCTTCAGCAGAGACGAGGTTGCCTTCAGCCGCTTGCCGTTGAGCCGATGCGAGCGCGAGACCGTAATAGCTTTCGATGACAGCCTGGGCCAACGCACGCCTGGCGACTTCAGTCCCGGCGTGAGCGGCAGCGAGCAGCGCTCTATTTCTAGCGACCGTCGCACGCAGCTTTCCGGCGATATCGAAGTCACCGGAAACGTTAACTAAACCCTCGTAGGCGCTAATCGCATCGCTCGCGATAAAACTGGGCGCACGGGGCTCGCCGGGCGGTAATCCAATTGCTGGTGTGTTGTAGATGTAACTCAAAGGCGCGCTGACCTTCGGGAGAAATGCGGCCTGTGCTTGCTTGACGTCCTGGCCGGCGATCCCCTCGTTCAGCGTTGCCGTTTGAAAAATGGATGCCTGCGCGTTCGCCAGCCGCAAAGCCTCGTCGAGAGTAAGAGGAGTTGTTTGTGACAGTGGTGTTGATTTTGTGATTGGCGAGGGTTGGACCGTCTGGGCTTGCGCTGTCAAAAGGCAAACCACCCCAAGCAGGACCGTAAGGGGGATTACCTTCGGTGTCGCAAGCAGGCGCATAACTCGATAGAGATAGGTTCGAGTATACGCACTTGTACCTTAATGGAAGATTAATAGTCGGTCGCGAATTAGTTACGGGACTCGAGGATGTAGCCTTCGCCGCGTCGAGTATGAAGCAACTTGGTTGAATGGTTCTCGTCAATCTTTTTCCGAAGACGATTCATGTACACCTCGATGGTGTTTGAAAACGGATCAAACGAGTCGTCCCAAACATGCGTAGCAATGTCAGCCCGGGAAACCAGTTGGCCCATGTGCTGCGCGAGGTATTCCAGTAGTGCGTATTCTTTAGCGGTTAAAGTCACTTCGCGGTTAGCTCGTGAGACGTGATGGCTGCCAGAATCGATAATGAGATCGCCAACTTGTAGAACGTCTGGACGAAGACGTGTCTCACGTCGCAGTAAAGCTTTAACGCGAGCGAGTAGTTCGCGAAAGGAGAAGGGCTTAGTCAGATAATCGTCAGCACCCGCTTCGAAGCCTTCCACTCGATCATCAATCGCTGCTCGAGCCGTTAACATAAGAATGGGTGTGGAGTGGCCCCGCCCTCTTATTTCCCGACAGACTGCGAACCCGTCACGCCCGGGCAATAAGACGTCCAGAATGATCAAATCGTAGTCATTGATAGAAACCTGATAAAGGGCAGCATTGCCGTCCATAGCAATATCAACGGCATAGGTATGTTCTCGCAGGCCCTTTGCGATAACGCTCGCCATGCGTGGCTCATCTTCTACCAACAGTACGCGCATTTTAAACTTTAACAATCGAGCAGAAATGGAAACGTTGTTTCACTCACTAGGAGTGAGATGTTTATAGCCTACGACAAAGAGTATACCCAGCGACGTTCGGAGGAGAGGGAGACTTCGGGGGTGATTTCGCTAGTAAATTTCCGCTCCTCCGAACGTCGCTGCTGTTTAGGGGCGAGTACAAAAACTTTCTGCCGCTCCTCCGGAGCTCTTTCTTACTCGCTTGAGGATCCAGCGGTTCTGCGCTTCGCGCTCCACCCCTGGCTACCTTCTTTGGCAACCTTCTTTGGCACCTCTGGTGCAAAGACAAAAGGCAGATGGAATTGAGTCCAGTGCCCTTCCGGTGGATTCTCGTTGGTTTCGTTCATTAGGAAGTAGGCTCGGACCCCTCACATTCAAAATAAAATGGCGCGTCCCAGCAAAAAAGACTTGACAGATAGCCTCTCCCTGAATATGTTCCCACTTGGAACAATATCGTTCCGATACCCGGGCAACTGATAAATCGAGTTTTTCCAGGCGAGCACCATGAGTTAAATCTTGGCTCATTGCTTGTTGGCGAAAACTACCTAAGCTCTGAATTTATTCGCTCAAACCTGGCCCGGTAATCGATTCGCACATGAGGAAGAAGTCTATCTTTTACAGAGGGCTTGAGGAATTTGTCCTAACTCCGTCCAAAAGCCTGATGTAGAACTCAAAATAAGAACGGCTCCAATGCCGTGCGATTTCCTAAACCGAAAGCTAGTCACCCAATTGCGCTTAGATCCGAAAGCTGCGAATCCCCATGAACTCATGCCTATGCTGTTCGCCATTTGGAGGTCACTGACATGTTTTTACGCCTAAGAAAAATTGGTTTCCGCACGATCCAGTTTGTTGCACTCGCAGTCTTATTTGCTATACCCCTCTCAGTCGTTGCGCAGGTTACGAGCGCGACGATTGTTGGTACCGTCACGGACCCGAGCGGCGCCAATGTAAGTGGAGCCCAAGTCACGGCACGAAACATCGAGACCGGACTAACTCGTAATGTCACTTCCGGTGAAGATGGTAGCTACCGCCTTGAGTTTCTTCCGGTAGGTAACTATGCCGTTGAAGTGACCACCTCTGGTTTTAAAAAGGCGTATCTCAGTGGCATCGTGCTGCAAGTCAATGACACTATTCGGGTAGATGTGGCCCTCACCGTAGGTCAGGTCAACGAAACTGTAACCGTCGCTGAGACTGCGCCACCGGAGGTCAATACTAGTACGCCCGAAATCGGCCGCACCATTCAATCAGCAGAGATAGCTACCCTGCCCCTGGTCGAACGAAATGTTTATACGCTTCTCGATCTAACTCCTGGTGTCCAGTCGAACAATAACGGTGTTGCGGCAGCGTCCACTGGTACCAGTTCGCTGATTCTTGGTTTTCCTGAACAACGAACCTTGATAAACGGTGGTACTGATAGTGGGACCGGCTCGGTGAATTACTACCTCGACGGTGGCGTGAATATGACCGGGCTTCGCAATACGGGAAACATTCTGCCGAACCCTGATGCTATTCAGGAGTTTCGTGTTCAGACCAACAGTTACAACGCCGAGTACGGAAGATTTGCGAGTGGCGTAATCAACGTGCTGACTAAATCCGGTACTAATGATTTTCACGGTTCGGTCTTTGAATACGTTCGCAACGATGTATTTAACGCCAACGACTGGGGCTCAGCGCTGGATAAGGCTCCTTTCCATCGAAACCAATTTGGCGGCGCGATGGGTGGTCCAATCAAACACGACCAGACATTCTTTTTCTTTTCTTACTCAGGATTACGCCAGACCACCAGCACATTCTTGAACGGGGCGGTGGTTCCAACGGCACTCGAACGCGCCGGTAACTTTACGGCTTCGGGCACCAAACCAATCGATCCGGCAACGGGCGTTGCCTTTGTTTGTAATGGAGTCACTAACGTCATTTGTCCCAATCGCCTGGATCCCGTGGCAGTAAAAATAGTGAACGACTTTATTCCAGCGTCGAACGTCGCTGGCAGCCGGTGGCAAGGAAACATTCCAAGCCCGTACGACTCGGACGATTTTCTAGTAAAGCTCGATCATCAACTTAACGCTGCACACCGCCTGAGCTTCAGTTATTTCGAGACTTCCGGATCGAATTCGGTGCGGGCTGGTGCCGGAAACTTACCATGGGCCAGTCAGCAGTTCACGTGGCGGCAACATAACGTCAATGCCAGTGATGTCTGGATCATCGATGCCACCAAGATCAATCAGTTATGGGCCACTTATACGAGGAACTTTGGTGGTCGCCTGAATCTGCCGGCGACTTCTCTTACTGACCTTGGTTCAGCATTCACAATCCAGGGAACCCCTTCGCCGCCGCAAATCACCGTCACCGGTTTCTTTACCCTGACGAACTCGATTGGTGGTCCAACCGCGGGCACCAATTTCTACTCGATTCGCGACGTCTTCAGTTGGGTCAAGGGGCGTCATGCGCTGAAGCTTGGCGGCGAGATTTCGCTCAACAAGGACATTCAACAAACACTACTCAATAACTACGGCGTCTTTACTTTCAATAATGGCGCGACGCGAAATGCTTTTGCCGATTTCTTGCTAGGTATTCCGAGTGCGGTTTCACAAGACGCACCTGTCACCGGCTATACCAATAGCTGGTACTCGGCGGCGTTCGTTCAGGATGATTTCCGAGTTCATCCCCGACTTACGTTGAATATTGGTTTGCGTTGGGATGTGCAGACTGCTCCCACTGATCCATTAAACCGAGTCGTGAACTATGTTCCTGGCGTGAAGTCAACCGTCAATTCGCTCGCTCCAGTTGGTGCCCAATTCTTTGGCGACCCGGGTGTGGAACGGGCCGGTATTCCTACTGACTTTACGCACTTTTCGCCGCGTATTGGCGGTGCCTGGGATCCGTTTGGCGATGGTAAGACGTCTCTGCGTGCCGCAATTGGAGTGTTCTACGGCAGCATCTCCGGGAACGAGTGGAATACCATGACCAACTTCCAACCGTTTTCCACTCGCTTAACTTTCTCGAATATCAATCAGCGAACTAATGCGGCGGGTGTCCCGTTGGGAGCGACGTTGCGCAATCCCTATAACGCGTTTGTGGGTGGCAATCCGTTTCCCTACAAAGGAACGTTCACCACTGGCGGCGGTTTGTTTCCTGTTTCTGATGAGTTCAACTGGCCATACTCCTACCAGATGAATGTTTCAGTTCAGCGTCAGCTCACGCAAAACTTAACGGTGGGCGCGGCGTTCGTTGGTACTCGTGGTCATAATCTGCCATTCGCACGCGACATCAATTACCCAATTCTAACTCGGACAGCGACAAGCGCCGGTGCCAACGTTCTTTCAAGGAGACCAAATCCAGCGTTTGGTGCCATCCTGGAGTTAGACTCCGACCAGTTTGCAACCTACAACGGTTTGCAGATCACCAGCAACCTGCGAATGAGTAACCACATAAGCTTTAATGCGTTCTACACATTCAGTCATACCAACACCAGCGTTCAGCTTCAAAACAACACGACACAGGGATTGGCCCAGAATTACAGCAATCTGGCCGAAGATTTCGGCAGAGCGGATACGGATCAACGCCATGTTTTCACGATGAGTCTGAACTTTCAGCCTGACTACTTTAATGACAGTCATCCTGTCGTTCGAGCATTGCTGAATGGTTGGAGCATCGCCCCCATCATTAAATTGCGTAGTGGCCTTCCATTCACTGTCACCAACGGCAACGTTGATGCCAACCTCGATGGACAAACTAACGATCGCGCACAGTTAATTGGCGATCCACACCTTGACAATCCTACTGCCGAAAGGTGGTTCAATACCGCAGCCTTTGTTCAGAATAAAGTGGTGACCGGCGTAGCGGTTGACGGCAATTCGCCTCGCAACCTATTGGATGCTCCTGGCTATCGCAATGTCGACCTTGCCATCTCGCGCGACTTTAACTTGAACGAGCGCTTCAAACTCCGATTCAGGGCGGAGGCGACCAACGTGTTCAATATGGTCAGTCTTGGACAACCAGGCGCCGCTGTTCCTTCAGGTGCAACTTCTGCAACTTTTGGCGTGATTACTGCTGCACTCCCGATGAGGAAAATGCAGTTTGGCTTGCGCCTGACCTTCTGACTTTTTCTGACAACGGATAACAGCTCTCGAGAGCGCAACTTGTGACGGCACATGTTGCGCCTCTCGAGCACTAAAGATCTTCGTGATTTAATTTCCATTCTTCCACAAGCAGCTCTGATGTCAATTAGTACCAGGGTCAAGAGAGTTTAGAGAATCGCAATAATGAAAAGCACTCAAGAGAGTAATGCAAATCCACTACACACCGATTGGGCCAAAATTCCGATTGAACATCTTGAAGAGGGTATCGAACGCCAGATGGTCGTCGGTGAGAACCTGATGATCTGTCGCCTTCGTTTTGCCCCACACACCGTAACACCAGCCCACGATCATCCACACGAGCAGATGACCATTGTAGAACGAGGCCGAGCGTTATTCACGATTGGCGAAGAACAGAGAGTGGCTCAGGCGGGTGATGTCCTGCACTTTCCGCCGGGTGCCTGGCACGGCGCTTCAATGCTTGATGAAGAAGTAGTACTCGTGGATATATTCTCTCCTATTCGAGAGGATTTCCTTTCCCACGCCAAGTCGTAAGTCCTGATTTCAATACGGCTACCTCTGTGTTCTTTGTGTCTCTGTGGTGGATCTAATTGCATGATTAACCACCACCGAGACACCGAGAACACAAAGTTGCACAGAGAGATTCACTCGAAATATTTATTAATCTCTCAGTAGACTTCAAGACTAGGGAAAAAGCCAAAATTGCAGATGGTTCTGTAGTCGGATCGTCAAACATTACCTCTCAATGCTTTAATCACGAAACAAGAACAATCTTATGGCTGAGTATTAAGATCACAAGCCCTACGCACGCGCGTTGTGGTACTGATTAAGGTGAAGTAATGGCGAAGAGCGTAGCCTCAGAATCCAAAACCGCACTGATAGCTGCCATTCTCGGCAATGTTGCGATCGCCGTTACCAAGTTCATTGCCGCTTCTTTCACCGGCAGTAGCGCCATGATTTCGGAGGGGATTCATTCGGTAATTGACACTGGAAACGGCGGTCTCATCCTGCTCGGACTACACAAGAGCCGCCAGCCACCAGACTTCGAACATCCGTTTGGTCACGGAAAGGAACTTTACTTCTGGTCACTAATAGTCGCACTTGCAATCTTTGCACTCGGCTGTGGCACCTCAGTTTACGAAGGACTGCGTCACCTGCTTTACCCGAAACAAATTGAGTATCCATTCTGGAATTACGGCGTACTGATCTTTGCGTTTATTTTTGAAGGGAGCTCGTGGTTGTTCGGCTGGAAGGCCTTTCAAAAAGCAAAAGGCAAGTGGGGAGTGTTGGAAGGCATTCGACGAAGTAAAGATCCTTCAACCTTCATGGTGCTCTTCGAAGATTCAGCGGCCCTGCTTGGTCTGGCGATTGCTTTCTGCGGAGTGTTTATCGGTCATGAGTTCGAGAATGTATATGCAGATGGTGCCGCTTCGATTCTAATCGGGCTCGTGCTTGGTCTCGTGTCATTCTTCCTCGCGTATAAGAGCAAGGGTTTATTGATAGGCGAAGGGGTCGAACCAGACGTATTGAGAAATATTCAGAAACTGGTGGAAGCGGACCCCGCCGTCGAACATAGTAGTTGTCTGTTGACGATGCATTTTGGACCACATGAAGTGATGCTCACTCTGCAGGTGAAGTTTCGCGACGAACTCTCGGCAGTCGATATCAGAGACGCAATAAATCGAATTCAGCTCCGAGTGCAAAAGGAACATCCAGACATCACTCGAATGTTCTTTTCCTCGGAATCCGTTGGTTTAAATCAGCCTCAAGTGGTGGCGGCGGATTAGAAAATGCCCCGGTCTTGGGAAACCGGGGCTCGTTAGGACTTACGTTGCTGGTGGGATGCTCCGGAGGCAGAGTCAATGATGCCTTGCAAGAATCAGAGACAGGCGAAGCGCAACGGAACACTGAAGAATGTTTACACTACGATTGCTAATACTATGTTAAGGGTTTCTCAACTCGACGTTACAGACATCGGAATATTGAGTGTGATCTCTTTTTTTTCGCGCCGCTCGTTACAAACATGGGGTGGCCACCGAGTGCCACCCCTACAACTCGCGATGAGATAGGGAGGGAGAGTGATGACAGCAGAATACAAGACCGCGTGGGGTTATAAAGGCGATAACCTTAATCTGCCGGTAGCTGATCTCGACGCTTCGATACCATTCTATGAAAGAGTAATGGGCTTCCGAGTAATCTCGCGAAGCGACTCACCACACAAGTCAGCCATACTTGCTCGCGACGGTATTCAAATAGGACTTGCCGAGAATGGCGGTGATCCCACGCAAGATGGTTGTGCTTTTGAGGTAGATGACGCTGATTCGGCTTTCAGCGAATTTAAGTCGAATGGTTTGGAAAAGGAGCTATCCAATTTCAGTTCGGAACAGCGCAACGGCGTCAATTGGAAGGTCTTTTTCGTGGTTGCGCCAGATGGCCTTTGTTACTGGTTTGGTGAAAGACAACCAGCCGGGCCAGGTGATTCGTAAGCTGGAAAGAGCGCTGGTGGTCCGGGACTTCCCATAGCTGCAAATTCGCAGCTATTAATGTTAGAGTCCTGCTCGAGAAGAGATTACTCGAAGTCTCGCCCTTCTAAATGTCATTGCAGCCTGGCTCACAACTTAATCGCTATCAGATTCTCTCCAAACTCGGCGAAGGCGGAATGGGAGAGGTTTTCCTGGCAGAGGACACCAGTCTTCGACGGAAAATTGCCATCAAGATTTTGCCCGCCAATTCGATCGCTGACGATCGGGCTAAGTTGCGATTGGTTCGCGAAGCCCAGTCAGCCGCGGCGCTCGACCATCCTAATATCTGCGCTATTTATGAAGTCGGCGAATCCGACGGCTATACGTTTATCTGCATGCAATATGTCAGCGGGGAAACGCTTGACAGTTTTCTTAAGCATAAGTCGCTCGATCTTTCTCATCTTCTCGCTATAGCGATCCAGGTGGCGGATGCGTTAGCTGAAGCGCATGGCCGAGGAATAGTCCATCGCGACATTAAGCCTGCCAATATCATGATTACTCCGCGAGGCACGGTGAAAGTCATGGACTTTGGACTTGCAAAGGTTATGGAGTCGTCAGACCCGAATCAGAGTGAAGCAGAAACTATACAACTCATCAGTGCGCAGGGAGCCATCATTGGCACGTTACCTTATATGTCGCCCGAGCAGGTCCGCGCGGAACTGCTTGATGGACGCAGCGACATCTTTAGTTTCGGTGTGGTGCTTTACGAGTTGGTCAGCGGGCAGCAACCGTTCGCCGGCAAGACTGCTCCTGAGACTGCGTCGGCGATTCTGACGTCGAACCCGCCGCCACTGGCGAGATTTTCCAAGGACCTCCCGGCCGAGTTGGAACGAATAGTTAGCAAAGCAATTCGGAAGGATCCGGAAGAGCGCTATCAAACGATTAAGGATTTGTTGATTGATTTAACGAGCCTTAAGAACGAATTAGAATTCCAGGATCGTCTCAAAAGTTCGTCATCGTCGGAAGCTGTAAACCTTAGAACTGTCGATGACCATTCTGCGATGCCGACTGAACCCATCAAGGTTGGTGCTGTTAGTCCGGCAACACTAGCCGCAAACGCAGAAGTAACGCGAGCTGAAGGCTTACTACGGAGAAGCAGACTGCCCTGGTTGATAGGAATTGCAGTCGTTGCAATTCTGGGACTGGTTGGCTGGTTCGTCTGGCGTACGGCAAACATTCGCTGGGCAAATAAACAGGTGCCGCACATCGAAGCCCTTGCGAAGTCAGGTAACTATTTCGCAGCTTATGATCAGGCTCTGGTTGTGCAGAATTATATTAGAGATGATGAAACGCTCAGTCGTTTGATGCCTACGATATCGGACGTGCTTTCGGTGACGACCGATCCTGCCGGCGCAAAAATTTATTTGTCACGTTTTGTGGCAGATCAACCAAACAAGCGTTCTGAGCGCGTCTTGGTCGGGACTTCTCCTATCTCAAATCTTCGCATCGCACGCGGTGAATACATTCTGGAGATTGAAAAGGACGGATACACGAAGTCTGAACATTCAATTTCCGGTGCCACCTTGCATGCGGGAAATTTGATGGTTGTTCCGCCGCCCATCAGTATCCAACAGAAATTGTTCACTGCGACGTCGATGCCAGGCCAGATGGTTTTCGTGCCGGGCAGTAACTATCGGTTGGTTGCATGGGCGCGGCCAACCGACACGCGCGTGCAACTCGATGATTATTTTATTGACCGATATGAAGTCAGTAATCGCGAGTACCAGGAGTTTATTAACGCCGGTGGTTATCTGAAGCGA
>DATIBX010000281.1:0-4414 GCA_035457105.1 Pyrinomonadaceae bacterium
GCTAAAACAACTGAGACTTGGGTATTTCACAGTTTGGCAAGCGACAGGATCTACAGAATTGGCAGATAAAACATATGTATCGTGAAATTGCCATTCCATTCCGCCAGTTCTGTAAATCCTGTCAAAAATCGCCGACAGCAACAGCTTATTTATTCAGATGCTGGTCAACTGAAGTCGGTACAGAATGCGCCTCAGTGTCTCCGGCAAACTGAAACTCTTGCAGTTCAGTAACGCCCGGTGAAGTGTCGATTGATCGAACCACAAAGTGTTTCGCCTTCACGCGTTCGACCGGAACGCAGTGAAAGGAAACAACCAGGTTCTTGGGAATCGGGGCATTGCCTTCATACACGTACGTGCAGGCCTCACCGCGTTGCATTGCCGCGTCATCGTGTACGAACAGATATTCACCCTTCAGGGTTACGCCATGGAGGACCACAGCTCGATCGAAGTTAGTTACTGCACTTTGCTTGCGGACCGTGTTCGATGCCTTCGTCTCCCATGACACGGAGCCGATTATCAAAGCGCAAAGCACTATTACAAAGAACGCTACACTTTTCATGACTATCTCCTGTCTGCGGCAGTTTCGATAAAACCTTAACCACCCACACTAAACTTCTGTACTTTTTCGCAATGAATGTGCCAGCCCAAATGCTTCGAATTTGCTGGAATCTCTCTCGGCAAATGCGCGCTTTTGCTCAACCGATTGAGGAACTTTACTCAGCGCTGAACGTTGCGATCTGACTCCCTTTTTCCAAAACAAGAAAGCACAAACGAAATCAATGCTGGAGCATCAATTCATTTGTGCTTCCTGTCCCAAATGCGGCTGATGAGGCCTATTTCACGTTCACCTCGATCTGTTTTGGAATTGCCGCTGTGTCCTTCGGTAGCGTCACGGTCAGCAACCCATCTTTGAACTCGGCAAATATCTTGTTCCCGTCGACAAATGTCGGCAGAGCGAAGGTGCGAACGAATTCACCGTAATGACGTTCAATGCGATGAAAATTCTCACGCTCGATTGTTTCGTCAAACTTCCGCTCGCCTCGTAACGTCAACAAGTTGTTTTCGATAGTTACGTGGATGTCTTCCTTCTTCATCTCCGGCAGTTCCATCTTGAGCACGAGCTCTTTGTCCGTCTCATAGATGTCGCACACGGGCGTCCACGCGGTAAACGGCATGGTTTCTTCCGTTGAAAGAAAGGGTCGGAAAGCGGTGAATGGTTCTTCGAGAAACCTCATTGGGTTAGTTTGAAAGAGCCGAAACGGATCCAGTGGTAGAAAATTCCTGTTCCTTTTTGGGCTCATAAAAGTTCCGGGTGTCATGAGTAACCTCCTCTCAGTGATCGGCCCACTCGAGCACTGTGATTATGGATCTCGACGTGGCGCAGACAAGCCGTCCGCGCCTCCGTAGATTTCGTTCTGCCTGGGTCGAAAAACAACCAGGTCAGGATGGTTCACGCGAAATTCCTGCGCTATGTAGCAGTCCCAACAAACCGGAAAATGCGTTTCAAGCACGTTCCCGAGCTGGGCCAGATTAACTGCATTCCAGCTCAGCAGATTTCCATCAGCACTAAGAAGACCCGGCCTATGGTCCCCCCAGTGAATTTCTGGGAAAGCCTTTCCGCAATAAACGCATTTCTTGTCGCGATACCAACGCATTAGCACGCCGCTAACTAGACATCTATCGGGCGCTACGTCGAGATCCACCAAGCATTCCTGCCCGCACTGTTCATTGATGGGCCAACGCGAGCAGTCTTTGAGTCGAATATCAGGAAGGCCGACTGTTGAGGTTAACGATGCATGTAGCGAATCAACCTCAACAATTGCCGGCTTTTTAGTTTCCGGACAGGTAACGATTTTTGGGCCTCGATACCTGGAGGAGGAGCGAACAAGCCAACGGATGGCAAAGAAGAGAGCCGCAGCTAATAATATTATGGCTATCAATGAGCCGGCCGCGGTATCCATGTTTAATCCCTTTCGCCGAATAGAACATTGGCGTGTTCGGCTCGCTCCTCCTCGATCTGTTTGATCTTGGCGCGAAGCCAATTGCTAACTTCTCGCTCGAGTTTTGTCTGGTTGTCCTGCAGCTCCAAATCCTCGATGGTTTCTCCATCAGTATTTAAAGGAATGAAGTGGCAGGGCACTTCCTCTGTCCGGTGTTCTGGGCTGACAAAATCGAGCAGATGGCATTCATTGCACGGGTGAGCGCGATAGGGATAACCATAGTTAATACAGGAGAGGGAATCCTGAAAGGTAGATTTGTTTAGCCACGGCGTACGAACAGATCGTCCGTAGCCTCCCTTTTCAATGAAGTCCAACTCATCTTTAAGGAGTTCGAGCATATCGCGCTCATCGGTTGACATGGCCTCAAACCTCCATTTCTTTCTGTCCTGATTAACAGTTCCCACCGCGGAAAGCGCAAAGAACATGCCACTGGACTAACGAGTATTTGCTGGAGATTATGAATTCCCGTGAGTGGTTGTGTGGAACATTGCGCACCTGATGCGGGAAAGTCCACAACTCGAACCGGACGTTGGCGTGAGGCCTGATAGCCACAAAACCGCGATCCTTAATCGACGGCGTCAATGCTAAAGAACTTCTCTTCTTTGATTTGGTCTCTACCAAACCGAGCGCGCGCCAGTATCTCTTTGACATTCGCAACCATCTGCGGATGACCACACGCGTACGCAGTCGAGTTTCTATGATCAAAACCAAGCCGGTCGGCGTGCTTGCGCACAATGTCCTCCACTCGACCGGTTTCTCCCTTCCAGCCCGGTTCTGCCCAGGGCCTGCTGACGGTTGGTACGTACGTCAGCCATCCTGCACGTGACAATTCTTCGAGCTCGTTGCGATAGGTGCCAAAATCGGCAGACTGGCTCGCACCATGGATCACGACAAATTGATGCTTGGAGGTCGCTCCACGCTCTCGATCAATTTGTTGAGTTCTCAGGATGCTGATAAACGGCGCGACGCCTGTGACTGTAGCGAGCATCAAGTGGTGCGTGACGTTCGTGTCCAAAATAAATTGGCCCACAATGCGCCGTCGGACCAAAATAGTGGATCCCAACTTCAACTCCCACAACTTTGGTGTAAGGTCGCCGCCTGGTACTAATTCGATAAAGAACTCGATGAATGGCTCATGAGGCGACGAGACGATCGAGTAAGGGCGTTCGACCATTTCGCCATCAACGGTGATGCTGATAGTTGCATACTGACCCGCGGTAAATGATGGGCATTCCGCCACCCGAAAACGGAGTATCGCGAGATTCGCTGATACGTCCCTTCTTTCGATCAACTCTGCAGGGCAGTGATTAGCTTGCACCTCGCTGAGAGCTCTCGTCATCAAATCTGCTCCAATGCGATCTCCAAATCGTTGATGATGTCGTGCCAGTCCTCCAGGCCGATTGAAAGTCGGATGCCGCCTGGCTCGAGCTCCCGGGCGTGCTTCAGTTCTGCAGGTAACGCCGAGTGCGTCATTGAGTAAGGTTCTTCGATGAGGGTACGGATCTGTCCCAGACTAACTGCCAACGTAACACTGTAAGCATGATTTGCAATGTAATCCATGAAACGGTCGGCAGCTTCTGTGGCTGCTTTTTCCTCACCTTTCAACACAAAGTAGACCATGCTTCCGGGGGCAAATTTGCCGTCATAACTTGTCATCTGCCGGCGAGCGAGTTGGTACTGCGGAAACGATTCCAGGCCTGGATAGTGAACGGATGCCACCTTGGGATGTCGCTCCAGAAACTGGGCCACACGGTTTGCAGATTTTTGCTGATTCACCATGCGGGTTGCCAGGGTAGGTAATCCGTAAACGAGAATAGACCATGCACTTTTGGATGAAAGCACCCCACCAAAATCTTTCCGATACATCAGGAGCGGCGCATGATACTTGAGTGATCCAATCACCGCCCCGCCCATGTCCGTGCCGAAGCCGCCGATATCTTTGGTCAGGCTGTGAACCACGAAATCGGCTCCGAGTGCCAGAGGTCTTTGGCAATAAGGCGTGGCGAAGGTGTTATCGACAATCATCAGCAGTCGATCATTCTCTCCTTCTCCGGGTCTGGCTTCGTCCATCCAGCGACGGACCAGTGCGATGTCGATCAGATCGAGCGTAGGGTTCACAGGGGTTTCAAAATAAACCACACGAGTGCGGTTGGTGATTGCCGCTTTGAAGCTACGCTCATCTCTCAGGTCAGTAAATTTCGTGGTTATACCAAACCGGGGCAACCAGTTTGTCATCAAGCTATAGGTACAACCGTAGAGGGTGTGATGCGCGACAATCTCAGTACCGGCTTTGTTAGTGATACCCAGGGCTGCGCTGATTGCCGCCATTCCCGTCGCGAATGTCACTGCGGTTTCGCCACCCTCGGCATAGGCGAGATGGTCCTCGAGCATGCCGCGGGTCGGTTCGTCCAAAC
>DATIBX010000282.1:0-3307 GCA_035457105.1 Pyrinomonadaceae bacterium
GAAGTCGTAATGCGCCGCGCCTGGACCAAATATCTGCTGGACCATGGCATAAATCAGAACCCCAAATCGCGAAGTGGTAGTCACAGTCGTTCTCAAAAGAAAACCTTTTCGGCATCTCTTCATTCGGCAGCTTTAAGAACAATTCAAAAACAATCCAACGCGGCTGATTCCCCAGGCTCGTCTCCAGAATCACATTTCGAAGTTGCGAAGCTCTGTCACGATTATCTAACAAGTACCGAAGAGGCGATGCGGTCGGGAAGCACTGGGAGCGAAAAGGGAATTGCGGTTCGCGCCGGACAAGAACGCGTACGCCTGTTGCACAAGCATCACTTGCTTACCTGGGCGCGAGGCCACTCACTTAGTTTGACTCGAGAGGCCCAACAAAGAGCTCGCACTTTCGATAAGATCGAAACTGCAAATAAGGCCCTTGATTGCATCGACTCGGCCCTTGGCATCTATCCCGATGAGGCGGAACTTCACCAGTCTAAAGCAGCAATTAAAGAATTTGTCGCTTCAGTCAAGGTCGCCCATTGGATTGAACTCGCCGAACGATCAGCGTTCAAGCGGCATTATAGGCGCGCCATTGATCGATACCGTGACGCTCTGTTCTACCTGAATCAGGATGTGATTAAAGAGGACGTTCGCGTCGCAGGAACTGAGCGAATTGAAAAAGAGATCGATAAGTTAAAGGCGGCTTTGCGTGCAGCAGATCCGGATCGCAAGGCGACGCCGAATGAAAATTAATCAACAAAACTAGATGCCTTCGAAGAAGTGTCCAAAGTGTGGAAGTAGCCATATAAGACGTGGTTATAAACGCACTCCGCTGCCGCTGCGCATGATTGGCATCTATCACCTTTTGTGCGATCATTGCAACTTACTCTTTACTGGTTTTGTGTTTCCGGGAACGCTCAAAACCCGGCGAAAAAAGAAACGACGCCATCACGAAGATCCCAATAAGAAATCGAATGCACAGGTGTCCAGGTCGGCTAACTTGCGTTAATTGATTTGGAGGAGACTATGAGAATCAGTTTGGCAATTGCAATTTTCGCTTTTATTGTCTCAGGCGCTAACCCCCTTTTGGCTCAGCAGAGTTCACAAGCTCAAGCTCCATCGTCGAAGTCCCAATCATTAGATGTTCCTGGGATGGTGAATAATCAACTTGGGCCAGGCGACCTCCTCGAGATCAAGGTGTTTGGAGTGGCAGAGCTTGGTTCTATTTCGCGTATAGACGGGTACGGCAACTTGAGCTCTTTACCTTTTCTCGAAAAACCAATCCCCGCGAAGTGTCGCGATGAGATTCAGGTACAGAATGCTATTGCAGAGGCTTACAAGACCTTCATCAACGATCCACAAGTGAGCGTGCGAATAGTTGAGCGTAACAGTCGACAGCCTGCCGTAGTGTTTGGCGCGGTTCGCCAGCCCACTCGTGTTCCTATGCAGGCAAGCCTGCGCCTGAACGAACTGATTGCCAGTTCCGGTGGAATTACCGAGCGAGCGGGTGGGACAATCCAAATACTCCACACTCAACCTGTGATGTGTCCAGGCCCGGAAGAAGAGCAGGAGGCGCTGCCGCTGAAAGGAACTGACTTGCCTTTGAAAGTCGTTCGCATTGCTGACATGAAAATTGGAAAGGTAGAAGCCAATCCAGTTATTCGACCTGGTGATTATGTACTGGTCAGCGAAGCAGAACAGGTATACATCACTGGCAGTGTAGTTTCACCAGGCTCACAATTGCTCACTGAAGGGCTAACGCTGAGCAGGGTACTTGCAATGGCAGGTGGTACGCGTAGGGAAGCGAATTTGTCAGATGTCCGAATATATCGCCAGAAGATTGGGGCTGTACGTCAAGATTTGCTCAAAGTTGATTATGCAGCGATTAAAAGAAACGAACTCCCAGACGTGTTATTAGAGCCGTTTGACGTGATTGAGGTGAGAGAACCAGGCGTGACGTTCCCGGGGATTTTGAAAGAAGTTTTGGCAGGTACTTTCAGGTCTTATCCATTTTTCCCGCGGTTACCCTGACCGCCGCGCGTTTGCTTTTCGTTACCCCCATTGCTTATGGTGTCCAGTGAAAGAGAGAGGTTTGAGGTCGCGAAATGAGAATTAATGTTCTAGCGCTAATTGTCACAGTTTTCATAGGATTGCCTTTTGTGATGGGGCAGAGCCAGGACTCGCAACAGACGTCCACCGCAGGGGTCAGCTCTTCATCTTCCTCACCGCTGGATACCCAAGGTATCAAGGCTTATGTGTTAGGTCCGGGGGATGTAGTCGAGGTCCGCGTTTTTGGGCAACCTGACCTCTCGGCAACGGCACAAGTTGATTCTGACGGAAACCTGAGCTCTCTGCCATTCCTCGAGACACCGGTTGTCGCAAAGTGCAGAACGGAGAAGGCCGTACAGAAAGACATTGCCGCCGCGTATTCGAAATTCATCAACAATCCCCAAGTCAGTGTTCGAATTACCGAGCGAAATAGTCGACCGCCTGCAACCGTGTTTGGGGCCGTCCGACAGCCGACGCGAGTGGAGATGAAGCGCAAGGTTCGTTTGAACGAACTGATGTCAGTATCGGGAGGCTTTACTGAGCGAGCTTCGGGCACTATTCAAATTCTTCATACTGAGCCAGTGATGTGCCCGGAACCTGGTCAGGAGGACGAGGCGCTGCCCATTGATGGCACTAAGATTCCACTCCAAATCGTCAAGATCTCAGATCTTCGCTTAGGAAAACCAGAAGCAAATCCAATTATTAGACCAGGTGATTATGTATTGGTAACCGAAGCGGAACCTATCTACATAACTGGAGCAGTCGTTTCGCCAAGTGGTGTATTTCTTCGCGATCAACTTACGCTGAGCCGTGCGCTGGCTATGGTTGGTGGGACACGTGGAGAGGCCAAAATTTCCGAGGTTAGAATCTACAGACAAAAACCTGGATCATTGGAGCAGGAACTCATCACTGTCGATTATTCAGCGATAAAGAAAAATCAAAAACCCGACGTATTGCTCATGCCCTACGATGTAGTAGAAGTTCCTGAGGCAGGAGCATTTTCTTCACAACGCATCGGCGCGACCTTACTTGGTGCTTTGACCGGTGGTGTTACGTCCGCAATATCATCTTCAGGAACTTTTCTTCCAAGCAGAATAATTTACTAAGAAGTGATTTAGGAAAGAGACTAAAAAGGTTGATTTAGGAAAGAGACTAAAATGAGTAAAAAGACTTTAGCTGGTGATCGTCGCCGTCGAAAAATGATTACGGTACTTTGGTCCTTAGGGTTCTCATTACTGCTAATTATCTTGATCTATAAGGAACTTAC
>DATIBX010000283.1:0-5827 GCA_035457105.1 Pyrinomonadaceae bacterium
GGAGTCTTGGCCGGATTGTTTTTCGTCGTAATTAAACCGCGCTTGAATGAGATGGCGGGGAATAGGACTGTTCCCGAAGCTTCGCCCGTGCCAGCTAACTCGAACACAACCGCGAACATCAATGCGCAGCCATCACCAACCGAGCAACCGTCGCCCCCGCCGCAGGACAACTTCGTCCCGCCCCCCAATACCGTTGAATTCGCGAGCTCTAAGGACAAATTAGACGGGAGGCTTGCAGAACATTACTTTGATTTCTCTTTCTATTACCCGAAGAATTGGCAATCCGATCCACGGGCAGGAGTGGCCGGGGCGTCAAACTTCGTGAAGGTCGAACGCAGCTTGCCACCAGACTTTACGCAAGAGAATTTCGCGGTAGGCTGGTATACAAGCTCGGGAACCTTTATCGGGGACTTGCCCAGTTATCCGAAACGAGTCGAGGAGTTCAGTGCCGCGCTCGCTAAGAGTATTCCGGAATACAAGAAGATTTCAGAAGGTCCAACCAAGGTGAACTCCATGCAAGGATATGAGTTCAGATGGGAAGGATTTTCACGAGGCACTGAAAAAGGCGATCTCCATTTATGGGGCCGCGTCATCTTCTTACCGACCGGTAAAGAGGGCGAGACTGCGGGTGCAACTCTAACTATGCTAACGACATCTCTCGCACCCGAGTTGTCATCCATTGAAGATGTCGGCGATAAGGGTGAATCGCCCGTGATTCTTGAGTCATTCAGGTTCGGCAAGAAGTAGTGTCGCCGGGCTTTGCTCTTTTTGCGGTTTTCAGTCAGGCTTGGAAATATGCCCTCTAAAGAATCAAAGGCCCCAATCAATAGATTTTGGAGCCCGCTTCGAATCGTAGCAACGATCATTGTGTTGAGCTTATTCGCCGCTTTTGGGGTGTCTAGTTGTAACTCCAATGATCCGAGTCCCGTTGCTGGTCCAACAAACACTGCTCCGCCCAGTACTGCTCCGCAGCCGGACGCTTCGCCAGCAGCCCTGAGTCAACTGCCGGCTCCGGTACTTCAGGCGCAATTGAGGTCAGCCAATGGGGCGCAGCTGAAACTTTCTGATTATTCAGGAAAAGTGATGCTAGTGAACTTATGGGCTACGTGGTGTGGTCCATGTCGGATTGAGACACCAGAACTCGTACGTCTGAATAAAGAATTTCAGTCTCGTGGCGTCGAGATTGTCGGTCTTTCGACTGAAGATCCAGATGCTTCGGCTCAAAGCGTGCGGCAGTTCGTGAAGGACAACAACGTCGACTATCACATCGGTTGGGCCACTCCCGAAGTTGCAGCCTTTTTAATGGCCGGCCGGGGTTCAATCCCTCAAAGCTTCATTATTACTCGGGACGGTCATATTCTCCGCCGATTTATCGGATTCCACCCTCAGATAACGCCTCCGCAAATAAGAGAGGCTTTAGAACAAGCGCTCAACTATACCGGCTGAAGTAGCCGTAAATAACTCAAGGGCCCGAATACCTTCAATTAACATTTGCATCGCTCAATTGTTAATTGACTAATAATCGGGCCCTCAAGTTTTAACTTACTTGTTTTGTCTTATTTAGTTCTTTCTCACCCTCCTTTCTCATTTTTTTACCCTCGTGTGCGAGTGCATTATCGTTTAAACCTTCCCCCACATTTTGTTTTGCCTTGCCCTCTAATCTTTTCATTTTCGCGTCGACCCGCGCTTCGATTTGATCCATTGGGGCGGGCTCATCCATGTCGTCTTGAGTTTTGATCCTATCTTTATCGATCGTCATTCAAATTCCTCCCTTGGGCTCGAGTACTTAAAGTTAGCAGGATGATCTTTCAGAACCGCTGGGAATTGATGACAATTTAGAGTCATCTCGCGTTTCGACGGCCATTTCGAAACAATCCATCACACTCTCTCGACAATTTCTTGAGGAGAGAGCTAAACTTGGCGTGATGGGTGCGCTTCGCTCAATTCGAATCTTCCGTCTACTCCTGGCGACCAGCGTTTCGTTGTGGTTGGCAGGTGCGGGATGTCTGTTCGGTTGTAGCTACGGTCAGAGCGCAGTTGTCGAGGCTCGGACTGCGTCGAATGTGGTCGTTTCCGGCCCCAGTTGCCACGCGATGCGATCGCACGACTGTTGCGCAAAAAAACAGCGACCCAAGTGGGACAGTTCCGCAGCACAGCTGCACAAGTTGCTCTTGAATGCTCTTCCTTCTGAAATGATGAGCGACTGTCCACTGGCGGTTAACCAGATTGCGGCAGTATCACAGGAGAAGATCGATTCGCCTGGCGTCGTATCGCCACATAGTGCGTTGCTTCCCGTTGATCTTGCGAAGCTCCATCGAAAAGCAGCATCGACGCCCGTATCAATTCCTAATAAAGGTCCCACTCACATCCTTCACTGCGTTTTCCTGATTTAACCGTCGTTTCGAGTTCAAGATAAGCGGCGTTCCCGCTTATCTCTCGGTGCCAGTCTGCCTATGACTGGTAAGCGACAAATGGTTTTATTCAGGAGAACTAAAATGAAAATCAGAACCAGTACAGTCCTTTTCCTTCTAACGGGACTATTGCTAGTTGTCTTCACAGCAGTTGGTCTCGCTCAAACTCAAGTCACCCAAAATCAAAAACAGAACAAAGACACAATGGACTTGTGTTGTTGTGCTGCACACATGCAGGAAGCAACTGCAAAAACTGATGGGCAAAAAGGTTGTTGTTGCTGTGACGACTCATGCAAGATGAAATCAGAGAACAAGAGCATGAAGAATCATCACGCTGTTTCAACCGGATGTTGTTGCTGTGACGGCGATTCGTGCGACATGAAGATGGATGCAAAGGCAGACCATTCCGCCGGACACGCCTGCTGCTGTCAGGGCGATTCATGCGACATGAAAGAAGGAAGTCAAATGAGTCACTCAACAGGCTCTGGTTGCTGCAACATGAAAATGAAACACGACAACATGAAGTCTGAAAAGCCAAAACAATAATTTGGCGTCAGCCAGATAACGAAGACGTTGCGCCCTGGCGGCGCGACGTCTTCGTATGGAGTTCTAATAATGTCTTCGATCCAAGGGTTGTTGATTCTAGGATTTGTTTCTTTGATTTCCAGCACGGTGACGGTATGTGCCCAACACCAGGGACACCAAATGCCGGCGCGCCCATCAGCTTCACCATCTCCTGTCCCTGCGACTTCGGCGCCAACTGGTACACCAACCCCGCGCCCGTCGCCCTCGCCACGATCTGAAACCGACTCCAAAATGGATTCAATGCCAGGTATGGTGGACCACTCTGGGCATAAGATGAGCGCAACGCCATCTTCCTCGCCAACCGCCGATGAAATGACGATGGGCGAGATGGTCACGATGAAGAATGGTCGGATGTATCTGAATCTCGGTCAGGATTCGGCGAACCTGATTCCCATGGGCCGGATGGGTTCAGGCACATCATGGCAACCAGCGTCTACCGAGATGCCGATGATGCATAAACAGATCGACGACTGGTTCGTGATGTTTCATTACAATTTCGTCGCCGGAGTGAATTCTCAGGGTGGGCCAAGAGGCGTGACTAAGTTTGAATCAGCTAACTGGTTCATGCCATCAGCGATCCGTCGCCTCGGTCCCGGGAATATTGAGTTACGGGGCATGTTTAGTTTTGAGCCTTTTACGTTTCCGCCTGGCGGTTCTCCGCTACTATTTCAAACTGGCGAGACCTATAAGGGTAAGCCGTTAATCGATCGACAACATCCACATGATTTATTCATGGAGTTGAGTGCAACTTATACTTTGCCGCTAGGCGAACGGGGCTCGTGGTTTACCTATTTTGGATATCCGGGTGAGCCAGCACTTGGTCCGACTGCGTTTATGCACAGAGCTTCGGCTTCGGAAAATCCTTCCGCACCTCTTTCGCATCATCTTCAGGATTCAACTCATATAAGTTTTGGAGTTGTCACTACTGGGTTTACATATCGTTGGTTCAAACTCGAAGGCTCGATCTTTAACGGTCGTGAACCTGACGAGAACCGGTATAACTTCGAGGCAAGTTCGTGGAACTCTCGATCCGCGAGGCTTACATATGCGCCAACTGACAACTGGTCCATGCAAGTTAGTTACGGGTTCCTTCGGAATCCAGAAGCGCTGGAACCGGGTGACGTTCGCCGCACAACCGCTTCGATTAGCTACAACAAACCATTTGACAGAGGCAGCTGGGCCTCGAGCCTAATCTGGGGAAGAAACCACGAGAGTCACGGTGGAGAGACTTTTAACCTGAATGGCTACATTGCTGAATCGACAGTGAACTTTCTGGATAAGAATCACATTTATACGCGCTTAGAACTGACCGACAAGAATCAACTGTTGCGAGATTCTGATCGCGAGCTTTTGGGAATTACCGAGCACCATCCATCATTTCGAATCGGGGCTTACACTTTCGGAATGGCTCGTGACTTTTGGAGTCGCGAGAAAGCCTCGTTTGCAATTGGGGCTGATTTAACATTCTATTCGAAGCCGGATGGACTCAATGCGATCTATGGGACCAATCCGATATCATGGAAGCTCTTCTTCCGCGTGCGTCCAGGAAAGATGAATATGACCGGCGCTCATGATAAGCACTAACAAATTCAGGAGAAGTTCATGAAAAGAAACTGGCTTTTAGTCTTTGGCCTTGCGCTAGTAGTGGTAGCTGTGGTGTTGATCTTCAATTCATCAGGCCACCAGCAGCAGCAACAGCAGGTAAGTAATGCTCCGTCGCACGTCCATTCTCCGGAAGAAAAGCCGGTGGACCAGAATTTGATACCGGCACACTTTGAGGAGGCTCCAGCACGTGGCAGCCTTGGGCCAACGCTGCCGCCAGAGCAGTTTTTTGGTAAAGCTAAAGAGGCTTACAGTGCGGTGCGCGAGATTCCGCAGACTATCGCTCAACTGCCGTGCTACTGCCATTGTGATCGAGAGTTTGGACACAAGAGTCTCTATAGTTGCTTCGAAGATGAACATGCGTCGCACTGCGCAGTATGTGTTGACGAAGCATTGTTAGCGTATCAACTACAGAAAAACGGAAAGCTGACGGCGGCGCAGATTCGTGATCGAATAATTTCACAATACTCTCAACATTAGAATCTAGCTCGCACAATGCATCATCGGAGGAGAGCGTGTATATTTGCTCCGTTCCCCTATCAATCTAACTATTCTTCTTGCGGAGGTTCAGGTATGCGTAAGTGTCTTTTCGGTTTCGTGTTCCTCGCGATCGCTGTTTTTGTTCTGCGACCGGCTGCAGCAAGCACAGAGATGCCAGTAGTCGGAGCCGATGCTCCTACGTTCAATTTGACAACGAATGAAGGCAAACAAGCCGGCCTTTCAGAGTTTAAAGGAAAATGGGTAGTGCTCTATTTCTATCCGAAAGATTTCACGAGCGGCTGCACTCTCGAAGCACGCAACTTCCAACGCGACATCGCGAAGTACCAGGCAGTAAACGCGGTCATTCTCGGAGTTAGCGTTGATACTGCTGAATCGCATAAGGATTTCTGTGCAAAGGAAGGACTGAATTTCAAGTTGCTTTCAGATCCTGACGCAAAGGTATCTGATGCTTATGGTTCGGTGATGGAATACAACGGTATGAAGTTGTCAGCTCGCAATACCTTCATCATTGATCCCAAAGGCAAAATCGCAAAGGTGTTTGCCAAGGTAAGTCCGGGTGGGCATAGTGAAGAAGTATTGGCTGCCCTGGCCGCGTTGCAAAAATCTTAGTGTAATTTTTTTAACCTTTAAGGCCGGACTTGTGATGAACACAACGTCCGGCCTTTTACTATCAAGGTTCTAAAATTTCAGCGTCGGTTCAAAGCTTCTTGATGGCAGTGACTTGAATT
>DATIBX010000284.1:0-2719 GCA_035457105.1 Pyrinomonadaceae bacterium
TGGGGAGTTTTCCTGCGCGTCACGGTCGGACTTCATGCGACATGGCTGGTCAACTCCGCGACACACCTCTGGGGCAAAAGACGATTCGTTACGCAGGAAGATTCGCGCAACAGTTGGTGGGTGGCGCTACTGACATTTGGAGAAGGCTGGCACAACAACCATCACGCGTTTCCGACATCCGCTCGACACGGTTTGAAGTGGTATGAGATCGACTTGAACTGGTGGGGTATCAAAGTGTTGCAACTCGTGGGTCTGGCTCGTGCGATTAAGCTTGTCCGGTTCAACCGCAGGCTCACCTCCTGGCACGTCGTTACTGAGTCGCAGTAGAAACGCCAGCTTGGCGGTACACTAATTGCTCACTTCTACCAACTAGCGCTGCATATCGAGGTCGTGCAGCGTGAGATTAGACAAGGGGGCAGTGATGTAACTGCGTTAAGTGTATGCGTACAATTCTGGTTGTTGAGGACTATGATGATGTTCGGCAAATGTTAAGGATCCTGCTGGAATCTGAGGAATTCCGGGTTGTTGAGGCTGCGTCAGGCGCTCAGGCTTTGGATGTCCTGAAAAGGGAGCGTCCCGATGCCATCCTGATGGACCTCGCTCTGCCGGGGTTCGATGGACTTGAAGCAATCCGCCGAATTCGGGCTATTGATAGGTTTCGGAACACACCCATCGTCGTTCTAACCGCATACACCGGACCGTCCACTTACGAAACTGCAATCCGCGCTGGCAGTGACTATTTCATGGCCAAACCGATTGATTTCGACGAACTCGCGGCCCTCCTGAACGAGGTCCTGTTTAGCGCGAACAGAAAAAATTCGAAGTTCAATCGAGCGTCCAATCAAAGAGCTATGCTGGCAGAAAAGAGAGTCCCGCCTCGGCCGGCACGCGAGTTAAGATACAGCGTCTAACGGACGGATTGCGGAATCTCGAAAGTAAACGTCGAACCCTCACCAACGCGGCTTTCGACTGCCACTGTGCCGCCATGAAGTTCGACGATCTGCTTAACAATTGCCAACCCCAATCCCACGCCACGTTTGTCTGGCTGTTGATCTGTTTCTAGTTTCTCGAAAACCTTGTGCAGTCGTTCCGCGTCAATGCCGGCGCCGGTATCCTGAACCCAACATTGCGTGATGCCGTTTTCGTCTTGTGCGCCAACGATGACCTTTCCATTCGGTGTGAACTTAATCGCATTGGAAATCAGATTCTGGAAGACCTGGCCCAACAAGCGAGCGTCAGCAAAGATTGTCATGTCAGCGGGAATATTATTTACAATTGTCGTATGCGCATCGCTCGCGATCGGATATAGATCCTGGGCAATACCCTCGACGAGAGACCACAAATCAAACTCGCGCTTTTCAACTTTCGGAGAGTCACCAAGTTGTAAGTTTCCTTCTTGCTGAAGCACGCGTTTGATCAGCGCGTCGAGCCTGCCGATATTCCGCCGCAACATTGATACGGACGACGTAAACACCTCCGTCTTTGATTCATCCGGATATGCACGTTCCAGCATTGTCGTTGCGAGCGAAACTGCTTGCAGTGGCGTGCGCAAGTCATGAATGACAAAGCTCAGATGTTCCTCGCGGCGTTTCTGAAGCTCAACAGTCATGTGAGTCGAATAGGCTTTAATCGCTTGCGCCACTGCGTTATCGAAAACGGTGTTGATGACGCAGGCGATATTAGTGGCGAGAGGAAGACGATACTTCTCGGCGAGGCGGTAGATGCACGTGCGCAAAATACCGTACTCAGCGACGACTTCAGTGATATCAAACCCGACTCTCCACCGTTGCACTCCATGCTCCGCCGGACTCGCAATGAGACTGGCGTCTATTCCATTGAATCTCAGATTCTCGCTTAGCTCTGAAAGCAGTTGCGGAATGTGATCCGTGATCGTCGGGGCATCCAGTTGTTCGGCGCCGGGGAGTTGACCAACTTCGCGGTGCCAGTTGGACAGGAGCTCGGAACGATGGATCTCGATCAGTTCGCCTAAATTGGAAAGAGTAGCTATTGGCATATTTCACCGGTCCAGGGCTAACGAAAACAAATGGAATTTACTAGGGACGCGGAAGACCAGATCGAAGTGCCCGTTTGATGGATCGAAAACGAATCGGTGTGTTGTGTTACAACTCGGCAGAGTGACTCTGGAGAGCGGTTCGCCGGGAACGCAATTCGACAATAGGGGCATCAGGGGGACCTGTCTGATCCGTGTTTGGGGAAAGTAGAACCAGCCTGCGCATTTGTAAACACTTGTAGCGGCTAAGTCAATCGCGCACTCCTACTCTAGGGCAAAACTGATCCCATTCGTTAAACCCTGATCACGTTTGTTCCTCCATTCAGTCGTGATCTTGATTGGGATTGAATGTCTGTACGACGCAGGACAAATCGCGCTCTTGAGGGTGTCTTGAGAATTACGCTGCTGAAGATTGAGGTGGGGAAAAATGCTTTAAAAAAAGAAAACCTTGGAGATACATCACCAAGGCATTCCCATTAAGTTAAAGTCGGATAACCTTTTTTCACTGTTGCTTCATGTGTTCTACGACTATTTCACATCCCAATACTACAATGTTAAGTTTTACCGACCAGCGGAAATTATCAGATCGGCCAGAAGAATTCAAGATAATTTTTCGGCGTGATCCTGGTTTGCCTCAAAAGTACGAATCGCACGTGGATCGGGTCGGTACAGGGAGCGGTAGCGACCTGGTCCACCCATCAGAGTCCA
>DATIBX010000285.1:0-7116 GCA_035457105.1 Pyrinomonadaceae bacterium
TACGAGATCCACGGCAGCGGTGAGCCTGTGGTGTTGCTCCACGGCGCGTTCATGGCAATTTCAGGCGACTGGAATGATTGGATTGGCGAACTTTCCAAAACGCGGAAAGTGATCGCCGTCGAGATGCAGGGCCACGGGCGCACGGGCGACATCAACCGCGACATTACTTATGAAAACCTCGCCGACGATGTGGCTGCACTGCTCGATTATCTCAAGATCCAAAACGCGGATATCGTCGGTTACAGCTTGGGCGGCGGCGTTGCGATGCAGTGTGCGATCCGCCATCCGGAAAAGGTGAGAAAGATTGTCAGCATTTCTGCCGTGATCCGCCGCGACGGCTGGGTCAAGGAAGGCGCTGACGCACTCGCCAAACTCACGGCGGAAGCCTTCAAAGGCTCGCCCATCGAAATCGAGTATAAGAAACTGAGTCCGACACCGAACGAATTCCCGGACTTCGTCAAGCACGTCGTCGCGATGGTTTCGAAACCGTACGACTTCGGGGCCGACAAATTCAAGGCTACCAAAGCGCCGATGTTCTTCATTCATGGCGACGCCGACGGCGTGCGGCTCGAGCATATAGCGGAAATGTACCGCCTCAAAGGCGGGGAGTTACATGGCGATATGCGGGCGCGCTCGGAGTCCAGACTGGCTATTTTGCCCGATACAACACACGTCACGCTGATGAACCGCCGGCAAACGATCCTCCCGATGATCAACGACTTTCTCGATGCCAAGTCCCAGAAGCAGCAGTGAACGGCAATGGCTTTGCGAACGTGAAGGGTTGTCCAGGGTGGAGGCCAACGAAATATACTTTCCGGAGAGAGATGACCGTTCATACAATTGCGTTATAGTCGAAAGTCGTTCTGTTTTGACCTCTCTAGACAATTACATGATTCGCCAAAAGGCAATGACTTTTAGGTAACAACTGTCAGCACTTTTACGTAACGGGCCTAGGTTTGAAAAGCGACGCCGGACCGCCGCATTCCAAGGACAACAGGACAAAGGACAACAGGACAACTGGACAACATAATATGTATTATCAGACGCAAAGGATTGTTTCAGAAAGGCTGAGGTTTTCGGTGCTTAACCTGCTCTGCTTAAGCTTAAAGCAGCGGTTTTGGAGTCTGCTGCGTCCGTGAGTTCAGGAAGCGGGTACGTTGGTCGTCCCTGTTCTTCAAGGTAGCGGCCGTATTCATTCGGCAGAACCTTCACGATGAGTGGCAGCGACGCCTCCCAGTTAATTGAGATCTCCGTAGCTCGACGACTGCCGGTGTACTCGGCCTGTTTGGTGATGAGTTGACGGACTGTCTCGATCTCGTGTTCATCGTCCAACGGCAGCAAGGTCACCATCTCAATATTACAAAGCGGCAACAGGGTTTCGCGCTCGCCGAACAGATATGCAATCCCGCCAGACATCCCAGCGGCGAAGTTCTGACCAATCTCTCCGAGTACCACGACCCGGCCACCAGTCATGTACTCGCAGCCATGGTCGCCGATACCCTCAACAACGACATTAGCGCCGCTGTTTCGTACACAAAATCTCTGTCCGGCCACTCCATTTATGTAAGCCTCGCCACTCGTCGCCCCGTAGAAGGACACGTTACCCACAATCACATTTTCTTCAGCCTGAAACGAAGCTGTCTCCGGTGGGCGCACAATGATCTTTCCTCCCGACAAGCCTTTGCCAATATAGTCGTTGGCATCGCCCTCTAACGTCATGGTGATGCCTTTTGGTATGAAGGCAGCAAAGCTCTGGCCAGCTGAGCCAACAAACTTCAAATTGATAGTGTCATCAGGTAAACCAACGGCACCATACCGCTTGGTTACTTCACTTCCGAGCCTGGTCCCAACCGACCGGTCGCTATTTGCGATCTTAAGCGTTTCAGATATAGCTTCAGCCTTTGTCAAAGCTGGTTCCGACAAAGGGATGAGCTTTGTAACGTCAATTGTCGAATCGAGCGCATGCTCCTGCGGGTACTGTCGATAGCGTCCCACATGTTCTGCGATTTGCGGCTGATAAAAGATAGCGGACAAATCCAAGTTTTTAGCTTTCCAGTGATCCGTCTCCCGTTTAATTAAGCAGTCCGAACGTCCGATTAACTCGTTAAAGGTACGAAAACCAAGTTGGGCCATGAGTTCACGAACTTCCCCTGCGACGAAGTTCATGAAGTTCATTACATGTTCTGGTTCACCTTTGAACTTCTCGCGCAATTTCGGGTCTTGTGTTGCGATTCCGACCGGACACGTATTCAGGTGACAAGCCCGCCGCATCACACAACCCATCGCAATTAAGGGCGCGGTGGCAAAACCAAACTCTTCCGCTCCCAGTAGACCAGCGATAACGACATCGCGACCGGTCTTTAACTGTCCGTCGGTCTCGATGCTCACACGACTTCGCAAGTCATTAAGCAACAGGGTCTGATGTGTTTCGGCGAGGCCCAGCTCCCACGGAGTTCCGGCGTGTTTGATACTCGTTAAAGGCGCTGCGCCAGTTCCCCCGTCATACCCGCTGATCAGGATGACATCCGCCCGTGCCTTGGCCACACCGGCTGCGATGGTCCCAATGCCTACTTCCGAGACCAACTTCACGCTGATGCGCGCTTTCGGATTGGCGTTTTTCAGGTCGTAAATTAGTTGGGCCAGGTCCTCGATCGAGTAAATATCGTGATGTGGTGGAGGCGATATTAAGCCTACGCCGGGTGTCGAGTGCCTGACTTTCGCGATCCATGGATAGACTTTATAGCCGGGGATCTGACCGCCCTCACCAGGCTTGGCACCCTGGGCGATCTTGATTTGAATCTCTTTGGCATGGACCAGGTAATTGCTGGTGACGCCAAAACGTCCGGAGGCGATCTGTTTTATCGCGCTGTTCCGCGAATCGCCATTCTGGTCCCGAGAAAATCGAGCAGGATCTTCCCCGCCCTCGCCGGTGTTACTTCTTCCTCCCAGGCGATTCATCGCTACAGCTAACGACTCATGCGATTCCTTACTAATCGATCCGAAGGACATGGCCCCAGTCTTAAAGCGCTTTACGATTTCGGCTACTGATTCAACTTCCTCAATCGGTATGGTCCTGCGTCGCGGGTCGAACTCCATCAGGCTTCGCAAGTTCGAGAAACCATGGGCTGAATCATGGATGGCAGCACTGTACTCTTTGAAGAGTTGATAATTCCCTTCTCTACATGCTCGTTGAAGCTTGTGGATGACCTGTGGTGTGTACTGATGAGGTGGTCCATCACTGCGATAACTATATTCACCTCCTTTGTCGAGCCGGCGACTTGAGTCAGGCTCGTTGAACGCGCGTCGGTGTCTGGCGGCAACTTCCTCACTGATCACGTCAAGATCTATGCCGCCTATCCGCGACGGAGTCCAGGTGAAGTATCTGTCTATCAGCCGCTCGCTTAGACCAATCGCTTCGAAAACCTGAGCGCCACAATAACCCTGGGTAGTCGAAATACCCATTTTCGATATGACTTTGATGACGCCCTTATTTACGGCGTTCACATAATTGCTCGCTGCCACGCGAGCGTTGATAGGCAGCGAGCCATCGCGCACCCTTAAATTGATGGTATCGAAAACCAGGTAGGGGTTTACCGCCGCTGCGCCGTAACCCAGTAAGAGTGCGAAGTGATGGATTTCTCGCACTTCACCACTTTCCACAATCAAACCAACCTGCGTTCGCGTGCCTTCTCGTATTAAGTGATGGTGAATAGCGGAGACGGCGAGTAAAGCTGGAATCGGGACCATCGTTGGACCAGCGTCACGATCAGACAGAATGATGACGTCATATCCGGAGGCGATTGCCGAGGAGGCTCTCATCGACAGATCATCAAGGGCTGAGCGGAGGCCATCTCCACGGCGATTTGCTTCAAAGAGAATCGATAAAGTGATCGACTTGAACCCGTTTTTACCCCAGGCGCTGTCCGAATCACCGAGTAGTCTCAACTTTTCGATGTCTTCGTTGGTGAGAACTGGCGAAGGTATTTTGATCTGTCGCGCACACTCCGCCGACGGTTCCAAGAGGTTCGCCTCTGGTCCAATACTCGTATCCACCGACATGACCAAACGCTCTCTAATTCCATCGACGGGTGGATTGGTTACTTGAGCAAACAGCTGTTTGAAATAGTTATAGAGCAATTGGGGGCGATCTGAGACCACCGCGAGCGCAGTGTCAGAACCCATCGAACCAATGGCTTCTTCTCCCTTGAGAGCCATGGGTTCAATCAGAGTTTTCAGATCCTCTTGTGTGTAGCCATAGAGTTGATGTCGCGTTTGCGTGAGATCTGGCTGAGGATTACTTACGTACGGCGGCGCCGGTAAGCGATCAAGGTGTACGGTGTTCGCCTCGAGCCACTCGCGATAAGGTAGGGCACTTTGCAGCTCGTGCTTTAACTCCTCGTCGTTGATCGTCCTGCCGAGAATTGTGTCGACCAGGAACATTTGACCCGGCTTGATGCTCCCTTTCGCCAACACCTTCTCCGGAGCTATATCAAGCACGCCTACCTCAGAAGCCATTACAACCGTGTCGTCTTCGGTTACGTAATACCGAGCCGGGCGCAGGCCATTGCGATCGAGCATTGCGCCAATTCTGAAGCCGTCGGTAAACACGATCGCGGCCGGACCATCCCATGGTTCCATCAACAAAGAGTGATACTCGTAAAACGCCTTACGCTCATCACTCATAGCACTGTTTTCTGTCCAAGGTTCCGGGACCATCATCATCAGGGCATGTGGCAAAGAACGACCTGACAGGACCAACATCTCGAGTACGTTATCAAACATCCCTGAGTCGCTTGCGTCAGCATCGATAATGGGCAAGACCTTATTAAGATCCTCTCCAAACAACTGCGATTGGAAACTACTCTCGCGAGCCCGCATCCAGTTGATATTTCCCCGCAGCGTGTTGATCTCGCCGTTGTGAGCGATATAGCGATAAGGATGGGCCCTGGGCCAACTCGGAAAAGTATTAGTGCTGAACCGCGAGTGCACCACGGCGAGCGACGATTTATAGCTTGAGGCTGATAAATCTGGATAGAACGCTGGCAGTTGACAGGCTCTCAGCATTCCTTTGTAGACGACGGTGTTTTGCGACAAGCTTGCGATGTAGAAATGTGATCGCTCAGCGATGTGGGAGCGCTGAACAGCCGAGGTCACACGCCGCCGCACAACGTACAGTTTCCGTTCGAACGCACTACCCTTTTGTTCCTGGCTAGTAAGAATAACCTGGCGAATAAGGGGCTGTGAGTTGCGCGCGGATGGACCAATATTCTCGTCGTTGGTAGGAACAGACCGCCACCCCAGAACCGTCAGGCCTTCTTCGTTTGCGATTGCTTCCAGAATCTTTTCGCACTCTTCTCGACCCGTTTGACTGGTTGGAAGAAACACTACTCCTACGCCGTAGCCGCCGCGTTCGGGAAGCACTACGGAGAGCTTGGCAAACTCATTTACAAGAAATTCGTGCGGAACCTGGGTGAGAATTCCTGCGCCATCTCCAGTGTCTTGCTCGGAGCCAGACGCTCCCCGATGTCCCAGGCTGGCCAGGACTTTGAGAGCGTTGGCGACGACATTATTGGAGAGACGCCCTTTTACATCGGCAACAAAGCCGACACCGCACGACTCGTGTTCGTACTGGGGATTGTAAAGGCCTTGTGCCCTTGGTTGTTCGATTTCAGAGTCACCTCCTAAGGTTTCTTCCGTGGACGACGATGCGATTTGTTATGTAGGGGCGGCACTTCGTGGCCGCCCCCTTCCCCAACTGACACAATCACAAGGCGAAATGAGGAGCTACGTCCCCGGGCGACCAATTGAAGGCACCAGCCCTCTCCTTCACAGTCGGGCTACCGCCCCGAGCCGCTGGATCCAGCTATTCAATTTTTGTTCGTTCGGCAACTTTTTAGTCGCCTTGGAATGAAGGCCCTTAACGCGACAACAACCAATGTGCCAGAAGCCCAGGCCTGATTGCCGCCGAAATATTTGCGAATTCATTAAGGGTTTGACGGGTAAGCGCCAGAGTGAGCGTCGTTCAGTGGCTACAAAAATGTCCGTCTCTCAGATTAGGCCCACATTCTTGTAGCTCAAGTGGTATCCTCCCCGCCATAAAACGATTTATCGGTCGGTTGATCAGTTCGCTTTTTGTCAAACCCAATAAAAATGGGCGTCACTGGAATTTGAGAAATTGCTTTCGTGGCCAGCAGGTCGAGACATTTGTGTCGCAACTTCGGGAGGGCGGTACATTTTTGTCGGTCGAGTCATACAGTTGAAGTGATGGTTTGATTTATTCGTATATAAAAGTTTTCACTTTGACTCGCCAATTTCGGGGCTTCTAAGATGATTTGATTGAACCGACCGGGATTCCTGGACAAAATTAAGAGCACTGACTGTGAATCTGGGCGCTCATCGGCGCCACCTACTGCAGCGATTGTTTGTCAAATGAAGGCCCAATCGCTGTCAACAACTATTTTCTGAGCACGAAGACCATGGTCGCATCAGAACCGATCGTCAATAAATCCGCCGATCTTATTTCACGAGAACGACGCGAAGTCAGAAAGCTAGCGACACTCGTGGAGCTGGGTCGCACACTTGCGGACACGGCCAATCTCCAAAGCGCCTTTTCACGAGCGCTCGAGATTCTAGGCAAATATCATGGCCTGCTCAGAAGCTTCGTCATGCTGCACGACCCTGATACTGAGAAAATTCGGCTCTACGCCACCTATGGCCTGAACCTCGAGACGGCGCGACGGGTGACCTACAAGGTTGGTGAGGGGGTTATCGGCAGAGTGGTGGAAAGCGCAAAGCCGGTGGTGGTTCCCCAGACAAGCAAAGAACCGCTGCTCTTGAACCGCCTACGCACGCAGGAGCCCATCGGAAGCAAAAGAGAGATGAGTTTCTTTTGTATTCCGATTGTGATCGATGGTGTCGCAATCGGTGCCTTAGGTGCCGACCGAGTCTATCGGGTTGATCGGGACTATGATCGAACAACTAAATTCCTAAGCGTGATTGCCTCGATGATGGCCCAGGCTTTAAAAGTCGAGCAACAGGTCGCTGCCGATAAGAAGCGTCTACTTGACGAGAACATCCACCTAAAACAGGAACTGCGAGAGAAGTACGACTTCAGCC
>DATIBX010000286.1:0-18717 GCA_035457105.1 Pyrinomonadaceae bacterium
CATTGTGGTCCCGACCCCTGACGATGCGGTTCGAGCCGCTCAGTGGTTGAGGGAAAATAATGGTGGCCGGGCAAGCTTTCTCGTAGCCGGTCTGCACGGTGGAAATGAGCAGACCGAAACCGAGACGGTGACAACGCTGACTTGCAAGTTAGAGGAACGCCCGACCTTGTCAATCGGTATTCAAGAAGAATTGCGGGAAGACCTTCGCATCAGAGATCTTCTCGGCGCACCACAGGAGTTGATTACGGTGCTCAGCCGGACGCTACCACAAAAATTGAATGCCCGTTTGGCAGGCAACTTCGAAGAAGCGATGTCGAGATCGATCGCAACGGGCGAGACTTATGTGACTCTCAACGGCGATTGGATCGCAGCGGGACAATTTGTAAATGCTGGTGATGCCCGTGACATTGAAGAAGGCGCCGGACTGTTGGCATTCAAACGTGAACTGCGCGAACTCGAAACTCGCGCGGACGTTTTGGGCCGTGAGGTCGACATCGCAACTATGACCGCACGAGAGGCGCGTTCGCGCTTGGTCGGCCTTGAAGATGCGGTGGTTCTGCTAAACGAAGCGATTGGTCGTGAAGAACGCGAAGCTATGACGCGCGAGTTGACTGCATCCGGGTTGCACCAGGAAGTTGAGCGCGCTGAGCGCCACATGCGTGTGGTCACCCAGGATTTGGCACGAGTCGAGGAAGAACGACGCGAAGTTGAAAGTCGACGTGGTCAGGCATTAATCGATGCTGAAACTGCAGAAGCGGCTCGGGAAACCGCTGCCGACAAAGTCATCAAGGCGTCTACTTTGGTTGCGGACTTAAGACGTGAGGCAGAAACAGAAGGCGAGACACTTGCCGGTCAGCGCGCTACTGCCGCTGCCGCTGCCGAACGCCGGAGAGCCACCTCAGCGGAAGTCCGTCGCGTTGAAAGTGAGCTTGCAGACCTGGCGTCCCGAGTGGAACGACACCGATTTGATCTGGCCGAAATGACGAATCGTGGGAATGAGTTGAAACTTTCCATTGAAGATCTGGAACTAAAAGCCAGTACCGTCGAAAGTGATCGGGAACGAGAAGAGCTGCAGATCTCCGAGCTCTCAGCTCAACTTCAGCAAGCTCGGCAACAAGCCGATGTTTATTCGGAAGAATTGTCAGACTTGAATCGCAAGGCAGCTGAAGTGCGAGACACTCGTGCCGGTTTGGAAGTCAGGAAAGCAGAAGCTCAAGCGCGCCAGACCTTCGTTCATGAGAACTGCCAATCAGAGCTGGGCCAATCACTCGAGGATGTAGCACGCGAATTAACGCTTGCCGAGGACTTCGACTTTGACTCCAGTCACAGTCGCGTTGAGGAATTGCGAACACGCCTGGATGGCTTCGGCGGAGTCAATATGATGGCACTGGAGGAGCTCGCCGAAGCTGAAGAGCGACTCTTGTTCTTAACTGTTCAGCGCCAGGATATTATCGATGGCATCTCCTCGACTGAAGAGGCGCTGCGCGAAATTAAGCGGCGCTCACGTGAACGGTTCCGCCAGGCCTTCGAACAGATTAATAAGAACTTCAGCGAACTGTTCCAGGAGCTATTCGGAGGCGGCAGAGGCGAAATGAGTTTGATCGACGCCGATGACGTACTCGAATCAGGTATTGATGTAGTGGCCCAACCACCGGGCAAGCGCTTACAAAATGTCTTGTTATTGTCTGGTGGCGAAAAGGCGATGGCCGCCCTCGCGCTCGTCCTCGGAATCTTTCACTATCGACCTGCGCCTTTCTGCTTACTGGACGAGGTCGACGCTCCACTTGACGAAGCGAACGTGGGACGCTTTACTGATAAGGTCGTCCAGATGTCTGCCAACACGCAATTCATCGTTATTACCCATAACAAACGGACGATGGAGATGGCACGCGCCCTTTATGGCGTAACTATGGAGGATGCAGGCGTCTCGAAGTTAGTTTCGGTAAGGTTTGAGTGAACACATCTTTTATCAGGCAATTTCTTTCCGCCGCGCTCTTGGTTTTGAGCGCGGCTCTTTTCACTTACGCGCAGGACTTGTCATCTCCTAAACAAAATGCGCGACCAGGATCTAGCGAAACAACCGCAGCAACCACGGCTCCTACTGACGCCGCCAGCTATTCTTATGAGTTCAACCAGCCAAAGTTTTACGTCAAACACATCTTCCTCCAGCACGACTCGGCAGGTCATGGCAAGATAACGTTCGAACGGCTCAATGAAGATGTGTCTGTAGAAGAACCGCTGGAAATCTCGGCCGCTGCTCTCGCTAAAATTCGTGCTAGCTGGGATGCTCTGAAATTTCTCGATTCGCAAAAAGACTACCAATCGAGCCAGCAGTTTCCTCATTTGGGAACGATGAAGATCGGTATGCAGCTAGGTGAGAGAAAGAGGATTGCAGAGTTCAATTGGACTCACGATCAAAACGCAGCCGACCTGATAGCGGAGTATCGAAAACTGGCGGACCAGGCCATCCTGGTTTTTGACATCTCGGTCGCGCGTGAGAATCAACCACTTAATGCCCCTAAATTGATGGAGACGATGGAGTCGTTGCTCAAACGCAACGGACTGTCTGATCCGAAACAACTTCTGCCACTGCTCACAGATATTAGTACCGACGAGCACGTTCCTCTGATAGCTCGCAATCACGCCTTGCGCCTCATCAAGCAGATTAAGAAATAGTTCGCTCGGCAGCAGCCAGGCTGAAGAATTCGAGGGCCCGATTTTCGCCCCAGAAGCGGTCGTCGTCGTTAGTTTTGCGGGAAACAAACGCAACGTGACCCCCACGTTCTGGTCCAACGATCAAGATGTGTGGATTGTCTTTGAATTCTTTCGCTCTTAACGGAGCGAACGGAATGAACGGGTCGTCCTGAGAGTGAATTACCAAGGTTGGGACGCGAATGTTATGTGCCACGCGTATCGAACTTGCTTTAGTGTAATAGTCTCTCGCATCTGCAAATCCATTCGCCTTGGAGGTGTAAGCTTCATCAAACTCTTCCAACGTTCTAATCCCTTTGATAAAGCTTGGGTCATATAGGTCAGGATAGAGTCGGTATTTCAGGCGAATCTTTCTTTTGAGTTTGATCACAAAGCTTTGATGATACAACCAGTTTCTTCTGCGGTTAATCAGGTCCGCGCTCGCGGCCAGGTCCACCGATGGAGAAATTGCACATGCTGCAACGAGCTGCGAGGGAGCCTGCGCGCCATATTCTCCAACCATCTTTAGGACCATGTTGCCACCCAGCGAGAACCCAAGCGCGAAGATCTGTTTACATCCTGCTTGAATGAGTTCTTCGATAATAGACCGTAAGTCATCGCTCAGGCCGCCATGATAGAGAGTTGGCGTCAGATGCTCAGTACCACCGCAGTTACGAATGTTGACGCGCAGCACGTTGAACCCGGCAATAAATGCCTTGTTCGCAAATGACAGCATATAAACCGCGGATGCCGAGCCTTCAATACCGTGCCATAGGACCACGGTTGGTCTCGTGTACCGCTCGTTTTGCCAGCGACAAAAAGCCAGCACTTGGACGCCGGCAGCAACATCAAACACACGTTCCTCATCTTGAGCATACGAGCTTCGTAAACGTCGCCGTCGTGGCCAGGCATAGGCAACGAGGGTTTGCAAATCTGGTTGGCCCAATAATGTAGAGGGTGTGAAAGATTTTCCTGCGAATGCGCGACTTACTTTCGAAAACAGTTGCCGTACTTGTTCGAGCCGCTCGCTCGAAGTGTCGTTTCCGTCGGTTGCAAGCTGAAGGACCATTGGTAAAAGCTAGTTTGTCAGCTCCAGGGTGAGATCGACAATTAAGTTTTCCTGGTTTGGTTTAGCGCTCCATTTCAACGACGGGACGGGCTTAACCTGAGACCTTCGCTCCTGGTAGATCGGCTTCAACAATTCACCCAGTTCCTTGTGAGAAAATTCTTCTGCATATTCGTTGTCAAAGATTTCGCCAGGTTTAAGGCGCCACCGCTCCATAATCTGTTTCGAGATGTTTTCACCGAATCCCAGAAGGTTTAGCTTACCCATTCGATATTGCGATCCCTCAGTAACGTCAAAAAGGTAGTTGACGGTTTGAGAGTCGTCTTTGAATTCAATGTGCGGTTTGATTCTCGTAAACAGGAAACCGTGCCGACCATATGCCTTTTGCGCCGCGGCGAGATCCTTATCCAGTCTAAGTCCGTTCGCCACCTCTCCAGACTTTACGCTCAGCATTGCATCGAGTTGTGCAGCACTCATTGCTGCATTGCCAGACCACTTTGCCGTGCCCAGCTTGTAAACTGGTCCTTCATCAACCGGAAGATTGACTTCAACGCCGCTCTTGCACGTGGCAGTCTCTTCTAGCTTCGGCAGCGGAGGCGAGAAAGCTGCCTTCAGTTGGCCCGTCTCCCGATAGAGAGGGATCAGGTTCCTGGCGGCAAAGAGACTGATGAATTTAGTCGAATACTCACTTCCGACGAGTGTTTTCGAGCTTTCAGTAAGTTTGGCTTCTGAAATGTTTGTTGCACCTGGGAAGAGCAGAGTGCAAATTGGGAGCGGGATTCCGCTTACACTAAAAACGTGCTCCTGCACCGTGCTCTCAGGTGAGTCTTGCGAGGTGATGTAAGAGACAGAGGCCTCAATCTTATTTTCATGCAGAAAAGTTTGCAGCGATCTCGTGATGCGTAGCACGACGTCACCATTGTCCGGGGCTGAACCCGAAAAGGTAGGTACATCGCGTTTAATCGCAGCGATTAGTTCTGTATCGGTAAACCATATGAAATTATCAAAGATGACGCGTGAGGTGGGGACAGCTGTTTCTTCAACCTGAAAAGTGATTGTTACGAGACCTTTGTTGTTGCGAGTGCGATAGGCGACATTCTTAAATTGTCCGCTATCAATTAATTTTTGAGCTGCCGAGTCCAGCACCGCAAGTTCAAAGTTATCTCCGATCTTGAGTGGCGAATTAGCGAGCACCTTGTCAGCCGAGAGCCTTTGAAGGCCTTCAAATTCAATTTTGGCTATTTTGGAGACTTCCTGAGCTTTCGCTGCAACTGCGTGATTGTCGACGACAAGAATTAATATCAGTAGGGCGAAATAAAGCAGTTTTTGGTATCGGTTGAGTTTTATCATGGCAATCTTTATTCGAAGTTTAACCCACGAAACGCATCGTGAGAAACGGTCACTCAATGTCCGACATGCTTCATCGGCTTGTCGGTGAAGTTTGACTCACACCTTTAAACTGAAGCCTAATCCTCACCGACAAGCTGAAGCTTATCGGACATTTAAGGACGTGGGTTCTAATTGAGGATGAAGAATAATCAACGGACCAAAGAGGCTGTTATTGTCAATGAGTGGCGGAGCTTGAATGCGGAGTCGGTAGGTAAGTCCGAGCTTTTGATGATCAATGCGGCTCTAGTTCGTAAATTTGGAGCTGGAGGGGCTCAAAGTCCGGCTTCGATTGCGAGACTCCTGGCCGACCATGGTGCGCGTCTCAGACATCCCGGGGTGCTTGAAGCCGATGCACAATGGCGTGAGCAGCAAACGGACCTGTTGTTCGCTTCTGGAGAAATCGACTTCACCACGATGGCTCGTTCTCTGGAGTCGGTGACCAAACTCGATGAGTTATATAGTCAGTTTCTCGCGGAAAGTGACAGCGATGGAGCAGAGCAGCTCAAGGAATTCGCCCGTGATTGGAAGACTGAACTGAAACGGCCGCCCCTAACGTCGCTGGCGGAGGAAGTGGCCGAATGGTTGACAATCTGGCTCCAAACGCCCCAAATGTTCGCGGAATGGTTGGATTTACGTCTAAAATCTCCTGGCTTCAAGGCGAAATTTGGGTCCCAGCTCTGATCCATCACTTATTGGAACTTTCGAGCCTATCCTCGCGAATAAGCTGTGTCAGGCGAACTTCGTAACCCGAATGAGATCACTTTCTGAGCTAAACGACGCAGAGCTGCTCCGTTCCATGAGGGATGGAGACGAAGAAGCTTTCGCCGCGCTCTACCAGCGCCGCCAGGCGGGAGTTTTCCGATTTGCATGGCAAATGAGCGGCTCGCACGCAGTGGCGGAAGACGTCACTCAGGAAGTCTTTCTCTTCTTAATCCGCGATGGACATGTGTTTGACCCCAATAAGGGGTCGGTTAGCGCTTTTCTAATGGGTGTGGCCCGCAATTATGTGCTTCGCAAACTTCGCGGTGAACGGGCAATGATTTCTTTGGGTGATGATTCGGAGGATGAATTTTCTGCAGACCTTGCTGATCCGGAATTAAATCCCCTGGATGACTTAACCCGAACAGAAACCATTGAGAATGTGCGCAAGGCGGTTTTGAGCTTACCCGAGAAGTATCGTGAGGTTGTTGTTCTTTGCGAGTTGCAGGAGCTGAATTACAAAGAGACGGCTGAGATTCTCGAGTGCGCGATTGGTACTGTCAGATCTCGGTTACATCGTGGGCGAGCGTTGCTGGTCGAAAAGTTGCGACCGGGTAAGGCCGACACTGAAGAAGCGACTGCCTTAAAGTCAGCGGGGTGTTTCGCATGAACTGTCAAAAATTTGAAATCATTGTAAGTGAGCTTGCTCGCAACCAGATGATGGAAGCGGACATTCGTGCCGAAGCGCTGGCCCACACCTTTAAATGTTCAGAGTGTTCCGATCGCCTGCGCGATCAAAAGCTATTGAGCGCGGGACTAAACGCGTTGGCGGTCGACATGGGTGGCTTACAAGCACCGCCTCAGTTGGAATTGAAGTTACGAGAAGCATTCCGTCAAACAAACCAGGTGACTCCGTTCACAATTAGGAAACGCGTTAATACTCGATACTGGTTGAGCGCGATTGCTGCGATGTTATTGATTGTGATTGGTCTTGCGATGGCGAAAGTCCGGTTCAACCGCATCCAGGACGAGGTGGCTGACATCCCGCAACAGACATTGCCAATTTCCACTGCGGGAAGCGAACTTGTCACGCCGATTAGTCCCGACGTCGCAACTAGAAGTAGTGGCGAGAAAATTGAAATCCCGCGACGCCGACACGCCACTCCGTTTTACGCATCAAATGCCAGGAAGCGTCCTGCCCGGAATAATGAAGTGCTGGCTTCAAATCACGTTGCGCGTGAGGTGGCAACTGATTTCATGCCGCTCGGATACATGAGCGCCGCCAACTTTCAGGATGGGGGACAGGTGGTTCGAGTCGAGCTCCCACGGTCCGCTTTAGCAACGTTCGGCATACCTGTGAACATGGACCGTTACAACGAGAGGGTGAAAGCGGATGTCTTATTTGGGGCCGATGGCTTGGCCCATGCAATCAGATTTGTGCAGTGAGTAAGTTATCGTCCGGATAAGCGGCCTTGAAAGGAAAAGATCGTAATGAAAAGAATTTCTGCAATTTTATTGGCAGCGTTGGGAGTGATGTGCGCTATAGGTGTGGGGTTCGCACAACAGCCCACCACACAGACCAACATCGTGATCAGACAAGCGAGGGTTCAGGGACCTGAAGGAGGCCCGCCGCCACCAAGGGGTGACTTCGTCTTTGTCGCTACGGACTTTAACTTCGAAGGAAAAGTTGTCAAAGGAGCTCCGTACTCAGCTGAGGCTGTGACCGAGACGATTCAAACGCTCAGCGATGGCAATCGAATAGTCAATAAAATTACCAGCCAGGTATATCGCGACAGTGAAGGTCGCACGCGGCGGGAACAAACGCTCAAGGGGTTTGGAATGTTGGGAAACGTCGGTGACCCACTGCAGACTGTTTTTATTAACGACCCGGTTGCAGGCGTAACCTATTCGCTCGACTCGCGAACCCATACGGCCCATAAGAGTGCTCCCTTCAAATTTGAATGGACCAAGCCGGGGGCTTCCACTGCTGCGCCGGTCGAAGAAGGACAACGCTTCGAATTCAAGGTGGTTGGACCAGGAGGAACAGCGGCTGGCGGCGGAGGCGGTGGAATCATGACGGCACCGTTGCCGCCAGGCGCACCAGTGCCTCCAGCCGGGTTGCCAGGTGGTGAGAATGTAACGTTTAGTAGCGCAGGTGTCGTGGGTGGTGCGACCTACGTATTCAGGCGAAAAGGCGCCGACGCCAACGAAGTAAAAGAGGAGCTTGGAGAACAGGTTATTGAGGGAGTAAAGGCGCAGGGAACTCGTTCGACGGTTACTATTCCAGCAGGAGAGATTGGTAACGATCGACCTATCGAAATTGTAAGTGAGCGCTGGTATTCACCAGAATTGCAAACCGTCGTGATGACTCGTCACAACGATCCAAGGACGGGCGAAACCACGTACAAACTTACCAATATCAATCGTAGCGAACCAGCGAAGACCTTGTTCGAAGTGCCTGCTGATTACACTGTCAAAGAAGGGTTGCCCGGTGCGCCCGGTGCTCCAGTTGGGCCTCCGTTACGTGTTCGCAGACCCAACACCCCCGAATAACCTGTAGGCCACCCTTGATTTTCGATTTGTACGAGTAGATTAAGTCGGGCGCCCCGGAGGACGCCGCAGTTTAAAAGGGCCACTCGATTTAGCCCGAGTGGCCCTTTTAACTTTCGCTTGATGATGAACTTATTCGTCTTCCTCACCGCCCCGGATTCGTCCCTCAGCGCGCGATTGTTCGACTATCTTGTGGGCCAACTGACCAGGAACCGGATCATAGTGAGAAAACTGCATGTGAAACGAGCCCCGTGCGGCCGTGATCGAATTCAAGGTCGATTGATAGTTAAGCATTTCAGCCATGGGTACCTGGGCTCTAATTAACTGTTGTTTACCACTTGTTTCCATACCCTGCACGCGACCACGTCTGGAGTTCAAGTCTCCCATGATGTCGCCACTGAACTCTTGGGGCGCGGCAATCTCCACATCCATGACTGGCTCGAGCAACGATGGTTTTACTTTTTCCATAGCAGCGCGAAATGCCTTCCGGCCGGCTGCGCGGAATGAATGTTCATCTGAGTCGACTGGGTGATAAGAACCATCGACGAGTTGGACCTTGAAGTCTACAAGGGGATAACCAGCAATGGCTCCGGACTTGGCGGCTTCGATAATTCCTTTTTCAATTGCCGGTCGGAATTGTTGCGGTACGGAGCCGCCGAAGATCTTGTCCTCAAAGACAAAACCAGTTCCCCTCGGTAGAGGCTCGAAAACGCATTTGCAATCACCGAATTGACCGCGTCCTCCCGTCTGTTTTTTGTGTCGACCCTGAACTTCAGCTCGCTGCGTGATCGTTTCCTTGTAAGGTACTTTAGGTGGATGTAGAGTTACCTCCACGCTGTATCGTTTCCGCAGTTTCTCAACCACGGTCTCGACGTGTAGCTGACCAGATCCGGAGAGCAAAAACTCCTTGGTCTGAGCGTCACGTGAAAAATGAAGAGCCGGATCTTCTTCCAGAATCTTGTGGAGAGCGACGCTGATTTTCTCTTCGTCCTGTCGTGACTTGGGTTCGATTGCAAACGCGATAGCGGCCTCTGGATATTCAACCGGGTCGTAGACGATCGGCGATTGCTTATCGCACAGTGTATCCCCTGTCTGGGTTTCTTTTAACTTTACACAGGCTACGATATCGCCCGCATGCGCTTCTGGAACCTTGTCCAGCTGTTTGCCTTGGATCAAATGCAGCGCGCCCAGACGCTCCATGCCACCTCTACTGGAGTTCAGTGCATTCGCATCCGTCCCCAGGTGACCACTCATGATTTTGATTACGTTGATTCGACCAGCAAAGGGATCAGCAATGGTGCGGAAACAGTAGGCCGATAAAGGTTCGCTATCGCTGTATTTGCGTGAGATTCTTTCAGCGTCCGGACCCGCATCAACTGGCCGGCCCCATTCAGCTTCGTGATGGGCTGGATCCGGAGCATAGTCGACTAAGCCATTCAGGAGAGCGCGCAGCCCAACTTGAGTCATGCTCGAGACCGCGAAAACGGGACACAGCTTACTTTGGGCAATAGCGTTGTTGATGTTAGGAAGAATATCCGCTTCATCAAGCGTTCCCTGTTCGAAGTATTTCTCCATCAACTGGTCGTTTGATTCGGCTACTAACTCCACCAGCCGCTCGCGAGTCTTATCAACCAGGTCTCGGACTTCTGCCGGAATGTCAATCTCCTTCGCCTGTCCATCAGCACTCAGCTCATAAGCCTTCATATGGACCACATCTACGACGCCTCGAAAGTCCTTTTCTTTCCCGATCGGTAAGGTGAAGGGAATGATTGCTCTACTGAAGGTATTTTGAGCGCTCTGCAATGCCGCTCCAAAATCTGCATGTTCCTTATCAAGTTTTGTGATCACCATCACGCGCGGAACCATGAACTCATTGGCATAGGCCCACGTCTTTTCGGTTTGTACTTCCACGCCCTTAACGCCGTCTACTACCACCATCGCGCAGTCAGCTACCCGAAGTGCTGGGCGAGCGTGTGCGATGAAAGCCGCATATCCTGGAGAGTCTATTAAATTAAGTTTTGTTTCGCGGTGTTCGAGATGTGCAAGCGCAGTGTTTAATGTGATCTTTCGAGCAATGGAATCTTCTTCATGATCGGTGACTGTTGTGCCTTCATCAACCTTACCCCAGCGTGGTGTGGCGCCTGCGACGAAGAGAAGAGAGCTAACGAGCTGCGTCTTCCCTGCGTCGCCATGTCCAATGACAGCCAGGTTCCGAATGGCTTCAGTCGCAAAGACTTTCATACGTGTGATTCCTTTCAGGCATGCGAATTTTGGCGAAGGATACCCATCCGCTTTGATCGAAACGTTTCAGCAGATTTTTGCGGGATGTGCTCCGTGATTGGCTGTAATTTATCTGACCGCCGCGGTTAAACGCAAGTTTGCTCTGTTCCTTGTATCACCCCTTATTACAAAGCAGTTTGGCCATCTTTGTTGGGTGGTCGGGCATCTGAGTTTCAGGTGAAAGGGGCTCTAAAGGCTGGAGCCATGAAAGTTATGTATTACCGAAGGATTTTGTCTTTAACGGGATCGTTATTGTTAATGTTTGCAATACTTGGAGTTGGGTATAGCAAGCCAGTAACGAACCCTGATAACGAAGCATTACGAAGAACTCAAACAATCGAACCTATTAACCTTGCGATACTGATTCAGGATGACCTGATCTCGCAAGTCAGTAATGAAATTGGAGTAACGAAGGATTTCATTCGGTCACTTCCGGCCGGTTCAAGCGTGATGGTGAGTTACATCACTTCTGGATCACTCCAGGTTCGACAACCTTTTACGACCGATTTGAATAAGGCTGCGGGATCTTTGCGAATCCCGACCGCAAGTACGAGTAGCTCACCGTTCAATCCGTACGTTGAAGTCCTCGAAGCGCTGAAGAAATTTGATAGCGAAGCAAAAAAGGCGAACGTTATCCTGTTGATATCCGACGGTCTGGATATCTCCAGAGGGTTCGACGCAACGGCTGCCGGACAGACAATTGATCTGGAACGTGTGATCAAGGAAGCAAATCGTCGTCGCGTTGCTGTCTATAGCTTCTACGCGCCGAGTGTTGGTCTAACTAGTCGCAGCAATCTGGCCGCCAGCTACGGTCAGAGTTCTTTGAAAAGACTGGGTGATGACACAGGCGGAAAGGCTTTCTTTCAAGGAGTGAATGGTTTTGTCACCTTTGACTCGTACTTCACTCGCCTGCGTGAAGAGTTTGCAAGAGCTTATTGACCTCCGTCGCAAGAGTCTGAGTGCAAAATGCCATCAGGTCCTCGACTTGGTGGCATTTTCGATCGGACAGACTCTAGGACAGAAACCAGACCGGATACTGTAATCGACCACTTCCTGAAACGGCGCCCAACCTATAAAACTTCTTTGCGAGAGATAAAGTCCGGTGGTAAAGTTTACCGTGTCGGATCACCCTGGCTGCATGCTCTTAGCCCAAAAAATGGCTCACGACAATTTCTGAAGTGCGTGAATACTGTCTAATAGTAGAAGGCGCTTACCTTTCCGAATCAGAGGCCGAACACGCGCTGCGCGACCCCTTTATCGAAGACTGGGTTGAGCAGACTGGTTCCTTCAAGATCCACAACATGGATGAAATTCAGATTTCACCGGGAGTGACCCTCGGTTCTCTTGGTGTCGTAATGATCGATGACCGGATGTTTGAAATTGCCAGTGTCGACCCCAACCATCCCTTAACCGAACACAAAGCTAAAGGCGTTGCCGAAGCTCTGCGGCGGCAAGACATGTTTGATGAAGTAAGGACTGAACCGCGAAATGAGGAATAACTCCGAGGCTAGGGCTTCGTTTCTCGATGCGCGGGTAAGAGTGTTGGTCGGGGACCTAACCGAGCAAAAGGTGGATGCGGTCGTGAACGCGGCGAACTGGACGTTGCTGGGTGGCGGTGGTGTTGATGGGGCGATACATGATGCAGGCGGTCCGGCCATCCTGGAAGCTTGTCGCGAGCTTCGCAGCAAAACCTTTCCCAAAGGCTTACCTACCGGCGAAGCCGTTATTACTACAGCAGGGAACTTGCCAGCGAACTATGTTATTCACACTGTCGGTCCGATCTACGGTCGAAATCCAGAACGTCAGCAAGAGCGACTGGCAGCCTGTTATACGAATAGCCTGAACATTGCTGCCGAAAACTTACTGGCGAGTGTCGCTTTTCCGTCTATCTCTACCGGGGCATTCGGGTACCCCAAGCCTGAAGCCGCCGCTGTTTCCTCTTCGGCAATCAAGTCTTTTCTTCTCCAAAATACCTCAATTCACGAGGTGCGTTTGGTCTTTTTCCAGGAAAGAGACGCACGCGTATTTCTGGAGTACCAGAAATTCTAGTAGACTCTCCCACTTTGCTGCCTTGCTGTGCCTGCTTTTATATATTTTGAGTTAGGGAAGATGAGAACCTGAGTACGAATGATTGACACGGCCGAAATAGAGAAGAAATTCAGTGAAGACAATTCATTGCCGACCCCGCTGTCACCGCTCGAGCGTTTGGCCTGGAATTATTGGTGGAGTTGGGCGCCTGATGGACCTGGTGTCTTTCGAGATCTCGACCCGGAAGTCTGGGAGGAGTGCGAGCACAACCCGAGAGAACTTCTGAAGAAAACGTCGACCTTCCGTTTGGCTCAAGCCGCCACCGATCCGGTCTATCTGCAGCGCATTCGTCGTCTCGATGAAGCCTTCACGGCTTACATGGCTCCGTCTGCAACCTGGGCAGGAACTGGACAGTTACCCAAGATTACCCCTGACCGTCCCGTTGCTTATTTTTGTGCCGAGTTTGGGGTTCATAATTCGCTGCCACTCTATTCGGGCGGCTTGGGAATCCTGGCAGGCGATCATCTGAAATCGGCCAGTGACCTGCGTTTGCCACTGATCGCAGTCGGCCTACTCTATAGATACGGATACTTTCGCCAGCGCTTGCGGAATGACGGTTGGCAAGAAGAGTATTACGGCGAGACTTGTCCTGACGAGTTACCAATCTCTCTCGTCAAAAATACTGACGATACGCCTGTCCAAATCGAAGTATCAATTCGCGATCGCAAAGTGCTGGCCCAGGTCTGGCAGGCTAATGTGGGGCGAGTACAGCTTTATCTGTTGGACTCGAACATTCCAGAGAACGCTGAAACTGATCGCTGGGTCACTGGTCATCTTTACGGGGGCGACCGAGAGACGCGGATTGTACAGGAAATGCTTCTTGGCATTGGTGGCGTGCGATTGTTGCGGCACTTGAACATTACTCCCCACGTCTTTCATTTGAATGAGGGTCATTCGGCATTTCTCACGTTGGAATTGGCAAGGGAGGTCATGAGCGCGCAGAACTGCAGTTTGCAGGAGGCGATTGCTCAAGTCCGCGAACAGTGCGTCTTCACCACTCATACGCCCGTAGCAGCTGGCAACGATGAGTTCGATTCGGGCTTAGTGTTGCGTTGTTTCGGCGAGACGTATCTGCAGCAACTTGGTCTAACACAGGATGAATTTCTTGGCCTCGGGAGAGTTGAACCAAACAATGATCAGGAACGCTACGGATTAACCCCTCTGGCGATTAGGATGGCCCGATCCACAAATGGTGTGAGCCTGAAGCATGGTGAGGTGTCACGAGCTCTCTGGCAGAAACTCTGGCCTGACAAGAAGCTCGAGGAAATTCCGATTACCCACATCACAAATGGAGTGCATGCTCCAACCTGGATTTCGCCGTTGCTGCGATACTTGTTTGAAAAGTATGTGGGCCATGACTGGCATGAACAACTCAGAGATCGCGGACGTTGGGAAAACTCGGTGGCCAGGGTGCCGGACGAGGAATTATGGATTGCTCATTCACTGTTAAAGCAACGCCTCATCGAATTCGTCCGTTATCGCTCGGTGTTGTCGCGCAAGGCTGCAGGCGAGCGGGCCGATTATGTCGAGGCGGCGCGCACAGTTTTTAATCCGCAGGCTTTGACCATCGGGTTTGCCAGAAGGGTCGCGGGTTACAAGCGCTGGAATCTGATCCTCTCGGATCAGGAGCGGCTGCTACGTCTGATTGACAGTGAGGATCGACCGGTACAATTCGTATTTGCGGGCAAAGCACATCCCCAGGACGAGGGCTCGAAGAGAGTGCTCCAACAACTAGCTCAGTGGAAGTATGACCTGCTGGTAAGACAGCACGCAGTTTTCCTTGAAGACTACGATCAGGAGATTGCTCGGCAGTTGGTCCAATCAGTGGATGTCTGGTTAAACGTGCCGCGAAGACCGCTGGAAGCGTCGGGCACGAGTGGAGAAAAAGTCGCAATCAATGGCGGACTGAATCTATCTATACTTGATGGCTGGTGGCTTGAAGCGTATGACGGCTCTAATGGTTTTGCCATCGGTAATGGAGATGACAGTCCTGACGTTGGCTTGATTGATGCGGGAGATGCTGAGTCACTTTATCGCGTATTAGAGCAGGAGGTTATCCCGACTTATTACGATCGCGACAGTTCAGGACTGCCTTATCGATGGGTGGCGATGATGAAACACGCGATTAAGACTCTGGCTCCTCGCTTTAATAGCGATCGCATGGTTGAAGATTACGCGCGGAAGATCTATTGAGAATGGGTTCTATAAGTCCAATAGCTCCCATATTCGTTGAGAAGTCGGCCCCTAATTCCTATAAACTTGACTTCAACCAATGCTAGACTACAAACCTCAAAGGCCAGGTTGGTTTAGCCCCGAATGAAATATTGCGCCGCCTGCAAAGCAAAATTCGATGACAGCGTAAGCTTTTGTCCCGTCGATGGAGAGGTACTCGAAGACGACCCCTCGTCGTTGGTAGATACCGTTTTGGACGGGCAATACCAAATGGAAGCCTTGCTTGGTAAAGGCGGCATGGGTGCTGTTTATCGGGCACGCCACATCCTTTTGGGCGATCGTGTTGCCATCAAAGTTCTCCCGCCTGAAGTTCGCTCTAACGCTGAATGGTTACGCAGGTTTCGCCGGGAAGGCCAGGCTGCGCGTCGTTTTAGGCACCAGAATGCGGTTACCGTTTATGACTTACGAACTGCAGCGGACGGTACCATTTATATGGTGATGGAGTACGTGGAGGGCCATACACTCGACGCTGAAATTAAGAAGCGAGGACGGTTCATTCCTCGCGAAGCGGTTGAAATCATGGCGCCGATAATGAGCGTCCTCGATACTGCGCACGCAACGGGGGTTGTGCACCGAGATCTAAAACCTGAAAACATAATGGTTGGAAATCCCACTGGTAATGGAGCTCCAGTTATTAAACTTCTGGACCTCGGGATTGCGAAGATGAGAGAGATTGCCGGAGTCGATACCGCCGGTAACACGGCGTTGACCATGGCCGGACAGGTTTTGGGTACTCCTTACTACATGTCGCCTGAGCAGTGGGGCGAGATACCTCGTGACGGAAATCAGGAGATCGATGGCCGGGCTGACATCTACAGCCTTGGTTTGGTTTTCTATGAAATGGTGGCCGGACGGCGGTGCTTTACCGGCAATACTCTCCTGGAACTTCGACGCGAGCACATCTCAACAAAACCGAGACCCCTCATCGAAGTTGTAGCCAATGTGCCAAAGGCCTTTAGCGATGCGATTGAGCGCGCAACGGCCAAGGATCGATCGGATCGGCAGGCAACTGCCGCAATCCTGGCTGATGAATTAAAGTTATCGCTTGGCTCGGCTGCAGCGGACAAGCACGTCACCGATGGTCTGAGGGAAATAGGTGATGCCGAGACGGTTGCTTTACCTCCAGCCTTACAAACTAAGTCGGATACCAATGCTCCAACAATAATTACGCTTGATCCGTCCGCAACTGTGTTGCCTCCAACTGCTGAGCCATTGGCCAGCACCACGCCCTCGATAGCAGCGGCGCCGCCGAAAGTTTCAGACACGATTGCTGAATCACAACTGGAACAGTCAAGTGTAACCGTTCCGCAGTTGCCTAAAGAGTCAACTCCCATATCCGTGCCCCGTCCTTTGGTGGAGGCGCCGGCGAAAAAGAAAGGCGCAGCCGGCTTAATAATTGGTTTGGGTGTTGTTTTGCTCGTCGTGTTAGTTGCGATTGGAGGTGGCGTCTATTTGTGGAGTCGCTCGCGGACCTCGAACACTTCTGTCGCAAACAATGATGCGAAACTACCTGCCACTCCTACGACCCGGGATGTCAGCAGGTATTGGCTTGAACTAGAAAAGGAGTCCGGAGAGTCGTCCCGGATCGCTGGATTGGTACCAATTGCGTCGGGCCAATCGTTCAAGATGCATTTTGTTTTTCAGGATGATGGATATCTCTATATAGTTGGACCGGGCGACAACAATAAGCCTACAGTTTTTCTTAGTGCAAAACCTCTTCCAGTGTCGGGTGTACAGAGCAACAAAGTTTCGCGGGATAAGGAATTTAGCTTTCCCAGTGGATCAGGAAATAACCTAACGCTGGATACTCGACCTGGTACCGATAATTTCAGGATCATTTTTTCGAAGACACCTCTGAGTAGTCCAGCATTCTTCAATGACAAAGTCACCGGCGAAGCTTTAACTGCCACGCAACAAACTGAACTAGACGCGTTCTTAACAAAGTACCAGCAGAAAGCGCCGTCGACGGAGTTGGATGAATCGAACCGAAATGCGCCATTTGTAACCGTGAAGGTAGTGGGGTCAGAAACCAACGACCCGCTCGTCTTCGATGTTCGCATTCAACATAACTGAGTTCCATATCTGCAAACGCAAGATGATGTTTTCTATCCCCTTGATTTCCTCGTCAACCCGAAATTCCGAACCCGACTTTTCCGGCATTAGGGCTTTCGGTTACAGGCTAAGGAGAAGTAACCAATGAGAGTCGCATTCGTTGTCTTTTGTCTGATAGGCGTAATGGTGGCTGTAAATGCAGCTGTACCACAGGATCAAGAGGATGTTCGTGGGGCGTTTCTAACTTCCCGACCCAAAGAAAAACCATCGACGCAAACTGCGCCGGCCAAAGCAAATCGCCGGAGACCAAAACCGACAGGTCCGGCCACGAGTACTGGAGGTGTTAAGAAACCTGACACGAGCTCAAGCTCACCCAGTGACAAAACCGATCCGGTGGTAGTGAATAAGACCCGCCTTGGTCTGGGTTTGACCTTGTTCACTCGTGACACAAATGGACTAGCGGTACGAACCGATCCAACGCGAGTCTTTCACAAGGGCGACAGGGTTCGCGTCCTGCTGGAAACAAACACGGACGGATTTCTCTATATCTTCAACACCACCAATGATGGACCACCCATCATGATCTATCCGGATATCAATCTGGATGAAGCCGGTAACTATCTTCAGGCTCACGTTCCGTTCGAGATCCCGTCAAGCGCCGGTGCGCATGAAGGATTGCGCTGGTTGGTCTTTGATGCGAATGCTGGCGACGAAAAACTCTATTTTGTTTTTACACGTGAACCACTGAATGGCGTGCCCATCGAAGACGATCTGGTCAGTTTTTGTAAAGCATCGACCTGCCCGCTGCGTCCCGCCACTGAGCTGTGGGAAATGGTAAAAAAACAGATGAAGCAGCCATTGCAAACCGCCCAGACTCCGCGATTTGGAAAGGCGCAGACTGCAACGGAAACCGAAGCGTCAACGCGAGGCTTGGGGCTTGCAAAAGATGATCCTCAACCCTCAGTAATCATGATGGCGTCATCGACGAGTTCAACTTTGGTGACTACTCTGGATTTAGTTCACCAATAAAGAATATTTGGTCACAACACCTTCCGCGTGAGACATGGCGCTCTCGCGAGGTGTTGGCTGTTTCTTGCCTGAGAATTTGGGGGAGATGAAATGAGCATTGGAAGTTTGAAATTTGTCGCGTCCGTATTGAGTGCCGGACTTCTGATGAATTCGTTCAGTTATACATCAGCTGCGACTCTGGCTGTTGGCTCAAACTTTACGATTCAACAAACCGATCAGGCAGATGTTGCTCTGCGAGAGGGAAGGCGTCTCCTGAAGCGCGGGCGCTCGGACCAGGCGCTGGTTCAATTGCGAAACGCACTTAATCTTTACACCAACGCGAAAAATCAGAGCGGAGTCGCAGCCGCACATAATGAAATTGGCGATTTATACCTGCGCCAGGGTCAATACACCGTCGCATTGGACCACTATCAGAAGGCGCTGGATGGGTTTCTCGGCGTCGACAAGAAGAACGAAGCGGTCAATGCCGTTGTCGGTATTGCCGATGACAAGTTCAACGCCAATTTGATGCTGGCGAAAATCGGTGACGTTAACTTTCGGCTGGGTCGAACTTCAGAGGCGATGTCAGCTTACGGTCGAATGGTTGTCAAGAAACCAGAGAGTGCAGGCTCGAAAGTTACACGGCGCTTCGGCGGTCTTGG
>DATIBX010000287.1:0-8070 GCA_035457105.1 Pyrinomonadaceae bacterium
CGCCGGAAATGCGATTTCTCGGCGGTTATTACGTATTTCCCGGCGGCACGGTACATGCGGACGATTATAAACCGGCGATGCTCTCTCGATGCCGCAGCCTTTCCGGAGAAGAAGCGCAACGAATTTTAAATGGCGGACACGAACCCGAGCAGGCGCTCGGTCACTGGGTTGCGGCGTTTCGCGAGGTCTTTGAAGAAGTCGGGTTACTTCTTTGTGTCACGGATACAGGTAAAACGGTGCAACTCCATAAGTCATCAGAGCATGAGCGAATCGAGCTTGCACGTCAGAAAATTGTTGCCGGTGATCTTAAGTTCGAGGAGTTTTTGCTCGCTGAGAATTTGTTCTGCGACTTGGCTCGGATGAGATACTTCGATCACTGGGTGACTCCCGAGATCTATTCGATGCGTTTCGACACGCGCTTCTATATTGCGGCGCTTCCGGATCACCAAATAGCGCTTATCCGATCGGAAGAGGTGAGCCACAGCTTGTGGATCACGGCCGGCAACGCGCTCGCACGCATGGATCGCCGGAATTTTCCGATTTTGCCGCCGACGACCACTGTTTTACATCGGCTGGCGGGTTTGGCGAGCTGGGAACGGCTGCGGGCAGAATTCGAACTGTTTTAGAGAAACACAATCCACGCGGCCGCACATTTCCTCTGCTACCGTCCCGTCACCAGATCGCCTTTCAGAGCTCACGAATAACCCGCCGATGGCGCTCGGTTTGGTACGTAGTGGTACGAAAATAAACGATTTTAGCTCTGGGTTTGTCACCTAATATACCCTCTAACGTGCTTAGGCTCCCAGCCTTATCGAGATCGAATTTGGGGCATAGTCGTTGCGGCGGTTCTCGGTTCTGTGACCAACCACTGTCCTTACAAACCCACAACAATTTCGGTGTGCTATGTGCCATCTGTCCAATGGCGGGTAGTGACTTGGTGCCTAGCCGCGACAATACTGCTTATACTGCAAGGGTGCAGCGGCGTTTTGAAAGCAGCCGACGAACAAACACCGGCCATCCTGAGGCAGGCTCCAGCTATTCAGGAGCCAGAACTCAACATGCCTTCAGTTGAGTTTTCGATTCCGGAGAATGCTCAGGAAGTGTCAGAAGAGAAAGAGCCTGAAACACCGGCCATGATCCCTACGCCTTTGCCACCTAGAATGGAGGCCGGGCTCGCGTCGTGGTACGGCGCGAAACACCATGGAAAGCGAACCGCGAGTGGAGAACGTTTTGATCAGAAGAAGCTCACCGCGGCGCATCCGACTTTGCCATGGGGCAGCATTGTAAGGGTAACCAGCCTCACTAATGGAAAATCCGTCGACGTGCGGATAAATGATCGAGGTCCATTTATAAAAGGTCGGATCATTGACCTCTCGCGGGCCGCCGCGCGGGCTCTAGGGATGGCTGGACTGATGCCGGTGCAACTCGAAGTGCTTACGCCAATTGAAACACCGGCGCCTCGGGAATTCACCCAAGACGAGCAGCTCCAAACGACGGCGCAAGCACCCAATCACAACTAACGTTAATTAATTTGTCGCGCACGACAGAATCGCATAACAGGCAATCGAGGCCAACGGATTGAACGAGACGTTCTCGGGTGAATTGACCAGCTTTGAAGCGTCATATCTTTGCAGCGACGGTCCGCTCTGACGAGGACTGCTTGAATACGCAGGCGGTTTTAACTGGCCCAGATTTATGGCTCGAGCCGTGTGCAGCCATTTATCAGGCGTCGATCACACGATTCGAGCCTTTCCCTTGCAGCTCGAAGTCGTTCTAGCTCGTCGATCAGTTCCAGCGAGATCGAATCCAGAAACTTGCTAATAGCACTGTAGCCAACAGGGCAGCAAGCAGCCACTGAATTCCGTAACGTGGAAGATAGTAAGCTTCAACGAGCCCGATAGCGTAGAGCGTAGAAATAATCGAGATACGTCTGATTCGGTCACGCAGCTTGATTGTCTGGTTCATCAGATGTTTTCCTCCGTTCTTTTCACCCTCAAACCGAAACTTTTCAGTTTAAGAAGGCTAATGTTGTCCTCTCGTTTGAGCATGGGATATGCCAGGGAGTAATTTGGCCAAATCGAGCCGATTGTGCTGATCTGTTACCAAGCAACCGTATTTTTGCCCGGTTACGTGTGTCCAAGTGGCAAACCGAGTTGTCGATGACGTCACGCTGGAAGATTCCGTAATTTCTCGCTCGCTATTCCAGCCAGTATCCAGGTAATTTGAAGTTCCTGGATTGCCGGTCGCGCAACGCCGACTGGATCAGGGGCTGTCCGGAACGACAATTTGGAATATGTGAGAATTCAGCGGCATTACTACGGATGCCATGCCACGGACTCGAGAATTTATCCTTCAGCGGCTCGCGCTTAGTAACTGGTCGGTCACCTCCTTGCGACGTACACTCTTCATAAGGTATGTTTCGTCAGTTTTAACAGCTCAATAGGCGCTCCAAGGGGAGTTCGATGCTGTATCTTCCGAACCACGCCGGCGCCCTTCGGTGCATTGGTCAGGCTTTAGAAATCCGGAACATCGCCGTTTTTGAATTGATCGCCGACGCCGATGAGTTTATCGTTCGATGCGGCGATCCGAATCCGCCGTACACGGGCATTCTTACCCTGCATTATTCACCGGAGAGGATTACCATTCTCGACCGTGATGGTCAGGCTCGGCGTCGAGAGGTACAGCCGTACTTTAGATTCGACAGTTTGCCTGAAATTCTTCGAGCCGCAGGCAAGTACGTTGACAGCAAACGCGGACAGATCCGTGTGGTTACAAACTGTTCTGTATTGGAAGCCGGCATACAAGTTGAGTATCAAACCAGAGCGGGAATAGAATCGGAGACGCTATCTAACGCTGTGATCCGCGAGATCGCCGTCAACATGTTCAAACGTCGAAGTCGAATTTCAAATCCGATTGATATGCTAACCCGCCGAAATTGAGAGGCGGAGTTCTCAATTGCTATTTTTTACAAGCACCCGTTTCGAGCTTCGCAATCTCAACCGCGCACCTGGTTTACAAAATCCTTAACGCCACGTTCAATAGCTCGCCGTCTCCGTCGCGCCTTGAAGAGGCTAATCATGCCCATCACGGCTAAGCAAACAGCGACCGTGAAAAGCGGAAGGCCTATGGTAAGCGCGATTTCGCTAAGCATTGTCTCTCCTGAACAGATCACAGCACAATCAATAGATAACCCTCTGTCCTTGCGACGATCATTGAAAGGACTATTTGCAAATCTATCTAGGCATCTGGCGCTTGAACGCGATGCATGCGCTGACGAGACTCAGCTCAAGCGAATTTTGGTAAACAGATAGCTCATTTTCACCGGCGCTTGCCCATCCCCGACGAAGGTGCATAAGCGCCTCGAAATACTGTACGAAGGCACGCGAATCCCAGATGGTTTTGTACGCATTTTCGCGATGAAGGACGAACGAACATTGGTATATCCAGCAAACCCGGAGGGCGTCTGCAAAAGACACAACGAGGCGCTCGTCTTCGGCGTCCCAGTCCTCTGGCTTTAGTTCGTCCACCAGTGGATTCAGTCCTTCGTCGGAGCCGGCAAGGCCAAAAAACGCCGCTAAGCCGTTATCGGTCATCCAGCAAGCAACTTCGATGAGCGAAGCCTCAGGAACACTGCTCCCGTAGGTGTATAGCTCTACCCTGGCGAGTGAACCGACGATGCGGTCAAACGAAGGTAGCACTTTCGTAAGATCCATATCAGAGTCGTGCGGGTGTCGCAGGGACTGATACATATCAGAAGTTGATCACAATCATTCGTTAGATGAAAGGGGAGCGCATTGCGCGTGTTGGACTACTTTCATTTCTTCGTCGAGTGCGCGTGTCCATCCAACGCTGCCAATGGTAGCGAAACGAAACCGTCTGTCATCACCTTCTCTGGCCCATTTTTCTGCTTCTTGCTGTGTTTGAAATACCCGCAGTTGAAGTATGCGCGTTTGTCCAATCTGCTCGCCAATGAGCTGGCGTCTGGCGCCGCCTCTGGTATGAGAAGGTCGTCTATCGAATTTGCGCCGTGCGATGGGCGGCTCCTTCGTTCTTTCCAGATGTTTCGAAGCGGCTACTAGATGTTGCGTTCTTGATCCGGTTTCGGGCGGCTCGGCGACGTCCTCTTCAATGGGGCGTTGCTGCACGACTGGCAGCGCCCTAAGGTGATGTCGGTCGTAGCCGACTACCCAGTTGAATAACCACTCCATCTCCGCTCGGTCCTCTGTGAATACGATTGGCCTGCCGTGCTTATTAACCACAAAGGCCATAGATAATTCTTTTACGTATATGAATCCCGGTGTCTCGTTTAGCGATTTTTCCATATTGCACCCCGCCTCAAATGGTGACCCACCTGAAGCAATTGGGGTGCCTGCGCGCATTTGAACAGTAAATCCGAATTTTCTGAAGAATTGAGGAAACAGAGATGCGGTATTCGGCCAATTCTGGCAGCCCAGTGACATTTTGACATGTCACGGTTATCTATCGGTCGATAAAACATTGTGCCAGCACAGTTCCGCTCAGAGCAGGAATTGCGCACCGGTACGGATTAGGTCTGCACCGCCATGAGTCTAATTGCTCGCGCTTCTATATTGGCGACCACCAGTCAGGCGCTGGTCACCCGAGTCAGAACTGCGGGTCAAATGTATGAAGGACGCGAGACAGTGCGAGAAGACCAAAAGTTATACTTAAGTGCGGCCGCTCCGAAGACGAATCAGGACTCCACGGCGCACCAGCTGGAGATGTGGCGAGCCGCCTGGTTCTAGTTTAAAGTCATCCGCTCATTCTGAGTAAAGTGTTGGAGAAAATACATCTGCAGGTTTTCGTCTGAGATCTCCTTGGCAAGAGCCTCAAGAAGTTCCGGTAGCCGGGCCCGAGGAAACTTCTCAACTGATTCGCCGAGAGCCTTCGCTTGTTGGTGAACCATCAATGACGCAAGGGGGCCAATAACATTGGTCGCCTGAGCAAGCTCACTAATTATTTTCTGAAATGTCTCGGCTGGGACCGTCTCGGCGACCGCGTCGGGTAAAACCCGTGTGATTTTCTCATTGTGGTTCGGTCGGCTTGAAATCGGTGGTTTTACTTCGGGCAGCGGCTCACTCCTAACCGCCACTGTCCTAGGTGTTTCGATTGCCGTCAAAGCCTCGGCTTCTTTGAACAGTAAAGAAACATCGCTGAAGCCCTTCGTGAGCCGTTTTAACTGCGCTTTAAGGTCAGCTATCTCGGTATCCCGCTGAGTTAAGGCCTCGTTTTTACCCTTCAGGAGGGCTTCGAACTCTTGTGTTTTGGCCGCCAGCTCCTGTTCCAGCTGTTTGGCAGCCGATGTTTTCTGACGGGCGAGATCCTCCGTCTGTATCAGCTGGGCTTCGAGTGCGGCCAATTTATTTTGGGAATTCTTTCGCAGTTCCTCGGTGCGTTTGGCGTGGTCAGCAATCTGCTGTTGCGCTTTCGTATGAGCTGCTTCCAGCTCGCTCATATTTTTGTTGTTCTGCTCGATGGTTGATTTGTAGTTGTTTATTTCATTCTCGCGGCTCGCCAGAATTTCCTCTCTGCTCTTGATATCCCTTTGCAAGTTTTTGACTATTGCAGAAAGATTTTCCTCCGTTTGCTGTTGAGAGAGATTCTTTCGCTCAATGACTTCCTCCGCCTCTTTGAGCTTGCCTCTGAGAATCGTGATCTCTGCTCCGAGATTCTCAACGAGCTGCTCGGCCCGATGTGATTCCTCTAGAACAATCGTTTCGCCTGTTCGGACGGCATCCTTTAATCGACCGAGTCGATGGGTAATGATTCTTTCGAGCCTTTCCATTTCGTCATTCAAACCCGCAGCATTTCCGTTCTTTATGCGAACGACCGGCATGGTGTCGTTTTTTCTCCAGGGTAAGCTCTCCTGCATTTTTAGCTTTAAAGAATTGTAAAAATCGCTCATGACATCCTCCGATTGGCTAACGACTTGCCATTGCCAGGGAGAACACACGCACGTGTATGATCAGACCCTAAGTGGTTAAGGGGGAAAGCGAAAATGCAAGGCCAGGAGAAGCGACGGCTTTCCACCTAGTCGATGTTGCAGACCGGCTCTAACGGGTGGCAATGATCGAGAGGGATATATTCGGATTGAAAAACGATGTCAAGTCGGAAATTGGAGTTTTTTGGAGTGCTCAATGCCAAAATTCGCGTAGGAGGCGACACAATCTCCCAGCCATTTGAGTTTAAAATGCAAATACTGGAATTTCTATGCGCCTGAAGTGGGCTAACCTCCGGCTTAAATGAACCCGCGCGGGATCGTGGCGCGGTGCTCTAAATAAAATCCACTAGTCTAGTCACGGTGATTTGAGTCAAGCGGCTCGTGCGGTAAATTATGGCGCAGCAGACGGTAATCGTGCAGAGACCGCGGCTTTGTCAAAGTTCAGCGAAAGCTGTGCTAGAGACATGACGGGTTTTGCCTTAATAGCGTAGGGTGTTGAATTTATGTAGGCATCGATGTCCCTCCGGGCCGCATTCTCTAGGAACACCTTATTCCTGTCTTCCGCTGCTCTTATTTGCTGTTCGACCTGCCGCTTTAGCGCTTGCGGATCCTGGTCCCTTACGAGTGCATATTGGATTCCCGTGTCACACTTTAGCCTCATATGATTCCTCCGGCCCAATAATGGCCTATGAAACGCAATAAACAATCCAGCTGTAAGTTGACGAAATCCCTAGGAACTTAATGTGACAGATGCCCGTCAATTTGTCTGCGTCGAGACATAACTGACATTCCAGTTGGTGTTACAGACATTATACGCGGGCCGTATTGGCCATGTGCCGTTGGACCTTCTTGCAGCAATCTTGCGGCACAAACCAGCCGCGACCTGTGCATTCGCTGCGCGAATCGAGAGGTGCCGCGGTGGACCGGGACGCCATGTTTATGGCTGGAGGGCGGTTTGGGGCCTTGTCTTGGACTAATACACCGGAGGGTCGACCGGGTTGACGCTTTTTACAGTCATGACCACGTCGGTAAAATGCTCTCCCTTGATACCTTTGGCCAGTATCCCTTCGACGACGATATTCGCGTTAAGATGCTTTGAATACGAACCGCTCTCTCCGGGGAAGATCAGTTGTACAAAAGACACGTTGGTGGTCTGAGTTTTCACGCTACTTGCTGGTGGGGATTTAACCCTTACCGGGAATTGGAGAATCAAAATGGGCACATCTATCTTCTGGTCTTGTTCCGGGTGTTCACCGTAGCTCGGGCTGCCGTATTTCATGACTTTGGTGAGTTTGCCCTCAAGCCGTGAAAGCGCAGGAGAGTAGAATAACCATTGCTGTTCTTGAGGCGCGGCCGCGCGAGATGAAAAAAACACGCAAACTGACGTGAGGAGCGCAAGGCTAACTAAAATTTTATGACGCCCAGAGGTCACGCTGAAAAATCCTTCCGCTTGAATGGGGCAGAATCAAGCCACATTGTGACTTTCTGGTGCCACAGCTTTCCACGGACATCGGAGTGTCGGCATTCTACTTCAGGATTTCGGTTCAATTGCAGGCGAATCTGACGCACAAAAGAGCAGAATTAACCAAATACCCTAATTTTAGGTCCGGCACCCGAATTGCGGCACTCGGGACAATCACCCGACGAGAACGAGACTCGATTTTTAGACTACACCTTCAGTGAGACTCCAGTTGGTCCAGTCGTGCATGGTAAAAGACCTTAGACCTCAAATTTGTCCACGGTGCGAGGGCAGAATTATTCGCCGCTCTCATCGAAAAAATCTCGCGGAAAAGGCGCGCAGCCTCTTGTTCATTAGGCCCTATCGATGCGTGGATTGTCATTACCGTTTCTGGGGATATTGGGTGCCGTGGAAGCTTTCATTTCTGACAACGCTGATTCGCCAACATTCTGCCAACAACCCAAACAAAATAACCAGCGCTCGCAATCACTAAGCACGTCAGCCATACGTGATCTTGCCTCGATTCCGGTGCAAAAACTAAAATGCCATTGCCGTAAAGGGAATGGTCGAGCTCGAGAACCAGGCCGTCATTGTTCTAGTGCTTGCAGTTTACCAGGCAACACAATATAAGTTCGCCATCTTTTTTAAAAAC
>DATIBX010000288.1:0-3444 GCA_035457105.1 Pyrinomonadaceae bacterium
GGTGTAGGTGAAGGCGTATTCTGAGAGACGGTTGTCGAGGAACACCACGGAAAAACTATTAACTCCTGCAAACTTCGGCTTCGGTAATAGAGTAGTCGGGATCGAGAATCCGACTATCCCAAATCGCTGATCAGCAGTCGAAATCTGTGCTCGAATGTAGGAGTCATCGCTGCTGCCGGGAAACATCTTGAGTACTTCTTCCGAGCTCATACCCAAGCGGACGTCGCGAATCCTGGGCGCTTGTGCGATTGTGAGTGAACATTTTCCAACAGGAGGAGTCTGCTGGGCTTGAACCAAGGTCAGGGCGCCTAGAACATCGATAAAGATCGCTGAGATAGCTTGCTTCATGATCCACCTCCGGACAAACTATTAGAGAGTTTTTTCAGCAGGGAGAGGATGGTTGTGGGGTGATGTTATCCGATCCCCATCGATTTGGCGAAGCAGCATATTGCCAGAACAAGCAAGGCGAACCGCCCGTCAGTTGCTCTGAAGCGCCTGCGCCTCGATTACACCAGTGCCTTTATGTGTTACAACACTACTATTTGCTATCTAAATAGTAGTTATGCGGCTCACTTGCATCTGAATGACAGAGCTAATGAGAAATCGACGGCCCATCCTGCTACCTCTCTTTCTGGTCACCTCGGTCCTTGCGGCCCTGTTCTTCTATTCAGCCATGCCGGTCACTTCGCAAACGCCCAATGAGAACTTGAATGCGAACACCGGGCGCCCGAGTCGAAAAGCGATCCAGCTTCCGGCCAGACCCACGCCGACGCCCAGTCCCGAGTCATCAGCGGATGTCGTCAAGGTCGATGTCGATCTCGTCAAAATCGATGCGCTGGTGCTGCACAAGAACACCGCGCGCATAGTTGGCGGTTTGAACAAAGAAGACTTCCTGCTTTACGAAGATGGAATCAAACAGGAGATTACCCACTTCAGCCAGGATGAGCTGCCGCTCTCTGTGGTGGTGGCTATCGATCGGGGTCCGGCGTGTCCGCATCCGATCGATGTCTGGAGCTACGAAGCACATCGCGCCGCTCGAGAAGCAATCGATCGTCTCAAACCCGTCGATGAGATCGCAGTGATGGCTTTCACCGACTCAGCTAAGCTGATTCAGCCGTTCACTCGCAACCGGATAATGATCGAGCAAGCGCTCAATAACATTCCAGCGCCGGCGAAAACCACGAAGGTCGCACACTGCTTCAACCTCATGTTTGCCGACGCCGCGGAGCACATGCTCAAGGCAAGCAATCCAGCTGGGCGTCGAGTCATAATTGTGATCACGTCCATGACGCGTCTTTTCGATTGCTCGAATGGTCCGTCCAATCGAGCAGCCGCCGTGGCGATTTACGAAGCAGGCGCCGTCGTTTGCGCCATCATTCCTAAAGTCATAATCCAACGTGTCGAAAATGCCCTCCAGACCGTTGCTACGAGCGTGAACAAAGTTGTCGCCGCCAAGTACATGGACTTGGAATATTTGGCGAACGAAACCGGCGGTGAAGTACTCGCGGACAAACCTGAAAAGCTCGACACGACCTTTCAGAGGCTGATCGATCACCTGCGCAGCCGCTACAATCTGGCGTTTGTCTCCACTAACAAGAACCGGGACGGGACGACGCGTAAATTGAAACTCGACATCGATCCCGCTCGACAGAAAACGAAAGACAAATTGGTTATCAAGGCCCGACGGAGTTATATTGCGCCGCGAAGTTGATTTCGAGGAGTGGATCCCCGGATCTCTCATGCTAGACAAACGCCGCATAACAAATCGTTGGACCGGACGCTCCGAAATTCGTCCGATGTACGCGTATTGTTCGCGCGAGGATTTTTGAATGTTTTTGGCTATCTGTAAGTTATTGAAATTATTGGTGGCCAGGGACGGAATCGAACCGCCGACGCCGGCCTTTTCAGGGCCGCGCTCTACCAACTGAGCTACCTGGCCAGATGGAAGGAAGGCGTAGTATATGGACACCGTTAAATCACTGTCAACTTGGCGAATTGACTCACTAAAAATCTACTCGAAAACGTATTCGTTGCCTCAAATAAAAATCTACTCGAAAGAGTAGACACTGCCACGGCCCAGGAGAGGGTTGGAGGCAGAAGATGAGGCTGACGATGAAGCAACGACAAGCGGTCACGGCGGTAACGGTGCAGCGTTATCGCAAAGCTAGCAAGAAGGTGAAGCGACAGATACTGGATGAGTTCTGTGAAACGACTGGTTATTGTCGAGGTTATGCGCGGTTTGTGCTGCGCAATCATGGCCCACAGGTATGGCGTGCTGGCAAGCGAGTGGTGGTGGGGGCGGTGAGCAAATCGCAGCCGCGACAGAAGCCCCGCTACTATGACGAGCAGGTGGTGCAAGAGTTAAGCAAACTGTGGCAGATGCTGGATTATATTTGTGGCAAACGCCTGGTGGTGATCCTGCCGGAGCTGATTGCCAAGTTGGAGCAGTTTGGGGAACTACGGTTGGCCAGGAGCACTAAAGAGAAACTGCTGCGCATTAGCGCGTCGAGCATCGATCGCCTGCTGCAACCAGAGCGACGCAAGCACCAACTACGAGGGCGCTCTCGCACCAAGCCGGGAACTTTGCTGAAACATCAGATCCCGATTCGTACTTTCGCCGAATGGGATGAACAGCAGCCTGGTTTTGCGGAAATAGATTTGGTGGCCCACGATGGTGGTCTCGCCCTTGGTGATTTCTGTCAAACACTTGATCTGACAGACATTTGCACGGGCTGGACTGAGCTCGCGGCGGTGCCAAACAAAGCTCAAGTCTGGGTGTTTGAAGCGATTCAAGCGATCAGGGAACGATTGCCGTTTCCATTGCTGGGCCTGGATTCCGACAACGGTTCCGAATTCATCAACGGGCAGCTCCTGCGTTATTGTCAGCAACAGCGAATTACCTTCACCCGCGCCCGTCCCTATCGCAAGAATGATAACTGCTACGTCGAACAAAAGAACTATTCGGTGGTGCGCCAGACTGTCGGCTATCAACGGTTCGACACCACGGCGGAGTTGCTGGTGCTGAAGCAGTTGTATGCGCAGTTGCGTCTGTACACGAATTACTTCCACCCGACGATGAAGCTGAAAAGCAAAGAGCGACACGGCAGTCGGGTGAAGAAGCGCTACTATGCGCCCCAAACGCCTTACCAACGAGTGTTGGCGGCGGAGACGGTGTGTGCGGCAGCCAAGAAACGCTTAAAGCAACAGTATCGGCTATTGAATCCGGCAGCGTTAAAACGAGCCATCGACAAGCACCGCAAAGAACTCTTCCGGCTGGCTACAAAGAAGCCCCCTGTAGTAAAACGGCAGCGTCACCGGCAACAACCACTGACCATCAAACCCGAATTGTTGGTATGAAGACATCACGGCTTTCGAGTAGATTTTCATTTGAGGCAACGAATCAGCTTTGGAGTAGATTTTTACATGAGGCAACAGGGGTTTCCG
>DATIBX010000289.1:0-5633 GCA_035457105.1 Pyrinomonadaceae bacterium
CCAGGCGTCTACGATCAATCCACGGCGGTCTTCGCGGAATCTAACCGGAGCTACAGGCCGGGTGGTTCCGATTTGCATTGTCGCTGCGGCGCTTAAGACACGGCGATGGGCAGTTCCCGATGAGGAAACTGCCCATCCTATGTTCACGAGAGTGAAAATACTTAGAGCCACCGCAAGTCTGGCTTTGCTCACGGCTCTTTACCTCGGGGCTTAGTAGTTGCGGTTTCGATTACGCAACTTATAAGTGTAAAGAGCTGAACCACCGGCACCGGACAACGCTCCGATAGCCGCGCCCTTCTTGCCACCAACTAATCCACCAATCGCTGCACCAGCACCAGTACCGATCGCAACCGTCAGTTTATCGCGGTGCTTGTCCCAAAAACTTCGGCCCTTCGGCTGATTGTAGTCATAGTAAACGCGCCGCGCAGAGGTGCGGCTCGTCGCATTGCGGTAGACAACTCTTGTCGGCGCACTGGCCCGAGAAGTAGTCGTTGCACTCGTCTGTTGTGAAGCAGCGCTAAAACCGTCCGCAAAGCCAGTTTTATAGGCTGTTTGTTCTGCTGGGGTGTTAAAACTACCTGGAACCGTTTCGCCCGTTTGATAACTCGCAGGCAAAGTATTTGTTGGAGCCGCGCTTTCGGCAGTTGCCGGCTGGCTCTTATGCATTACGATGGCTCCGACCGATCCCCCGATCAATGCCGCAATTAACGCCACCGGTAATAGTTTGTTAGTTAAGATCATCGCCCCGTCTCCTTAGGTATAGGTCTAAGTGCTTTTCAGCCACACGTGGATTGAGCAAGAGGTGTTCCTACGTCACGCGCCATCTTTCTGTTTGGAGCGATTGTAAGAAAATTCAAGGAGATCTGGCCGATTCGCGGGCTAATGCAATAAACTTGCAAGCGTTTTCCAACATTACCTTCGGGATGATGAATTTGCTGTTTACCCGATATGAGGGCGATGTACTCGATTTCGGTTGAGCCGAGATCCGATTCAAGACAGCAGCCAACCGAAAACTGGCGTTAGTAAGGGCGAGAATCAGGCAAAGAAAAGAGCCAGGAGGAGTTAACTCCTGGCTCATGTTCAAAGAGTGACTTCGAAGTTACGCAGCCTTCTGAGTTGGAACTGACTTATTATCTCTTAAGAGCTCCAACGCTTTCTTCAACTGCAGGTCCTCAGTTGCAGGTTTGGTTACGGGAGGCTGGGCAGCATCACGCTTTTCGTTTGGCTGGTCAGGCTTTGCAACAGCGTCGTCATCGTTCCCAGTTAAATCGTCAGGATCAACGCTGTCAGAGATTTCTGGACCCTTCACATCAACTGAGGGGCTCACACCGGAGTGATTTCGATCTTCACCAAGGAACGTCTTACCGTTGCCAGACGCCCATTTCACGGTGGTCAACAGCAGTCCATCGCCGCCTCGCAAAGTAAAGAGTTGCTGTTCTGCGCCAGCTCCAAAACTCTTTTCACCAATGACCTGACCTCGATTATGCTCGAGAAGGGCCGACGCCACTACTTCTGCGGCACCAGCAGTTCCTGTATCGATCATGGCTACGACTGGGCCGTTGAATAGTACGTTTTTCGAGTCAGCGGCGAACGTCTTCAAAGGCTTTCCTTCGCGACCAACAGTCTGGGCCAACACTCCATCCTTGATGAACAGATTTGCTACCGCAACTGCTTCATCTAACGATCCACCGGCAGTATCGCGAAGATCCAGGACAATCTTTTGTGCACCCTGTTTCAACAGATCCTGGAGCTTGGTTTTGGTGTCGTTTGCTTCGCCGTCGCTAAGGCTGTTGAGTCTCAAGATTCCAACTTTTCCAGCTTCCATTCTGGCTTCAGTAGCAGGGGCCCTCGTCGTACCACGCTTAACCGTTAAGGTTAGCGGGTTCGAATTCGCTCGCAGTACTCTGAGCTTTACCTCGCTTCCGGCAGCGCCATTTAGGAGCTGCTTCGCATCGTACAAAGAGATGTCGCGTGTAGCTTTACCGTCGATGTACTCAATGATGTCGCCTGCCCGAATCCCAGCTTGTTCGGCGGGAGAGCCTTTTGTTGGTGCAATAACATAGAGATATGAAGCTACTTGTGATAACTCGGCTCCAATGCCGGCTTGGGCATCTTTACTGCCATTTCCGTTATACTCACGAACCTGCTCTGGAGTGAGATAGGTTGAATATGGATCCAGGCCATACGCCAACCCTCTCAGCGCTCCGGCTCGAACCTTCTCCATGTTTGGTTCATCTACATAATCGCTTTGGATGTGTTGGAGAACACTTTCAAAAATCCGGAGCTGTGCATTTGGATCGTTCGCTGGTTGCTGAGCTCGGGTTGAAATCCAGCCTCCGACTACCGTGTATATGGTCAAGGTCGCTGAAGCCAAGATTAGAATGAATTTAGTGCGAAGTGACATTTACATACCTCTGAAACTACGTTGAGACAATGCGTTAAGCTCGCAAAATGCGAAACGAAACGTATCATACAGTCGGCATTTATCGGGCGCAAGGCTAAGCTTTGCGAGTGTTACGCACAATAGGAAACAATGTTTCAGCTGTGAATTCGATGAATTCGACCCCTAAATCAACCAAGTCTGCCGGTCCCGTACTCGCACTCGACCTCGGGTCGAAATCGGTTGGAGTCGCTGTTTCGGACGATTTGTTGATAACAATAAAGCGGCTAAACCCCATCAAACGTTCAAGTTGGAAACAGCTATTGGTAAATGTGCGCGACCTTGTCGAACGGTTTGACGCTAAAACCTTGGTCATAGGTTTGCCGTTGGCGCTTGATGGCAGCAGAACAAATGCGGCCCTGGAGGCTCAGCATCTTGGGCGCAATTTCGGTCGTTCCCTTCATTTGCCCGTCTATCTCCAGGACGAGCGCCTGACTTCTTTCGAAGCGACCCAAACGCTCCGGGAGGCTGGTCATTCAAACACTCAAATTCGTAAGCTGGTTGACGGTGAAGCTGCAGCACTTATCCTGCGCGACTTTCTCAACTCGACAGCAGAGGAACAACAAACGCGGCTCTTAGATCCACAAAAAATAGATCCCAAGGAAAACGATTAGAGAATGAAACGACTCCTGCTCGGCCTGTTTGGACTTCTGTTACTTTCAGGTGCCGGAATTGCTGGATGGACCTATCTCGACATCCACCGGGCCATCAATCATTCCAAATCCGGCCGGTACATCACGATACCCAAAGGCTCTTCTCCGTCCAGCATTACTAAGAGGTTGAAGGCAGAGGGAATAATCCAGCATGAATGGCCGCTCCTTGTTTATTTGAAGATTTCCGGGGCGGGTGCGCGGCTGAAGGCCGGTGAGTACGACTTCACATCTCCAATTACGCCTTTGCAGGCAGCGGAGAAACTTCAACGGGGACAACGCAAACTCGATCATTTGACCATTATCGAGGGATGGACTCGTTGGGACATAGCTAAAGCAATGGTTCAGGTCCCCCAATTCAAGCTATCCGATGAAGCTCAAGCACTAGAGTTAATGGATAACGTGAGCCTAATTAACGATATTGACCCGACCGCCACCAATCTGGAAGGATACTTGTTTCCTGATACTTATGAGTTCGCACCGGAAACATCTGGAGCGGAGTTCATCGAAAGTATGGTGAGCCGGTTTCGAAAAGTTTGGAATCAAGACTGGCCTGGGCACGACTCTACTCTTAATCGCTCTCCCCGTGAGATTGTCACTGTTGCCTCGATTATTGAGACTGAAGCAAAATTAGCAGAAGAACGGCCTCTTGTGGCGTCAGTCATTTACAATCGCCTCCAAAAAAATATTCCGCTAGCAGTTGATTCCAGCGTGATTTATGCATCGAAGCTTGCGGGTAAGTGGCGCTACGACGGGAAAGTTTACAAAAGCGACATCGAGCGCCGTTCCCCATACAACACTCGAATCTACGCAGGATTGCCGCCAGGGCCAGTAGCTTGTCCGGGAGAAAGCTCACTCAAAGCGGCGATGAATCCGGCCAGTTCCGACTATTTGTATTATGTGCGCAATCCGGCCCGCGACGACGGAGCACACAACTTCTATAACAATGGCTCGGAGTTTGAGACTGGAGTTCAAGCCCTGCGCAATTGGGAACGGGAACGCGATGCTCAGGAAGCGAAGCAAAAGCGGGAAGCTAATGGCAATGCGCCATAATTTGATGACTATTAGGTGCTTGAATCTGTTGGGACATTAAACTATTCTCCAGTTTGACTTTGGCTACTCAGCTGCTTCGAACGATCATCAAGGTGCAATCATGCAACGATTAACATTTTGTCTGTTCCTAACTTTGCTTTGCTCTATTCCCATATTCGCTCAGGCTGCAAAAGGAGTAGATAAACAAAACGAGAGGGTCCGAGACAGCGGCAATGACCGCACTCCAGCGAACAACGGGTCGAAGACCGATGTGGGTGCCGGCCGTGGTATCGATTTCGGAAGTGGACGTACACCTGAAACCCCCTTGCTCGCCAATCCTTATCGGCTGACTGCGCGAAAGGACGCGATCCTTACGGCAGTGCAAGAACTGATGAGAGATCGCAAGTTGGTCGTTGACGATGCAGCGTCTAAGCCGGCTGACGGAATCGTTGTAAGCCAGCCTTATACATTTATCAAAGGTGCCGTTGTCTCGCAGGCAGAGTTGAGTCGTTATGCTGACGTGCCGCTTACGAACGCACGCGGTTGGACCCGTGGGCGTTACACTCTCACGGTTGAGATACAACCTATCGACGGAACCTCAGCAAACGTTTCTGTAAATGCCAAGGTAGAAGGCAGAACAGATGGGGCAACGGGAGCAGAGTGGATAACACTTCGGAGTACAGGTCTGGCGGAGGATCAATTTCTCGAAGCGTTAGTGAGTGCTGTCACTGGCTCTTCGCCTCCAGGTAGAAATCCGCAGTAAATTTCAAACTGGTTCAGTTCAAGTAACACATTCACGTGCGCACCTCTCTCCGTGCGTAGTCTGGAAAAGAACTTAAAGTAATTCATGATGAATGATCTGCTTCAACAGGACGCTTCCGTCAGGCAGGAGCGCGAGTCTAACAAAGGCAAATTGATCGGGGTTATCCTGGCGTTGTGCGCGACTGCATCACTCTTATTCGGCTACGGCTACATGCGCAAACGTCATGCTGAGAGAGTCTTGTCAAGTTCAGTAGTACCCGTTACTCCTGACGCCGGACCTAAAGGTCCTGCACAAGCTCACATCCTTATCGACGATCCAATGCTCGAAAAAGGCGTAACCACAATAGGAGGTGTCGTGAAGAACATCTCTAAACGTGAACTGTCGGGCCTCTCAGTAGCCTTGGAATTGCGACGCAGAAAGGACGGCCGAACGGAGCAAGCCAGCGTTCCGGTGGAGCCTTCTCAACTACACCCTGAGCAACAAGGCGCTTATTCGTTAAAGCTTCCCGCTCAGACTTATGGCTCAATCAAGATGATCGGACTTAAAGCAGATCCTGAAGCGACGCTAATCGCCTATAGCTCTTCTCCAGGCAAGAAACGACCTCCGGAGAAACTCGAGCCTAAAACAATTATCGTGGGCAAGCGAACGGTGAAGGACGGAGAGTTCATCAATACCTTTGAGAACCCTTCGCGCGTACCGTAGGTGGTTTTGAAGTTTTAGTTTAGGAGTCGGCCTGCCGAGAGTTAAT
>DATIBX010000290.1:0-4661 GCA_035457105.1 Pyrinomonadaceae bacterium
GGTCGCAGCGCTCGCGGTACTCTGCTAAAGCTCGCTTGTAGGACCCCTTTCTGATACCACGGTGCTGGCGCCAGTCGTTACCACAGGAGGAGGCGCTGGAACTTTCGTGTTCTGCTGAGTTCATGTTGCCAAAACGTACGCGAGCCTCTAGGCTAGGATACTGAGTGAGGCATCATTCATTTTTTTTGACAATAATCTAACGGGTTTACATCCTTTGTAAAAATCCTAATGCGCAGTGCCCGTACTTTAAACGCAATGCGACCACCAATTGCCGATAAACGTGAAGCAATTCTCCGCGCCGCCATCGGGGTTTTCGCCCACAACGGCTACTTCAATTCGAAGGTTGCCGACATCGCCCGTGAGGCCGGTGTCGCCGATGGAACCGTTTACCTTTACTTCAAAAGCAAAGAAGAAATCCTTCACTCAATCTTCGACCGAAGCGTCGAAGAAGCAATAGCTGAAGCACGTACACAACTGGATCAGCTTTCAGATCCAAAAGAAAAATTGCGTCGCATCGCATTGCTCCATTTGGAAAGACTGGGTTCAGATCGAGATCTGGCCGTCGTATTCCAAGTGGAGCTTCGAGGCTCGACCAAGTTTATGGAAGAGTTTTCCAAAGCGGGATTTGCCGAGTATCTGGCGCTCATTCGCACCACAATTGAAGAAGGCCAGCAAGTAGGTATCTTTCGTCCTGAACTCAATGCAAAAGTTGTTTCCAAGATCCTTTTTGGAGCGCTGGACGAGATGGCCACGAATTGGATCCTTTCGAAACGACGCTATAAGTTGCCACCGATGGCCGACCAGGTACTGGACATCTTTCTCAACGGGGTAACGCGAGCGTGAATCGGGCGATACGTGACATAGAGGCGCCACAATCTGTCGCTCCTTTAATCAAGGATTCAGGCGCTGACCAACCAGTTACGCTCGTTGATGTTTTTGAGCGTGTTGCGCGTCTACACAAACGAAAAGATACGCTTAACTACAAATCAGAGGGGCGTTGGTATTCTGTCTCGTCCGACGAGATGATGGTCCGCGCAAAAGAGATCGCGGCTGGACTCTATTCAATCGGAGTCCGACGCGGTGACCGCGTTGCAATTCTGTCCGATAGTCGAGTTGAGTGGACTTTGACGGATGCTGGCTGCCTCTTCGCCGGTGTTGTAGATGTTCCAATCTATCCCACTCTAACTCCACCTCAAGTTAAATACATTCTCAACGATTCGGGAGCCGGTGTTCTATTTGTCGCGAACCGCGAAAAGTACGAAGAGCTCCGCGACGTCATTGCTGAAAGCCCGAGCAAACAAGTAGTGGTCTTTGACTCCACTGCTGCCGCTGACGTGCTATCGCTGGTCCAACTCGAGGCTAAAGGTGCTGCGCTGCTGAACGAGCAACCAGGGTTAATCGATCGCGTGTCTCGCGAGATATCAAGTGACGATCTGGCAACCATCATCTACACATCGGGAACCACCGGCGAACCAAAAGGAGTAATGCTTTCTCACTCGAACCTCGTGTCAAATTTGATCGATTCGTCGGGTCACTTATCGTTTGGAGAAAAGGATATCGCGCTGTCTGTGCTGCCTTTGTCTCATGTTTTTGAGCGTCAGGCGATGTACATGTATTTGAACCAGGGAATGGCAGTGTATTTTGCCGAATCACTGTTGACGATTGGACCAAACCTTCGTGAGGTGAGACCAACGGTTCTGGTCGGCGTGCCACGCATCTTTGAAAAAATCTACGACCGGATCCAGGAAAGAGCCGCGGCGTCAGGTCGTGCCAGCACCGCGATCTTGAATTGGTCCGTAGGTGTGGCTCGAAAATACGCTGAGTACCTAATCGCTCACAAACCTGTTCCAGGTAGGCTAAAAATTAAACATGCCCTTGCTGAAAAACTTGTCTTCACAAAATGGCGGGATGCTTTCGGCGGTCGAATAAGGTTGTTGTTGTCCGGCGGTGCTGCGCTTCCGGAAGAGCTTGCTTACATCTATATCGGCGCCGGCATTCCCATCATGCAGGGATACGGATTGACTGAAACATCGCCCGTTATTACGGCCGGTGAGTTGGACGAGAACCGGCCGGGGACCGTTGGCAAAGCAATTCCAAACGTCGAGATTAGAATTGCGGAAGATGGCGAGATAGAAACGCGCGGCCCAAATGTAATGAAGGGTTATTACAATAAACCTGAAGAAACACGAGCCGTGTTCACGAGTGATGGTTGGTTCAAGACGGGCGACATTGGCACGATCGATGCCGATGGGTTTTTGAGAATAACTGATCGCAAAAAAGAGTTGTTCAAGACTTCAGGCGGCAAATATATCTCTCCACAGCCAATCGAACAGGCAATCAAAGGATCAAGATTTGTCAACCAGGTGGTCCTGATTGGCGCAGGACGTAAGTTTCCCGCCGCACTGGTCGTCCCGATCTGGGAACAACTCGAGTCGTACTGCAAGTTAAAAGGTATTCAGGTCCAGAGTCGCAAAGAGCTTTGCCATCATCCGCGAATATTGGATCTCCTTCAGCGGCAAATCGACGCCTTGACGCCGAATCTCGCTCGGTACGAGAAGATCAAAGCGATTGCTCTGCTTGAAAATGAGTTCTCAATTGAGGGCGGCGAACTCACGCCTACGCTTAAGATCAAGCGCCGGGTCATCGACGAGAAATATCGCGACGTCATCGATCGGCTTTACGAAGAAGCTGAGGCGTCACGAAATCCCGCATAACGTCTTCTTTCTCTCACGCCAGGCCCGCAAGCCATCCAGGTTGGCGATCTTGTTCTTCTTCCAGCCTTCTAAGCCTGGCGGTCATGACATTTCCTCTTCCCAGATACCCGAGCACATGATGGGGATCGGTCCGGCTGACAACAGGTAGTCTGCCAATGTCGTTCCGCACCATCTTTGCCACGGCGTCATGCAAAACCTCGTCGGGACAACAGACAATAAGGTTTTGGCTGCCGGCTTCGATAACAGTTAAAAAGTTGGACCGTTCATGTTCCAAACCGCGTACGACGTCTCCTCGCGTAATGATTCCGACCAGGCGATCCGATGCATCGACAATAAAAGTACCCTGTCGTCGAGAAAGGCGGGGGTCGCGTTGGGCAAGGCGATCAGATAGCTCGGTGACTTTCATTGTGACAGGAATAATTGGAGGGTCTGGATCCATAACGTCGGAGACACGAAGTGTCGCCAACGGATCGACACTGTACTCGCGTGTAACGTGGTAGCCTCGTCGCGCCACTTTTTCAGTAAGTATCGAGCGTCGCAACATCAAGACTGTTAAGGCATGAGCTGCGATTGAGGCGATTAAGAGTGCTGGAAGTACATTTAGGTCGTGCGTCAACTCCAGTGTAAAGACCATCGCTGTGAGAGGTGATCGCATGGTTCCGGCCATCATCGCGGCCATGCTGATTGTGGCCCAGAGGCTCACGTCGCCTGCTGGCAACCAATGAGCTTCGAAGGCACCCAGAGCGCCTCCCATCATAAGCAGCGGAGCCAGTACACCTCCCGAGGTTCCTGATCCCAGCGATATGGACCAGACAACAGCTTTTCCGATTAACAGTCCAAGTAACATTGGCCCAATCAATTCGCCGCGTAGGATTGAGTGGATGGTTTCATATCCGACGCCAAGGACGCGTGGGTCCAACCACCCGCCCAGGCCTACAAAGAGTCCGCCGATGGCGGGCCACCACATCCAATGGATGGGAAGCTTCTGAAATAGATCTTCGCAGCCGTAAACAAGCGAAGTTAATAAGCCCGAGGCCAGCCCGGCTATAATTCCGACAATTACCGAGGCACCGAGAACCATTCCGCCCAATTCCGCATGAAGAGTAATGGGAAAGATGGGTCCATGTCCGAGTAGAAATAGTCGAGTTAAGTATGCAGCCGCCGATGCTACCGCGACTGGAACGAATGACCTCGGCCTCCATTCGAAGAGAAGTAGTTCGACGGCCAGCAATACTGCGGCAACGGGCGTCGCAAAGATTGCTGCCATGCCACCAGCGGCACCAGCGACCAACAGGCTCTTTCTTTCCGCAGAAGACAGGTGGAATAACTGAGCGAAGAGCGAGCCAACGGCACCGCCAGTCATGATGATTGGACCCTCGGCCCCGAATGGACCTCCGGTTCCAATAGAGATGGCCGAAGATAAGGGTTTTAGAACGGCAATTTTTGGTTCCATCTTGCTGCGGCCGAAGAGGATTGCTTCCAGGGCTTCCGGAATTCCATGTCCGCGAATTTTTTCAGAACCATATCTCGCTATTAAGCCGATTATTAGGCCTCCAACAACCGGTACGACAATGACCCACGGACCTAAGTGGTTGTCGGCTGGTGACCGGAAATTTGTCGACAGGCTTCGATAAAAAGTCAGGTTCGTAATTCCGGCAATCAACCAGATCAGGACCTGGGCGACCACGGCGCTAAGAGCACCAATAATGATCGCCATCAGCGAAAGGATCAGAAGGCGTTTGTCACGTGTAAAGTCGGCGAGACGGTCTTCGACCCGATGTCCAGCATTGTTCATAGAAGTAATCCCTCTTACAGAATAAGTATTAACGCGGAGAATCTGATTATAGCGAAGGTGGCCGCAAGTTTCAGGGTGTGAGTTGTAGGGGCGGCACTCCGTGGCCGCCCCAACGATTATTTAGGTGGAATACTGGAAGGAAGGAGATCGTT
>DATIBX010000291.1:0-2364 GCA_035457105.1 Pyrinomonadaceae bacterium
GTACGCGGGATCGGGAGATTCGGTAAACATCGAAGGCGATTCTTTTGTACTGTCTCCCAACCCAAACATCTGCGCGGCCGCGAACGCCCACGGCGTCCCCTTCCGCGTCGCCGGCGGCACCGGCCAGTACGCCAACGCAACTGGCACCGGCCGCTTCCACATCACCAGCAACCTGACCCCCTGCAACGGCCTGACTCCGCCATCGCAGGTCTGGTTCGAGGGCGTGATAATGAAGCACTAACAAGGATCGCACACTTACTCAATTCAAAGGCCCGCGAGAGCTACGCTCTCGCGGGCTTTTGGCCGCCTTATCGATCCTTGAAAATTATCTCGCGATGATACTGGAGCATTGTTGGATCGGGCTCTGCTATTTTATTTGGCTTACGAATTGTCGTTCCTTCGTACTCAACAAAACTCTTTTCTAGCGCAGCTTGAGGGAAATAGTCCTTCAAACGTCTACTCAAAACCAATTTTAAGTGTTCGTCCAACGTAATGAGACCAGCGTCAAATGCCGCGTCGTGCAAACTTGAAAGGCAAAGACCGTTTCTTGGTTCAAGACGCTCGTTGGGAAAATCGCGCCAAGGCTTGATGTGACTTGCAACGAGCAGCCTCGGAACATTTATTCCCGTAATGCAACAGCGAACACCGTAAGCATTTAATACTGCCTGTCGAAAGAACTGCTGCCCACGCCGCACCTTTACGACTGCTACCGCCTCAGTTGCTCCGGTAGGCGCAACAAGTACATGACTACGCTCTACTTTCACATTGCCACGTTCTAAAAAATCAACTTCTTCGTCGTTGTCATCGGTATACAAATCATGAAGCAACTGTTCACTCTCAACCCCAAGCGTTTCTATATGAGATTGAAACTCTGCCCACATAATTCGATCCTGTTTCGTAGCTCCAGATAGACCCTTTACTCCGCGAGCTCTGTGTATAGGATCCAGAGAAGCGAAATTACTCAGTTTCATCGCAAGACTGCTGGGCGTACGTCCCATTCTGGATGCGACATCGATCACAATTCGGTTCTTACGATCGTATCTACCAAATGGCAGTTTGTAGTAGAGGTTTAACGCGATGAGGAAATGTTCGCGAGTCCACTTGACGCTTTTGGCTTTTTTCATGTGACAGATTGTGGTCCAGTCAGTGGCTTGCCACTCGAAAAGAAATCTGCGGCTGCACCGAAGAATAATGAGGAAAACGTTAGCTGTCTAGAGTCCGATAGATATGGCTTTTGATTCACAACGGTCCAAATCAAAGTAAAAACCGAAAATCCCCAGGGTACACTCTTCGAATGACTTCAATACTGACCAACACTTACTTCTCTGGCGCTGGCCTAATGGATATCGGCCTAAAGGCCGGTGGTCTAACGCTGCAGCAGAGCTTCGAAATCGAAACAGTTTGTTGCGAAACAATGCGGCGGAACTTCTCGCATGAAGTGGTTCAATGCGACATCACCAAGAAGCTAGTTTTGGCGGACAAGGACTGCCACGTTATGGTGGCAACGTATCCGTGCACAAAGTATTCACCTATCGGGGATATTCATGGCGTGCGCACCGGAGACGATTTGTTCTTGCATTTCTTTCGACACGTCGCAATTCGAAGACCTGAACTCTACGTGGTTGAAAACGTTCCGGGGATGAAGAAGTTTCCAGTTGTCATGGAAGCGATGACGAAGTTACCGGATTATTACGTGCACGTTGCCTGCCCGGTTAAGACGTCGACATGGTTGCCCCAAAAACGAGACCGGCTAATCATCGTCGGCAGTCGAAGAAGTTTCTCATGGCGGGAGCCAGCGGCCCAAAAGGCAGTGACACTTGCTGAAATACTTGAGCCCAAACCAACTCCACACATTCCTGATTATGTAAACAGGCGTCTCGAAGGTAAGTATCGCGATAAGCCGATAATCAGCGATCCTAAACGCGGCGATATCGCGCCAACCTGTGTTGCGCACTACGCGAAAGATTTAAGCACGAGACTTGTTGCCGATAAACGATTCCCGCGAGGCGTACGGCCGTACACAGTTCGAGAATATGCGCGGTTACAAGGCGTACCCGACACATTCACTTTCGCTGGAGGAGCTAACGACGCGTATCGGATGATCGGTAACGGCGTGTCGGTTCCGATTGGAGAGTGGATCGGTTCTGAGATCAAACGGTATTTCAAATAGATCGTGACAACCGAAAATCGGGGAGGTATTCTGCGGGCAACCCACCACAACACGAAGCGGGCCGACTTGTGCAGCAAACACGAAGTCAGCCCTAGATCCTCAACCTTCTACAGAAAGGAAGAAGACCATGGTCAATTATATTAGCGCACCAGCGCGCGGAGAAGCACCTCACGTAAACCAAACCAGGACCAACA
>DATIBX010000292.1:0-2152 GCA_035457105.1 Pyrinomonadaceae bacterium
GGATTCGGCGCTTTGTTGATGATTTCAGCCGCGCCGCCGGATAACGAGATCTTTTTCAACATTCCATTCGCGAAGAATGCCAACCACTTTCCATCAGGAGAAAAGAACGGATCACTAGCACCTTGTGCTCCATCAAGTAACTGAGCCACACCAGACGACAACTGTCGGACAAATAGTTGCCGGTTTCCACCAATGCGAATCGAGTTGACCAGTTGAGTGCCGTCTGGAGACAGCAGTAACGCGCCGCCGAACGTTAAATCGAGAGGGCCCTGAGTTGGTTGAGCCAGAGTGAATTGCTTCACTCCCGCAGAAGTGTCGCTAGGAGAAGACTTTCGGAAATACAGCACGGAAATTGTGACCAGGAGTGCAATGCCTGTGATGGCCCACGGTAAAATCCCTCGCCACTTAGCACTGAAAGGTGATCGGGTCGATGCTTGCGCCTCAGGTATAGTAGAGGAGACGCCTGCCAACGTTTCACAAATTTCGAAGCGCGCCTCTCCTATGTCACGCAGCCGCTGCCTGGGATCCTTTGTAAGACACCGACGCAACAAACGCTGAATAGAGGGCGGCGTTGATGGGGGTAAACTAGACCAATTTGGCTCTTCCTTGACTACCTCCGCAAGAATGTCGGTTAATGACTCACCACTAAAAATCTTATTGCCCGTTAGCATTTCAAAGAGTACGCAACCAAACGCCCAGACGTCGGCACGCTTGTCTACCGTCTTGCCTCTTGCTTGCTCAGGAGACATGTAGGCAGCAGTACCTAGAATTACTCCCGCTTGAGTGCCTTTTATTAAGGTGGGCGAGTGAGAAAGGTCAGCCTCGACGGAGTCGTCTGCCAGTATCTTTGCCAGGCCAAAGTCGAGAACCTTAACCGAGCCTTCCTCAGTTACCTTGATATTTGCGGGTTTGATGTCACGATGAACGATGCCGCGCTCATGTGCTACTTCAAGAGCTTCGGCGATCTGGCGGGCGATCGGCAACGCTTCATCAATTGGAATCGGACCTGAAGCAACGCGATCAGCAATAGTTGGCCCAGGCACCAACTCCAGAATCAATGCTATTACACCGTCGCATTCTTCTAAACCATAAATTGCTGCAACATTTGGATGATTTAATGAAGCTAGGACTTGCGCCTCACGTCTGAAACGCGCCAGTCTCTCGGCGTCAAGCGCAAAGGTGGCTGGCAAGAGTTTGATCGCCACATCGCGATTAAGCCTGGTGTCGCGAGCTCGCCAGACTTCACCCATGCCGCCTTCACCAATTTTGGAGACAATTGTGTACTGAGCGATCGTGCTGTTGGGGGAAATGGTTTCGCTCACCTGTTTTGCTGAAAGAACTCGAGTCTCTCATCAAATGGGAATGCTATTTGAGGCGACCTATTCTAAAGCAAGGTGGATGCAGTCAGCCAGCAGTTTGGAAGGGTCAGTGAGGAGCTACTCACTTAGTCTTTGGGAATATAACAATCCAGGAACGTGAGCTGTTTCTCGGCGCTTTCGCTTTCTTACGGTAATGGATTGCGAGAACTTTTCAACCGCAGAGCTTCCTGCCCCAATGAACAAGCAGATAACAGAACCTAATCTCTGTGTGTCCTGTGCGTTTCTCTGCGTCTCTTGCGGTGAAGGTGTCGCCCCATTTTGGACGGATCGAACCGAAAGAGACGCAGAGAATACGCAGAGAAAACTGTCAGCCTTTTCCGAGGCTACGAATCGAGTACAACTTGCTTTCAGTGCGAATCAATAATCGGTCGCCAACCAGGGCAGGTGTCGCCTGTGCAAACTCTTCAAGCGGATTAACGTGTAGTAGTTTGAACTCTTCACCCGTCGAGACCACGAACGTCTGACCCTCTTCGCTCAGACAGAACAACTTGCCGTTGTAGGCCCATGGCGAAGTTGTGAATGCCGTTGCCGCTGGATCAATTCGAGTCTTGTAGATCTGCTTTCCAGTTTTTGCATCGAAGCGAGTCAGGATACCCGTCTCGGTTAGCGCGTAGATGTTGCCCTGATACGCCACCGGAGAAGGAAGGTAAGTTCCACCACGGGCCTGTGACCAAACAACAAACTCGTTCGAGGTCTGATCTTTTGCAAGCGAAATGTCGCCCTTAGCTCCTGGCTTGATCGCAAACAAAGGCCGGCCTCGCCCGCCATCCACA
>DATIBX010000293.1:0-6560 GCA_035457105.1 Pyrinomonadaceae bacterium
AAGCTTAATGAGCATCACCAATATAGGTTTTTCTATTCAACCAAATTGAATAGGACAAGCATGCCCAACGTTGCGCTTGAGCCGTTCGCCCAAGCTACTTAACAAAGAAGCCAGCTCACGGAGAGTCAGCTGCAAGCGCTAGATAGCGGTTGCGAGAACACTATTCAGCCACAGAGGCACATCGCCCATAAACAGGGCTTCTTTGTCTTTCACCTCTAAAGATTTCAAATGGTTCCTGACCCAGATAAGCCATTCATCATCATCTGAACGTAGCTGCTCGTTGGTTGGACCAAGTGCACTAATGTTTGACGTAAACCCGTCCTTAGTCTTCTTCAGGAAGAGAAGGAATTGCGCGCCTCTTTTATAAGTGTTCGCAAAACAACTCCCTCTGCCCCCAAGAGGTCGCACGAACATATAGGGCACAGGCAACTCATTAAAATCATCTCTATCGCTCAAATACCCATAGAGAACAATAGTGTCAGGCACATCTCCCCCTCTAAGTTTCTCTTCGACCTTAAATTCGATGGTTGAGTCTGGCTCACCAGTCGTAATGATATTCGGGTCATCGGGAGGCTTCGCATACTTAACTGCGGTGACGCGTACAATGATCTCGGCATTATCGAACAATTCACCTAGAGTGAAGGGCATTATTCGAGAGCAAGCGCTTCCGCTGGTTGCGGGAATGAGCAGTTCACATCCAAGAATTAAAAGGGACATAATCACAGACAAAGCTCTCTTCATACGAAACCCCTTTTCTCAATAGTAGTGCCATCCAACGCTGGCTCAGCGGCTCGCCCACGCAACCTAACAAAGAAGCCCCAGCCATTACTCAAGTTGATTGCGTGGACACTTCTCTTCTCTCCAAATCCTGCCCAAAACACAAGCGATAGCCGTTGCAGTCTTCTACATCGAAATCGCGGCAACCGTAGATTTGATCACAAATGTCTCGGGTGATTTTCACTCCCTTCGATTTGAACTCAGCATTTAGAGCGTCCGCATTTTCGATCCAAATATAGGCGTCCCAAGCTTCCCCCTCCGGGTCGACGGTGCGATTGGGGCGCATGACGCCAGTGTTTTCAAGCTGGGCTAACATGATGACGATGCCATTTCGCGTAACCATGCAGAAGGACGGCGGTTCGTTCCAGAAGCGTTCGTAGTGGAAACCGAGTTTGTCGCGATAGTAATTTGCGGTGGTCACCACGTCATCTACAATGAAGTACGGCGCAATGCTCCAACCCGGACGTTTAGTAACTACATTGTCGGCCATCGGTTGCCTCCTCTGCGATCCTTGGACCTCGCAATAATGAGAACCTGCGCTGCCGAACACTGCGCTTGTGGCGGCCATCAATTCTTTTGTGTCCGTGCCAAAATCCCACCGACGGTAGCGCGCGACGGCCCTCACTCGCTAATAGATAGGCGATCAATTCTGCCTTGTCATCGAACCGACCGTCGAGGTCCGACCCGTACACTTTCTGAAAGTGGTGACTGAGCTCGAAATGTTGCACTATGCGCTCGGCGTACTCCGCCGGCTTCGATGTTGCTGCGAAGGTAGCCACGTCTGACTTGCTCACCTGCTCAAGCAGGGCGGGTATTCCGTCGTATACGCGGTTCTGATAGAGTCCCGAACTAACGAATCGTTGGCGATATAGTCGCATCGCACTCTCGAGACGGGACACCTCCGAAGTGTCGAGCAAAGTCGCGAAACGTTGCGCGAAGTGGCGGTCCGATGAAAGAAGCCAAGATGTCGTCGCCTGGGCATGAGACACCCGAGTTGCTCGAGTGCGAATTGTATGCAACCAATGATACCGGGCTTCGGATCCGTGAGTGTACCGTCCAGGTCAAACAAGAAGACATCAATGTTCATTCGTTGTCTTTTGGCCCATAAGCAATCGAACGCTGCGGTTCAGCGGCTCGCCCACGCCACTAAGATGAGGCCTACTCACCGGAGAGTCCGCTGCAAGCGCTTATAGGTTGTTAGATTGCGGTGTGAGATAGGGAGTTACTTAACATTGCGCCCCTCACGGAAATACCGATCAACGACAGCAATCAAATTTCGCAGAGACTCGTCCGTCCGAATTTGAGAATCTACCAGCACTTCAATTTTGCCGGTCACATCATTGAAGCCCGCGAGCGTGGCATTTGCTAACCGACCGACGACATTCTCGGTCTTGGCCTGAGCCGCTTGAAGCTGCTGAATATCGGCGGCAAACTGGGCTTGCTGAGCAACTATAAAGGTCATCTTTCTCTCGAACTCTTCGTTGCTCATATGAGGATCTCCTGGTTCAGAGTTTAGCGAATCGTACTCGCAATACCAAGGGAGCAATCTAACGTTTGCGCTGAACGGGACACCCCAATGATCTTTAGGCTGCTACGCCCAAAATGCTTTTCACTAGGATAAACGTCAACGCCGCGGCCAAGTACGGCGCTGCGACGGGAACACACAACAATGCGGCTAAGCGCCATGCGGGCAAATTCGGGTTTTTGTCGTGTCTACCGATTGCCAAGCGCAGCAAGCAGCGATAGCAGCCAAAGCCACATACTAAACCGATCGGAATCGCAACCCACAACCAGCCCGAAGCTGATGGAACAGCACGGTTGACCGCTAGAGCTGCTCCAACAGCACCACCAAGTGGAGATACCAATGTCGACAATTCAAATAGGTTCATCTAGAGTCGATGACGAAGCGCCGAACGTTGCGCTTGAGCGGCGCACGAATTAACTCAACCTTGATTTCAACAACTACTGTTAACTAACACTCAACCGCATCCCCTGCAAACGTTTGTTCGATGCGCGGGCGCTGTCACCGCAATTTCAAAACCAATCTATCTACCGGCATGAATGTCAATAGCAGCGTAGTGAGAGCGAGCGCGAACTGAAGTTTGCTGATGGTTGATATCTGATAGCGCCGTCGCAAGATGAAGAGAAGCGCAACGATGCACCAGAGAATACTGCCGAGCCAGCCGGCTAGACCGAAGAGAAGAAGCTCTGGAAACTGATGAGCAATCGAGAAACCAATCATTTGCTCGCCTCTAGTGTAAGTCAGCCAAGTCTGTTCATAGAGTAACCTCGCCTCGAGTGCTACCAGAGGAAGGTAAACAAACCACCAGATTACAGTGAGAACCTTCGGAAATCTTTTTGGTTGGTCGAATGTCTCCATCAGGTGTTGAAGCATCGAACGTCGCGCTTCAGCGACCCACCCGCGCAACTTAACAAAGAAGCCCCTCACCGGCGAGTCCGGTGCAAGCGCTGTTAGATTGCGCCGCTATCATTATCTCGCCGCGAACTGACGCTCCATCTCCTTGATCCAGGCGTTCAACCTAAGCTGATATTCTGGTTCATCCCGAAAGAACAATCGCAACCATTCTCGTCGCCTGGTGTGATACTTCTGTGTCTCAAGGTCTTGCGGATCTAGAATCGCTTTATAGAACTCTGCAACTCGAGCAGATCTCAACGAGTGACCTGACATAAGCGCTTGCAAATACCTTTTGAATCTATTTCGATGAACTGGAGGGTTATATGCCTCGGCGAAATATCTGTCTCCGGCGAGCTGTACTCTCGCATCCAACCGACCCTTTACCCATTCCTTCAACATATGTGGATGCGCTTTGAAATGGGCCCCCGGCTCACGTTGGATTGATTGCTGAAGACGCTCTCGAGTAATCGCTTGTTCATCAGCAAGTTCGTCAGCATTCTTTAAGGACTCTATCCCTACACGTCTCAACGTGACATTAGCCTCATGACGATAGGCTCTACTAATACGTGCTTTCGTTTTAGGATAGCTCTTAACATAACCGTGCAACGAACCTGTCCGCCTTTCCTTCCTGTACTTTAATGCTTTCTTTTCCTGTGGCGTCTTTCTCATCATGTGCGCTTTCCGATTCAAGAAGAGCAATCTAACACTACGTTCCAGCGGCTCGCCCACGCAACTAAACAAAGAAGCCCGCTCCTGGCGAGTCCGCTCCAAGCGCGTGTTGGATTGCGGGGCCGCATATTACCGCTAGACGGAAAGCCTGGAATTCCAAGTCCCGCTTTCTCGACGTGATTTCCTTTTTCTGTATTCCAACGTGTCCTTAATCTGGCGGCAACAGTTTTTCGCCCCTCCATACCCCGCTTTACCAGCTCCTCCCAATCTGTAATCGATTCATTTTGAGAAAGCTTGAGAATTGCGGCCAGAGCACGGTAGGCGGCCTCATAAACATAGATGATATGACGCTGCTTACCGAAGTCACGATGAAAACTAACCGACCTTGTCAGGCGGTTGTCCTGCTCCAAGACTATCAACAATGGCTCAACCGACACATCGCCTTGCTTAATCAACGCATGCACGATTATGTCCTCACTCATGTCAACGCCGCCCGGTTGCCCCGACTGATGTGCAGTGGCCTGATCCAACTGCTGAATCAAAGCAGTGACCAACTCACTCTTTTCTTGATACCTGCCGAGGATGTTTTGCAAGGGCTCCCGTTTCCGGCCCTCCTTTAGCCGACGTTCCTGATCGGCAAGCAAAAGTGGAACTGGTTCCAAAAAGCCAAAGTAAGCGCGTCTGATGTCGCTTTCTTTTCGATATTCGGGTGGCCACAAAGAAGACCGCTTAGTTATCGCATCGTCGATACTGCTAAGAGTTGCGTTAAGAAAGCGAGCGTCATCCAGCGCCAACTGATCATCGCCGCGGATGTGCGCACATAAGCTGCGCTCAAAGCGCGCCCAGATCCAATCTCCAGCCAACATCAAATAAGGATCGTGCAAATGTAAGGCATCATCGTTTACTTTCGGATCCATGTGTGACGTCCAGGCCGTCCATATCTTCTCAGCCAATAGGTTTTCGCCCAACCTTAATAAGAGACATGCCTTTAACGGTAATAAGGACGTGTGTGAAACCGTCAGTGCTTCCGGCCACGACGCACGGAAGCGATAATGGGCGAGCGGAAATGTGTTCACTGCTTTTGTCCACTGCGCCTCGTCCGTCTCTATTGCCGCCAGTACATCTTCTCTTAAATTCGCATTCGCGCCGACAGAGAGCGCAGGATAGACGAGCCCGTTCCACGCGACGATGAAACGTTGGCCGCCCTCGCCTGCCTGTGGCAACAGCCATGCGTGAGTACTCATCACCGTTGCGGCTCCGCCCCAGATCGTGTGAACGACAATCTCTACTTGTCGATACTCGCAACCACGAGGGTCAGCCAGTCCCTGCTCAAATAATTTGGTCGAGGCAGTCGATAACGTTTGGGGTAAAGAAGTCTGAGGCGGTTGCGAGGCGGAGTATTGCCGCGGAGGAATAGGAAGATTTGAACGAGGGAGAACGGGAGGTGGTTGATGCTGAAGTAATGCTGCATCGGTCCCTATGATTGGCAAGTATGGACATGCCAGCAAAACGACACTTAGATACTTCAAGACTGATGGTCTGCTCCTCGACATTTCATCAAGCAATCCAACGCTGCGCTTGAGCGGCTCGCCCTGGCAACTACGAATAAAGCCTACTCACCGGCGAGTCCGCTCCAAGCGCTTATAGGTTGTTATGTTGCGGCCTCTAACTCAAAGCGCGCCCCGCCACTCAACTTCAACTCTGTAAGGGGACACGGAATTTGGTTTCTCCTTTTGGGCGACGTAGTCCACTTCATGAAATACAAATTTAATCGGACTGAATGGACTTCGTTAATATCAACCGTCAGATAAATCTTCAGCCCCACGATTCTCATTTACTTTAGTCATGTCGCAAGGCGTCCATTGGATAGACCTTCAAAGCCTTGCGTGCCGGAAGATAGCAAGCAATGAAAGCTGCCAGGACCAATAGTAGAGCGCTGCCAACGAACGTGACTGGATCGGTGACGCTGATTTTATAGACCATGCTGGTTAGGTACCGGCTCAGTATAAATGCGCCAGCCAAACCGATCCCGATGCCAATAAGTGCGAGACTCATTCCCTGGCCCACGACGAGTTTCACAATGTCGCGCGGCTGAGCACCGAGAGCCATCCTTAAACCGAGCTCATGCGTGCGTTGCGTGACGGTGTAAGAGATCACACCGTAAATGCCGACGAGTGCGAGCAACAAAGCAACGCCGCCGAACACTCCCAACAGCAACACATTCAACCGCCTTTGCGAGAACTTATCAGCCAGGACCTCTTCCATCGGCGCCGATTTCCCAATGGGTTGGTCCTTATCTATAGCTGCCACGTCCCGTTGGATGATGCCTGCTAAATTCTTCGGGCCGCCTGATGATCGCAAAACCAAAGTGAACACCGGCCATGGCTGTTGCTGATAAGGTAGGTAGACCTCTGGATTTGTGGCGTCCTCGACACCAGCCTCTTTCACGTCGTCGACGACGCCGACAATCTCGCTCGGAGGCGCCTTTGCACTCCCTTTTATACGTTTGCCCACTACATTCTCCTGCCCCCAGAGTTTCTGCGCCAACGATTGGCTGATAATGACGACAGGTGAAGAACCAGCAGTGTCATGGTCGGTGAAGATCCGTCCCTGGCGCAAAGGAATCGCCATCGCGTTGAAGTACGCGGGACTAACTATCCGCTGACTGACCATTACTTCCTGACCCGGAGGCGGATCC
>DATIBX010000294.1:0-44649 GCA_035457105.1 Pyrinomonadaceae bacterium
GCAGTCGGTAAGCCAGTCGAGGTGGTTCCGCTCTCAGGCCGCGCGCCGTACAGCGGCGAACTTGGTCCCGGTGGACCAGCTTGGCCCATTACATTGACAAAAATGGACAACACACAGACTGTTATCGCCAGGAAATTCTTCGTGACGGTAAGTTGCCATCGAAAATTGTTACTGATTACTTCCATTTCCCTCGATAACCTCTCTGACTCTTGCTTACTGCAAACGCTTTTCACTCACCCGGCCGGAACTGGCGGCCGTGGGAAAGCTGACGGCAAAATCATGGAGCTTGCCAGGACCACTGGAAGCGCGCGCCGGTAAGCCTTCAGCGACAATCTTTTTGATCGCCTCGTTAATGGGCATCGAAACAGGTTTCCCCGACTGAGCCTTCAAGGTACCGTCAAGCTCTTCGGTCCACTGCTTGTTAAGCTCGTCGAATTCGGCAGCAGGCTTCTTTAGTTCGAGGTTCACGGTTTGGCCGCTTTGAAGTGTGACTCCAAACCCCGGTGCACTTTGAAGACGCGGCTCGGGTGGCAGTCGCTCGCCTTTCTGTAAGGCCATTGGCCCAGGCGGTTTCTCTCGAGCCTGTTGCGATTGAAAGTAGTCAAACAAAAGCCACATGCCGATATAGATAGCAACGGTGATAACAGTCAGCGCCACCACAAACGTCAAGACGCCTGACACACTGACATCACTCGTCTCATGCGTCACCTCGACGTTGCGAATATGCGAGACGTCAGGGGTTTCAGTCTGGTGTCCGTCTTTCTTCATAACTAAAAATCGATCAGTGTCCGTGCGCTCCGGCCGCCGCCTGCTCCAATACGCTCTCGTATTGCGGATCGTTAATTGGTATCAGTGAGCGCTTGCTTAACTGCCACATAAAAAAGGCCAGCCAGATTCCACCGAAGGCAATCGGAGCCACAAGGTCCATCCAACTGAGGTGGAAGTGCTCACCAGTAAACGCAGGAACCAGCATCCACTGCAGATCAATAAATCGCATTACCAGGATCACAATTGCGATGATTACCAGCTTATTCGGGTCGCGTTTAAGTCGTCTTGATAAGAGAAACAGGAATGGCGCCGCGAAATGCAGGATAACGATTGCCAGGGCTATCCCACCCCAAACACTCTGAGTCCGCTTCAGATACCAGCCAATCTCTTCCGGAAGATTGCCCGACCAAATGATCAAAAACTGCGAGAAAGCAAAGTAGGCCCAGAGCATCACGAGCGACAATAACAACTTTCCATGATCATGAAAGTGAAGTGGCGCGACAATCCGCTTCATCGGTTCTTCTTTCGACAGAACCGCCATTACCGCGATCACAAATGCGAGCGCGCTCAGACTCCAGGCCGCGACAAAAATAAAGCCGTAGATCGTTGATGACCATTCGGGTTCAAGTGACATGTACCAATCAATCGCCGCAAAAGTGACCGAGAAAATCAAAATGACCATTCCCGGTCCACTCAGAACACGCATGTTCTTGGTGTAGCGCCGTTCAGCGGTGCGATCCTGCAAAAGCGACCACTTATTGAGGAAATAAGCGAGTACCATCCAGATGGCGAAATAGAGAACAGCGCGCGTAGAGAAGAACGGAAGATTCAGGAACGGCGTCTTGAAAGCCACTATCTTTTCTTCCTTCAGCACCTCTTCTCTCATCCAGGGATAGAGTGAATGAGAACCCAAGATGATCGGGATGAAGAGAACCGCCATCAGAGGCAGAGTTCTCGTTGCAGCCTCTAGTACGCGCCTGATGACAAACCCCCAGCCGCCACCTGTTAAGTGTTGCAACATCAGCAGTGCAAGCGAGCCAACTGCTATGCCTGTCCAGAAAGTAAAGCCAAGGATATAGGAATGAAAAAATTGATCGCGATTAACGAAAAGTCCGATTAACAAAACTACAAAGCCAACCACACCCGTAATTAATGCCGGACGCTGATAGTGTGCAAAACTTGGAGGATTGAACGAGGCGCTCATTACCGGTGTCCTCCGGTTGCAGGCGAGGCCGCAGGTGCCGGCGTACTGTTCGCGGCCGGCGCAGTCTGCTGACTCAACTGTAAAGCGCGAATGTAAGCAATGATGGCCCAACGATCCTGCACCGGAATTTGTGGTGCATATGCAGGCATCGCTCCCCAACCATTGGTGATGGCATCGAAGAAATGGCCCACGGGAGCCTGGCGCAGGCGATCATCGTTAAATGAAGCTGCGCGCCGGTAACCGCGACGTACTATCATGCCGTCGCCGTTTCCAGTCTTTCCATGACAGACCGAACAAAAAATGTTGTAGCGCTCCTGTCCACGTAGGACCACCTCTTCATTAACCGGAAACGGAAAGGTATCGACGTCATCTGGAAACACGTTTTGGAGAGTCGACGTAGTTGACTGGGTTACCGCACCCGAACTGGTCGCACTCTTTTTACCGGTAAAGAAAGCAGTATCTTCACGCAAGTAGCCACGCGCAATCGTGCCTTCAACCGGCTGTCGGCCTGACAAACCATCTTTGAAAAAACTCGAACTTCGAAACGGCTTCATCTTGGGCTGGTCCTGCATGTCGCGCCGGCATCCGGTCGCAAACACACTAAGCAGTACAAACATCCCGCACGCCAGCAAGAGGCGCGAGGTTCCGTGAGTCACCTTTACTCTATTAGCCGTTCTACTGCTCATCAGACTTGTCTCTTAGACCTCAACATCAACCACGTCGTGCGCGCCCAGGTTCTTAAACAGCGATACGACTGATGCGTGATCAAACTTGGGGTCATTTGCTTCAACAACCAGGAAGAAGCGATCACGTGTTGCCAACGCAAAGTTCGGTGCATTAAAAACCGGGTGATAAGGCTGCGGCAGCTTATTCAGCACCAACATTCCAAGCACTGCCGAAAACGCCGCGACCAGCACTGTGCATTCAAAGGTAATTGGGACGAAGGCCGGCCAGCTGTTATAGGGCTTGCCACCAACATTCAGCGGATAATCAATAACTTCGATCCAGTACTGCATGAAAAACCCGCCAAGTCCTCCCAACAACCCGCCGATGAACACAATTAGCGGCAAACTTGTGTGGGTAAATCCGATCGCCTCAGAAAGTTCTTCAATCGGGTACGGCGAATAACCATTGATGCGCCGATAACCAGCCTCGTAGGCTTGGCGCGCGGCCGCCACCAATTCATTCGGACCTTCAAATTCCGCCATCACTCCATAAAGCGGAGGCTCATGGCGGTGATGCGCATGAGAGTGCGTAAAGGCAGGCGAAACTCGGAGCAACTCCGGGTCGTCTCTGCCGTCACCTGGTGGTATGTCTTTATCGTCTTCCGCCATAACTCACTAATGCGCCCACCTACTCCTCGACTTCTGCCTCCGGAAGAATCGTGCGCATCTCAAAAATTGAAATCATCGGCAAGAACCTGATGAACAGGAACAACAACGTAAAGAAGAATCCGATTGTGCCGACAAACATCGACCAATCCCACATCGTCGGCTGGTACATGCCCCACGACGAGGGCAGGAAATCCCTATGTAAACTGGTGACAACGATCACGAATCGTTCGAGCCACATTCCAATACTGACGATGAACGATATGATCCAGAGCGCTACCAGGTTTGATCTGATCTTCTTGGACCACAAAAACTGCGGTGTCACTATGTTGCAAATAATCAACGCCCAATAATAAAGATGGTAGGGACCGTGCATGCGGTTCCAGACCATGTAACGCTCGTACTTATTACCGCTGTACCAACCGAAGAACGCTTCCATGATGTAGCCGTAACCGACAATCAAACCGGTAGCCAACATGACCTTGGCCATGTTGTGCATGTGGCGCATCGTGATAAAGCCTTCCAGACCGTAGAACTTTCGCAACGGGATCGTCAGCAACAACACCATTGCAAAACCGGCGTAGATTGCACCGGCCACGAAGTAAGGTGGAAAGATCGTGGCGTGCCAACCGGGAACGATGCCGACAGCGAAGTCAAAACTAACAATCGTATGGACCGAGAGCACCAACGGCGTCGCGAGTCCGGCCAGCAGCAAGTACGCCATTTCGTAGCGATGCCAGTGACGAGCCGAACCTCGCCAACCCATCGCTAACAATCCGTAGATCATCTGAAAGGGTTTGCTGCGGGCGCGATCGCGCAAGGTCGCAAAATCAGGAATTAAACCTACAAACCAGAACATTGCCGAAACCGTAGCGTAGGTCGACACCGCAAAAACGTCCCACATCAACGGGCTGCGAAACTGCGGCCAGATACCCATCGTGTTGGGATACGGAAATAGCCAGTAGGCCAACCACGGTCTACCTAAGTGGAATATTGGATACATTCCTGCCTGCGCTACAGCGAACAGAGTCATCGCTTCAGCAAAACGATTGATAGAGGTTCGCCATTTTTGACGCAGCAACAGAAGAATTGCAGAGATGAGCGTGCCCGCGTGACCAATTCCGATCCACCAGACGAAGTTGAGAATATCGATGCCCCAGGCGATTGGGATGTTGACGCCCCACAATCCGATACCGACGAATACCAGATTCGTGATAGCGAGCAACATCAGCTGGAACAGGATGAAGGAAATGGCAAAACCAAAGAACCAGGCCAGCGACGTCTTGCGCTTCAAGACGATCGAGCTAATTTTGTCCGTCACAGATGCGAACGTCAGCCCGGGATCAATAACCGGCGACGTCGAGTGCATCGGCCCTTCCATGTACGGTTTTTGTGGTTCGTCAGCCATTTTGGAGTGCGCCGGCCAGGCGGCGCTTTTCAAACCTTCGAAAAATTAGAACCTCAATTGCAAACCGGAATTAAGACCCTTTAGCTGTCAAATCCATTGTTCGATTTAACAAAGCGCCGCCTGACCGGCGCACTCCAAGGTTAAATCTCAGGATTTGGATTCTTTAATTCCTTTAAATAGGTGGTCCGAGGCTTTGTATTCAATTCACCCAACAGCGAGTAGTTACGCTCATTTGCCTTAATCTTCGAGACTCGACTATTCGGGTCATTCACATCTCCAAACACAATCGCTTCGGTCGGACACACTGCCTGGCATGCAGTAACAATTTCCCCGTCCTGCACCTTTCGACCATCAATCTCAGCTTGAATCTTTGCACCCTGAATTCGCTGCACACAGTAGGTGCACTTCTCCATCACACCACGACTGCGAACGGAGACGTCCGGATTCCTCATCAACTGATAAGTCGGCGTGTCCCAATCCTGATAGAGGAAGAAATTAAAGCGTCGCACTTTGTAAGGGCAGTTGTTTGAACAGTACTTGGTCCCAACACAGCGGTTGTAAACCATGTCATTCAACCCTTCGGCGCTATGTACTGTTGCGTGAACCGGACAAACAGGTTCGCACGGTGCGTTTTCGCAGTGCATACATGGAACCGGCATAAAGCCCGTACCCTCAGGCTTGCTCGGATCCATGCCTTTGAAATAAGTATCGACACGAATCCAATGCATTTCGCGACTGCGAGCGACCTGCTCTTTACCAACGACGGGTATGTTATTTTCCGACTGGCAAGCGATCGTACAAGCGTTACAACCCACGCAGTTGTTCAAATCGATGGCCATTCCCCACGCATAGTTAGGAGCGTTGTCGGACTGGTTTTTATAGGGATACTCAGGATAAATCGATTCGTGAGGATGCTCTTCCTTCTCAGGAGTCTTACGAAACTGCTCGAGTGTTTCAGAGAGAAGAATGTCGCGCTCTTCTTTGCTGAAGTTTGGGTCCTCCATATTGAAATGGAGCTGAGTGGTCGATAGTTCGTAGGTGTCACCAGTCTTGCGAACTTCTATTCCGTTGGGAAACCACGGAGCGTACGACGTTCGTAATTTATAAGCATCAAAACCGACAGGCTTGTCAGCGGTAGAACTACCAACGTTACCCGCTACTGTCCGGCCGTACCCGAGATGGATCGTCAACACGTTGTCCGGCTGGCCCGGCAAGATCCAAAGCGGCGCATGAACCCTTCTTCCCTGCTGATCGACAAGGTCAACTGTGTGCACGTAGTGCTCGCGACCTTTGACGCTTCCGCCATTGTCACGCACACCGTAAAGCTGGTAAGCGGAGTTTGGACTAATGATCGCGACGTTATCCCACGTAACCTTGGTTAACGGTTTTGGTAGTTCCTGCAACCAGCCGTTGTTGGCGAAACGTCCATCGTAGATCGACGGATCGAGACGCATCACGATCTCGAAGCCGCCACCAACTGAAGCAACCTGATTTGGACTGGAAATATTGGTAGAGGCAGTCGCAGTCTTGGTGGCTAACGCAGTGTTGGGAATGTATCCGTCATGAAGCGCTCGACGCCACATCGATTCAAAGTCACTTGCTGGAGCTTGTTGCAGCGGTTGCGGTTGGGCTGCGTTTTCGCGAGCGGGGCTCGGACTGACTGAAGGCCGGGCTTCACTGGACGACGGAGAAGGCAGAGCGGCAGGTTGTGCCTTCAGACCAGTTCGTTGCCAGTATTGCTTGACGATGTCATACGGTTTTCGATCGTACTGCTCAGAAAAGACAGCCAGCAGCTCGAGCGGAGTTTTTCCGTCGTAGAGCGGTTCAATTAAAGGCTGCACAACCGAGACGGTGCCATCGTAAGAACGAGCGTCACCCCAAGACTCAAGGTAGTGAGCCTGCGGAACGTGCCAATGGCAAGCTTCGGAAGTCTCATCCCTGTATTCACTGAGATGTACTCGGAGCTTCGCCTTTTCGAGTCGTGCGAAATCCAACTTCAAGTCAACCGGGGTTGTGTAAACCGGGTTGCCGCCGATGATCACCAGCAAGTCAACCTTTCCGGCATCGAGATCGCTCACCAACTCCTGTAATGACTGCCGGTGGTTTACCCAATTCACGTCGATTGGATCGGAATAAAGAACCGTCTTCCCGACATTTCCCAGGGCGCTATTCATCGCATGTGCGAGCGCATGTATATACGGGGACTGCTGTTCGCCGGCGATAACGATGCTCGATCCCTTATGTTGCTGAAGATCCTTTACTAACGGAGCGACCCAGGCGAGATTTGCAGTTGGACCACCGCCCGTACCAACCGACAGCGCCGCTGCAATCGTGTTGACAGCAGTTTCAAACTCACTCGGCTTTACTACCCACTGATGATCTGACTTCGCTCCTGTATTACTCGGCGTTGTCTCAACCGTGTAGAGGCGGTTCATTTCGGAGCTCTTCTCGAGAACCCGCCGCCGATCCATAAAATCTTTCGCGTAACGTAGCGAGCCCGGGAAGCAGGATAGAAAGTCGTTATCAAGCGACAAAATTCGATCTGCGAGATCGAATCGATACATGGTGTTCAGAGGCTGGCCGAGCGCCATGATTGCGCCTTCGCGAGCATTATCGCGATTAGCCGGCTCGTATTGATACCACTTCGCTTGCGGCAGAGACGCCAACAGCGTCTTCATTTCGTCGCCAAAAGTTGGCGAGATAACGGATTCCGACAAAAACCGCAGGCCGGCACCTTGTTTAGCCCGCTGCTCATCGAGCTGGCCTCTCATCTGGCCCACGAACGCAGTCCACGTACGAATATCTTCGCGAAAACTAATTGTTTGCGATCGGTCAGGATCGTAAAGGCTTAAGATTGAAGCTTGCGTGAAGATATCGGTCGCGCTTGATCCCCGTTTATCCTTCGCTGGATCTTCCGCGTTGAGCTCACTGGGCCGGTTGTTTGGATGATCTGGATTTCCTTCAATTTTGGTTGGTCGACCTTCATTACTACGAACGAGTACTGGGATAGCAGCACCGAACAGCACCGCAGCAGTTGCAAAGAAGAGCGCCTTACCGGGAACTTCCTCTTCGGGTTGTTTTACGTAAGGAACAATCTTTTCCGGTGGTTGGAAAGCGCAACCGCTCAATCCTGCCAGGGCGAGCGAAGCACCCATTATCTTGATAAAGGTGCGTCGCTCAATTGGGTCGTGCCACTCTTCAGCGTGTTGCGGATACTCGCGGGCAACAAACTCAGCAAACGCCGGACTATCAGCGAGCTCCTCGAGACTTCGCCAGTACTTCTTGCCGGCGTTACCACGCTTTCCTTCTTGCGTCGCAAGGATATGGTCCCGCATCAGCTGAAAATTTATGTGACGATCGCTATCGCTCATTCGCTCTTCGCTATCTATCGATGACAAGTCGAACAACTGGTCAACACTTGTTTGCCCTGAATATGAAATTGCTGAATCAACTGCTTGCCTTCGGCAAGTTGTTTTTCGCCCTTGTTTTCGGGGCGGTAGGTCATGTCAAAAATGTGCTCCTTAGGTCTGACGAAGCGCTCAGGGGCACGATGACATTCAAGACACCACTCCATCTGGAGACTTGCAGCCTGGTAGATAATTGGCATCTCATCGACTCGTCCATGACAAGTCGAACAGCCAACACCCTTATTCACGTGAATACTGTGATTGAAGTACGCAAAGTCAGGCAGATCGTGAACGCGGACCCATTCAATCGGCTTACCCGTGCGAAAACTTTCGCGAACAGGTTCGAGATAGGGACTATCGGCCCACAACTGCTTATGGCAGTTCATGCAGGTGTTGGTCGAAGGCATACCAGCCGACGCTGAGGTCTCGACAGAGGTATGGCAATAACGGCAATCAACACCGTCATCTCCTACGTGATGTTTATGGCTGAATTGGACGGGCTGTTGTCGCTCGACCCATTGGCCGGTATTCCAGGACGAGCGATTTAATTCGACAGCGACCCAAAGCGCGGCGACAAAAACAAATACGGCGCCATAGATCGTGATTTTGGACAGCGCGTTGGTGCTGTGATGAAAGATCTGTGGCATCGCCGCAGGACTAAACGAGGGCTCTAATACTACGAGCAGACGTCAAAAGAAATAGTTAAAAAACCTAGAAGAAACATTTCACAAGGTCAATCATAGAACCGACAATGCAGACAGAAACCGACTGCGTTCCCGAAGAAACTCGTTGTCTTATTGCAAAGTGGGGCTACTTTACCAGATGGCTACAAATTTTCAAACGGGGGTCTTGAGCCTTTTGCAAGATCTTTGATCTTTGCGCAAGCTCATGGTAAATCCAGGGTGATTAACCCATCAGAGCGGTAACGAAACAAAGACCATCGCGCTATCCCGCGTCGCGAGCTAGCATCGCGGCGCCGATGGGAACAGCGTCCGCGCCAAGTGTTGCTCCAATAATCTGTGTTGCCTCGAAGCAAGGTTGAAAGGCCCGACGTTTTGTCTCTTGAATAATCGGATTTAGAAGCAGTTGCCCGGCCTCTACCATCACTCCGCCGCCTAGAATGATTTTTTCAATATTTAGAAGATTGATTACGCTAGCCACGCCGGTGCCAATGTATTTTCCGGTTCGTTCAATCATCATGATCGCAAAGTCGTCGCCCTCGTTCGCCTGACGAGCGACATCGTCTGCGGTGAAATTCTTATTCAGTCCAAGTCGCGACAATGAGGATGTCGAGTCGCGGAAAAGTCTTTCACGAGCCCGGCGAACGATACTCGGGGCAGAAGCCACTGTTTCGAGGCAGCCCGTGTTACCACAGACACACGGAAGTCCTTCAGTATCAATAGTTATGTGGCCAACCTCGCCGGCAAATCCAGACGAGCCGGTCCACAATTTGCCGTCGAGAATGATCGCACCACCGATGCCATTTCCGATCATCATGTAGAAGATGTCGCGACTGCCTCGACCAGCCCCGGCAATGAACTCACCGTAAGCTCCAGCATTGGCGTCATTCTCTATCTCAACGCGAAGTCCGGTTGCTCGCGTCAACTCGGAATGGAGATCTTCTCTAATTTTTGAGGGTAAGTCTGGCGATGAAACGATTCGATCGGTTTGCCGATTGATTAACCCTGGAATAGCAATCCCTATTGCTCCGATTTGACCACTGGCGGCACCAAGGTCACGGACAATAACTGCCAGTTGCTCGACCAGATTTTCCGGTGATACCTGAGCTTCAAGTCTCTGAATGATTTTGCCGCCACTATTTACGAGCGCAGCGCGCACCTGAGGCCCTGAAAGATCGATGCCGATATAATTTAGTTCGGGCGTACTCATTGCAACTGGTTATTTCAGGCGTGTAGAAGTCTTTCGGGACGAGAATAGTCGAGCGTTTCAGGGCTGTCAAACAGATGGTATTTTTCTCGAAAACTTTGCCGAAACCAATTAGTGGAATATTATCCGCCTGTAATCGTTGCCAAGGTGCGAATCAATGATGGAAATTCGTTCCATACTATTTCCTACTGATTTCAGTGAATGCGGAAACTTCGCTCTCTCGTATGCGGCTTCACTCGCGCGAACGTTTCACGCCAAGATTATCTGCGTAAACGTCATCGAACCGATTGTTCCCACAGTCGGTTATTCTGGAATGACCGAGCCTTTGCCAATCGCTGATATAACCGATCAACTGGAGGATTCAGCAGAACGCGAACTACCAAAACTGGCTGAATGCGATGAATGTGCGGGACTTGAAGTCGAGGAATTAGTTGTCCATGGCGAAGCAGCCTCAGAAATAGTGCGAGTCGCCAGGGATCAACACGTGGATCTGATCGTGATCTCATCTCACGGCCGGACAGGTTTGGGACGAATACTTTTTGGCTCAACAGCCGAAGCGGTTGTTCGTCACGCCTCCTGTCCAGTCCTTGTAGTTAAACCCCCGGCTGAGGATGAAATCGAACAGTAGTCAATAACAAGCCCTCCGGTTTATTCTGGCAACCGAAAAGACTGACTCGATCCCGAATCAAATTAGTCCGAACTTTTCATGCATAGTCTCGATATTCTTTACGACTTGATCGGTCAATACGGTGTATATGCCGTTTTTGTGCTGGTTATGATCGAGGGCGACATCACCTTGCTGTTGGCAGGGGTGTTAGCCCACAGTGATTTTTTCGGAGAATACAGTTTTGCGCGAGTGGTTCTCTGGGCAACGCTGGGCGGATCCATCAGCGATAATTTCGCATACCTCGCGGGACGAGCCTTTTGCGAAAGCGTCCGAGAATTTCGTTTTTATCGGGCCGCACGTCCGCGTCTCGAAAAACTGACAAATAAGTTTGGGCCACTTTCAATCTTTCTGTCGAAATATATTTACGGATTGCGCTGGGCGTCGTGCGTTTTCTACGGCGTTGGTAGGATGCCTTACCTCAAATTTCTGGCGGTTTCTCTGGGAAGCTGTTTTCTTTGGGTATTTATACTGGCCGGTGCGGGCTACTTCTTCAGCGGCGCAGTCATGGGACTGATCGGAGATTTTCAGCGGCTCGGCAAAGTGCTTTTGGTCATAGTTGTAGTGGGGATTGCTGGATTCTATCTGGCTGAGCGTTTGTGGTTATCGCGAAAAGTGGAAGAGGCAGATCCGGAACGACTGCAGGAATTGGAACAAGCGGCCAGTGAAAAGTTACAAGATCTGCGCCAAGAATTTCAGGAACACATGCCGTTGAAACGACAACGTCGCCACGAGCAAAAGAAGCGAATGGTTTCGAAGTCGGACGATGGCGATTGAAACTTTGGTATTTGCGCTTCCTCTGATACTTTTGTCCGCCTTTGGAGTGCGCTGTCCTGGCGGCGCTCTGTCATTCGAGTAGCGTAAGTTGAGAGAGTAACAAGGCGCCGCCCGGCCGGCGCACTCCAGGGATTTACGATCCTGATATCTGATTTCAGCAAAATTCTACCGCGATGATAATTGAATCTTCGGCACCACCACGTGTTGACCTGGCCGGCGGCACGATCGACATCTGGCCCCTCTACCTTTTTCACCCTGGCGCGACGACTGTGAATTTCGCGCTTTCACTTCGTGCTCGTTGCACCATCGAGACTCGGGATGATGGACGTATCGTTCTTGAGTCGCGCGATCGAAAGGTTGCTTTCGAAACAGATCTATCGGCTATTGAAGATTTGCTTCTGGAAGAACGACTCGAGCTGGTCTCTAAACTCGTCCATTTCTTCAAACCCACAACGGGATTTCACCTGGTAGCTGAAAGCACAGTTCCGGCCGGAGCAGGCTTAGGGGGATCATCGGCGCTCGCTATAGCGGTTATAGGTGCGCTGAATCGGCTGGTAGGGAATCGTTACAGTCAGAAAAAGTTTGTCACGATTGCTGCAAATGTTGAATCGACTGTGATCAAAGTCCCGGCTGGTTTCCAGGATTATTATCCGCCGCTGTTTGGCTCAGTGTCGTCGGTCCATTTTCGACCAGACGGCATTGAACGAGAGGCTCTAGACGTTGATGTCGACGAGTTAGAAAAGCGGATTGCGATTTGTTACACAGGCGAGCCTCGCCTATCAGGAATTAACAATTGGGAGATATTTAAGAAACACATCGATGGTGATGCTGAATTGTTCGAGCTATTCGAAGGCATTCGAGATTCCGCGAGAAACCTGCGGGAAGCGCTGTTGGCAGATGATTGGCAGCGAGTCTCAGAAACGATGAAGAACGCTTATCCCAATCGTAAGCGACTCGCGCCAACGATCACGACCCCGCAAATGGATATGCTTGTCGACAAAGCTTTGGCCAATGGAGCAGAAGCAGCCAAGGTTTGCGGCGCTGGCGGCGGCGGTTGTATCGCGTTTCTTTGCGGCCCAGGTAAAAAGCAAGAAGTTGAAAGTGCTCTCGCCGTAGAAGAGGGAGTCGAAGTACTCAACTGGAAAGTGGATCGAGAAGGTTTGATTGTTAAGGAGCTGTAGGGGTGGCACTCCGTGGCCACCCGCGTTTTGGAATAGGTGCCGTTGATGTCGGTAAGGTGGGGCGCCACGGAGTGCCGCCCCTACAACCATTTTATTTGACGATAATCAAATATCGTTTGTAAGATCCGAGTTGCACCGCCTATCTTCCGATTAGCCGGAAACAAACAAAAATGCCTGTAACCGATACAACAGCGACGTCGGAATCTCCATCCGCTCAAGCAGCGCCCATCCCTAAACGCATCACCAATGCTCAAACGGTCTGCAATGAAAAGAACGAGAAAGGCAAATTGTGCAACGGCCATCTCAAACAGCTGCGCACCGCCGGCGAGGCGTCAGAAATTCATCTGCGCGGAGACGACGTACTCTCTAAGTGTCAAACATGTGGGACACTCTACATGGGACCACCGTTGGGCCATGTGAGAGATCCTTACAAACAGACGAGATTCGTCGAGGCTGAATTGACTGCTCTGTTGCAAGCCGCAGGCGGAACTTTGCCAGTTATAAAGAAGGACGAGCGCGGCGTGTTCGTGATGGTAGAAACCGCGCCGGCCGGACACGGAGCTGCCGCGAAACCCACGCCGGCCAAAGCGCCCGCAGCGGCTCCGAAAGCGGAGTCGCCCAAACCTACACCAGCTCCAGTGACTCCGACCGCTCCTAAACCTGCCGAACACAAAACTGCGGGTGCACAACCAAATCGCGCACTCTTCAAACGTTCGACTTATCTCGGTGTAACGGATACTGGTCCGGTTCCGGGAGAAACTTTCGAGCAAAAGGTAACGCGTTTGAAAGCATTGTCGGCCGCCGCAAAACAGCGCGCCGAAGAAGGTGGAGAGCCAACAGCAGCGGCAGCAGCAGTTCCAACCTCAACTACAGCGGCAGTGGATGCTGAATCAGTACCCGTTGCCGCGCCTGCTGCAGCTCCGGCCCAACCTACAGCAGCCGCGCCATCCGAACACAAAGCAACAGGCAATGCGGATCGATCTTTGATGAAGCGGTCCACATACTGTGGCGTTGTCGATACTGGTCCAGTCCCCGGTGAAACATTCCAACAAAAGGTCGCGAGATTAGCAGCGCTCTCGGCAGCCGCCAAACAACGCTCAGAAGGTGGTTAAGCGCTACTGGTTCAGTCGCCGTCTCATTCACACCGAGCTTCACAGACTGTGTGAAAACGCTAGAATAATCGTTTTTATCGCGCTGAGTTTTTTTCACCGGTCTCCTTCAGACGTGTGAAAGCTATTCTGATATCCTCGCGTTGAATGATCCAAAGAATTCTCGGCAAACTGTGGAGGCACACGCCCGCTCGTCTTCGTCGATTCACCATGCGAATTACTCATGCGCGATTTACGGTGACTGCGGGGGCCGTGATCCAAAACGACCAGGGTCAGGTACTCCTACTCAAACACACATTCCGTGCTGGAAGTGGCTGGGGCTTACCAGGAGGATTTTTGCAAGGTGGAGAACAGCCTATCGATGGACTGCGCCGGGAACTACGCGAGGAGATTGGGCTTGAGTTAGAGCGAATCGAATTCTTTGCCGCTAGATCTTTCAGGAAACCGCAACAGGTGGAGATTCTTTTTCGCGGGTTTGCTTCAGGTAGCGCGCAGCTAAAAAGTATTGAGATTGACCGCGCTGTCTGGTTCTCGCCGAATTCTCTGCCTGATGGTTTGCCAAAGGACCAACGACTCATTGTCGAACAGGCTTTGAGCGATGGAGCAAAAGCGCAGACTTGATGTATGCTACGCGCCGCGACAAAAAATTAACAACACTTATTCGGTCATGAGTTTTTAATTTTACCGGTCGGAAAAGTGACGGGAGCAACACGATGGTCGAACTGATTCCTTCACAGGATAACATCATGCAGATTTTGCAACGCACCGGAGCGTTTCGCGAAGGTCATTTTGTTTATCCAAACGGCAAACATTCACCTTTTTATTTTCAGATGCCATTAGCTTTTCGCTTCTACGACACGGCTCGAGTATTGGCCGTTGCGCTCAGCCGAAAATTCCGCCTCGAGAAAGATATTTCGAGTCAGCTGCCGAAGGTGTCCATCATAAGTCCCAGTTCGGGCGGTATACCGGTGGCCTTTGGTGTTCGTGATGCGCTCAACGCAGAACAGATCTACTGGGCCGAGCAGGAACAAGGTAAGAGAATGTTTCGCCAGTACGTGAATCAGGGTGAAGTTAATCCGTGCATCATTGTCGACGACATCATTCGTAGTGGAAACGCGATTGAAGAGACGGTGGCTCTCGTGAAGTCGCTCGGCGCTCGTCTTATTGGTTGTGGGGCCATTGTTAGATTCAGCTCTGCACCGCGCGAGGTCGAGGGAGTTCCGATCAAATATTTGGTTGACTACGACGTGAAGATGTATGAGAGCGATGAAGCGTGCAAAGAATGTAAAGACGACGTGACTTCCGAGCAGGTCCGTTTTTAATCAATGGTTAGATTTCGTGACGATTGGCCAAGGCTTTATCCATCGTCACTTCATCAACGTACTCAAGATCGCTGCCCACCGGCATTCCCATCGCAATGCGCGTGACCTTTAGTCCCAGCGGTTTCAATAGGCGGCTGATGTAATTAGCAGTCGCCTCGCCTTCAGTCGTCGGGTTAGTAGCCAGGATTACCTCACTAATCGCAACCCCATCATTGTTTTCAGGTTTAAATCGCGGCAAGAGATTGGCGAGCTGTAATTCGTCTGGTCCAATGTGCCTGATCGGCGAGAGACTGCCGTGCAATACGTGGTAGACGCCTTTGAAACTCCGCGTCTTTTCAACAGCCACCAGACTGTAGGGCTCTTCGACGATACAAATCACTGAATGATCGCGCGACGGAGACGAACAGATCCGGCACGGGTCGACTTCGGTGAGGTTGTTGCACACAGAGCAATGAACGATTCGCTGTTTGACGTCACGCAAAGCCGCAATCAGACGCTCGAGGTCTGACTCGGGGGTGCGCATGATATGGAACGCCAGGCGCTGCGCAGACTTATGCCCGATACTGGGCAGTCGTTTGAGCTCGTCAATCAGCTTCGTAACCGGTTCAGCGTATTCAAGCATTTAAGAGATTGGCCTTTGATCTTTGGTTTTTGGTCTTTGGTTGCGTCGCGTCTCGGCTTGGCTGCGAATACGAAGGCCAAAGACCGAAGGCCAAAGGCCAAAAGCTTTTAACCAAATAATCCACCGAGACCGGGCGGGAGCATGCCACCGAGTTTGCCTTTCATGGCTTCATCAATTTTCCGGTTGGCTTCGTTAACAGCGGCCACGATCAGATCCTGGAGCATTTCGGCGTCTCCGTCTTTCAATGCCTCTGGATCGATTTTGAGCGATAGAATTTCATGGTTTCCCTTCATCTGTACCGTAACTACACCGCCACCGGATGAAGCATCAACGCGCAGCTCTTCCATCTCTTTCGCCATCTTTTCCTGCATTACCTGCGCCTGCTTCATCATTTGCTGAATGTTGAATCCACCAGGGAATTTCATTTTTTTACCTCACTCTAACTTTGTGTTCGCGGGATCTAGACTAAAAGCCAATCCTAGCTGTCCTTTGAGCTTGATGCAATCGAGGACTTCTTATCAACGCCTTAAGCCCTCTCCGCATCTCAGCGTCTCAATGGAAATTCAGGTGAAAGGGTTAGAGATTTTAGTGAATTTCTCTGTGCGATCTCTGTGTACTTTGTGCCTCGGTGGTGGAAACCTGGGCCCTCTTTCTACCACAGAGTCACGGAGAACTCAGAGGACGCACAGAGAAGGACTCCAAGAGCCCCGCCACCTATCTGCCCATATTCTCAAAGGCAGGCAAGCCGCAAAGACGCAGAGCCATTGACATCTTTCCGGTTATAGAACGATAAGAGACTTTATGGACAAGCCCGACGGGAACCTCGACCGACCTCTCAAAGCCGAGATCAATTTTTATTACGACTTTAAGCCAGCACTGCAAGCAAAAGCGCCCTTGCTGATCGCTCTTCATGGTTACGGCGCTAACAAGCGACTAATGATGAGAGAGGCGCAACAGATGGTACCCGAGAATTTTGCGGTCGCTTCGCTGCAGGGATTTCATCAGCACCTTCGGGATCCGAAAGAACCAGGTGGTCCATTGCGTTTTGGTTTTGGTTGGCTGACGAACTTTAAAAGTGAGGAGTCTGTCGCAGTTCATCACCGAGCGCTTCAAGATCTGATAAAGAGTTTAATTGCCAATGATCAAATCGATTCTAACCGAATCTTTCTGCTTGGTTTTTCGCAGTCATGTGCACTGAATTATCGTTTTGCTTTCACGTATCCAGAACTCCTGCGGGGTGTGATTGGAATAGCCGGCGGCCTACCCGGCGATTGGGACACATGCAAGCTCTACAAATCTGCTAACTTTGGGGTATTCCATCTCGCGGGTGGCAATGACGAGATCTACCCGCCTGAGCGATGTCAAAATTACGGGGCCCAATTAACAACTCGAGCACGAGACGTTCAGTTCAAGACTTACGACGCGGGCCACGAAATTGTCCAGAAGATGAGAGACGATATAAAAGAGTGGCTGATCAGTCATGACTCTCACTAACTCACTAAGACTATTAATCATTCTCATCGTGGTTCTTGGATTTGCTTCGTGCAAACCACAGAAAACGACTGTGGTAAAGACTTCGACCGGAATTCCGGAACACCCTACTCTAAAACCGCTTCCGGCAAATGGTCCTCCACAACTCAAACAAATGATTGATGGAGCGGTGGGCCAAGCGGGAGTCACAACCGGTTATGACCCTTCGTATGTCAGCATCAGTTATCCCGGCGGCGACGTGAATCTCCAGACCGGCGTTTGCTCAGACGTTGTCATTCGCAGCTTCAGAAAGGCTGGAGTCGATCTGCAGAAAGAGGTTCATGAAGACATGCTGAAGGCCTGGGCTGAGTATCCTAAGAGGTGGGGATTGCTGAAACCAGATGCCAACATCGATCATCGTCGAGTGCCGAACCTGATGACCTATTTCAAAAGAACGGGGACGGCGCTGCCGATCAGTGACGACGCCGGAGACTATCAGCCTGGAGATATCATTGCATGGGACCTGGGCGGTGGGCTTGATCATATTGGGATCGTGACGAACATCTGGTCCATGGATCAACATAGATGTCTAATCGTTCACAACATTGGAGCTGGTGCACGAGTTGAGGATGTCATGTTCAACTGGCCCATCAAAGGGCACTATCGGTATTTCCGCTAAGAGTGTTCCGCGTTGCTCGAACTGGCGTTAGCTGATATACATGCCGCGCCCTTATTACCCGAGATGATAGCGAGGTAACTGGTAGCCCTTTTCTGTGCGACCTCCGTGTTCTCTGTGACTCGGTGGTTAGAAAGACAAGCGATGGTTCAACCACAGCGACACAGAAAACACAAAGGTTGCACACAGAGAAAATGCACTAAGTTCCGAACGTCTCGCTGAGTGGTTCGTCAGAAGCAAAGAAGAAGCGTAGAGAGGATTGAGTTATGCATCGAGCTCTTCAACTTGGCGTAATAATTCTGATCTTGATCCCACAACTTATGGCCCAATCAAATTCGAGCAACCAACTCAAATCGGAAACAGCGATTCGTGCCGTGCTCGACTCACAAGCAAAAGCCTGGAACAACGGAGACATCGAGGGATACATGGATGGTTACGACCACTCCGATAAAACAGTCTTCATCTCGGGCGACTCTGTTAGCCACGGTTGGCAAACCGTTCACGATCGTTACAAGAAAAATTACGACACGCGAGAAAAAATGGGTGTTCTGAGCTTTTCAGATCTGGAAATTACATTTACCAGTTCTGAGAGTGCCGTCGTACTCGGCCGCTGGCGTCTCAAGCGTGCAAATGACGAACCTCACGGCACTTTTACTCTGATATTCCAGCATACTAAGTCGGGCTGGAAAATTATCCACGACCACACTTCTTCCGCTACATGAGTCAGCGCGGGGCGACAACTGAGTCTAAAGCAACTGTTGCTACTCTCGAACAGCGAAGTTCCGTTCTCAAGAAAGAACTAGGTCTCTTTGATCTGGTTTTGACCCAGATCGTGTTTGTGGTTGGCACCATCTGGGTCGGACATGCTGCCAAGCTAGGTAACGAGCAAAATGTGTTTTGGGTAATTGCCATTATCACTTTCTACTTACCGTTGGCCGGCGCAGTCGTCTTTCTAAATCGCCTCGCTCCACTCGAAGGTGGACTCTACCAATGGGCCAAGATTGCTTTTAATGACTTTATAGCGTTCATGGTCGGATGGAATCTGTGGGTCTTTGCGATCTCTATCCTTGCTGGAATTGGGCTGGTGGTGACGACCAATTTTTCCTATGCCATTGGACCACGCGGAGCCTTTATGCGAGAGCACGTAACCATCCGAACTGTGGTTAGTTTCCTGTTGGTGCTGGGTATGATTCTCGCCGCCACCCGAGGTCTCGCTTTGGGCAAGTGGGTCCAAAATGCGGGCGGGCTGATGCTCTTGGTAACCTTTGCAACTCTGATATTTCTTCCCCTGTTTGGTTTGGTCCAGGGTACAACTCGCGCTTACCACCCATTCGTCTTCCAAGTCCCGACACTTTCCGGCTACAACGTCAACGTGGCGAGCAAACTCGCGTTAGGGGCGCTGACCGGTTTCGAATACATCGCTATTCTCGCTGGCGAGACCAAGGCGCCCGCAAAGAATATCGGCCGCTCAGTAATAATCGCTGCGCCCCTCATTGCCCTGATGTTCATCTTAGGAACTAGTTCGGTGCTGGCTTTCGTGACGCCTGCGGACGTTGATTTAATCAGTCCCATTCCGCAGGTACTCACTATCGGTTTCGGATCCTTTGGCTGGGTAGGTAAAGCGGTGTCCTTAGCTATCATTGGCGTCGTGCTGCGCCAGATAGCGCTGATGAATATCTACTTTGCGGGTAATACTCGGTTACCACTGGTTGCTGGTTGGGACAATCTGCTCCCCGCTTGGTTCACACGTCTCCATCCCAGATATAAGACTCCAATCAACTCAATCTTGTTCGTTGGAACGGTTACGTTGGTCATGGGACTCCTGAGTTCTCTTGGGGTCGGTGCTCAAGAGGCGTTTCAACTCCTGGACAATGCCGGCGGGATCTTTTACGCGACCACTTATCTTGCGCTTTTTGCAATCCCTCTTATTGGCATGAAAGCGTTTGGAGTTCCCGCGCCACTCTGGCTGAAGATCGCCTCGGCTTCGGGATTCATCGTTACGCTCATCTACATTGGGTTTACCGTGATTCCGATCATTGACGTTGAGAGCCGGTTTTGGTTTGCGGCAAAGATCATTGCGGTCGTGGTAATTGCCAATGTAGTAGGTTTGGTTTTATACGCTCTCAGAAAGCGTTAAGATCAAGCCCGAATGCCAAAAATAAACTTTGCTCGAGTACTTCTCGGAGGTTTGGCAGCGGGCGTAATACTAAACGTCGGCGAATTTCTCCTGAACGAAGTTCTGTTCAAAACTCAACTTGAAGAGACGGTGGCGCGCTTGCACATTGAACGGCCAGGCCTTGTATTTAACTCACTCGCATCCGGACTCACCTTGTTGCTCGGCATAGTCATAGTATGGTTGTACGCGCTCATTAGAACTCGTCTCGGGCCTGGTCCAAAGACTGCTTTGCTGGCTGGAGCCGTTGCCTGGTTCTGTATCTATTTCTACTCCGGAATCCTGACCAGCGTTTTGCTTGGATTGCGAAAGGACTTGCTTCTGATCGGGCTCGCCTGGGGCGCATTTGAATATTCACTTGCCGCCGTTGGCGGTGCCGCTCTATACCGTGAAAAATAGAATGATCCAATCTCTTGCCATTATCAATTGTGGTCAGGTCGTTACCTTGGCTGGTCCACAACGTCCGCGCGTTGGCGTTGAACTACAAGAGTTGAGTGTAATCAAGAACTCTGGCGTGCTAGTTCGTGACGGAATAATCAGCAAGGTAGGGCCCAGTTATGAAATTGAATCATTGCTGGAGGCGAACGCAACGGTTGTAGACGCTGGCGGAAGAATCCTGATGCCCGGCTTCGTCGATGCGCACGCTCATCCGGTTTTTGCGGGCACGCGTGTCGCCGAATTTGAGGAGCGGGCCAGTGGGGCATCTTACCAGGAAATCGCGGCTCGCGGCGGCGGCATTCAATGGACTGTGAGTCGAACCCGAGCGGCGAGTCTCGACGAACTCGTCACTGCCGGGCGTCGCTATGCTCAATGGTTCCTTCGAACCGGCACTACCACGGTTGAAGCAAAGTCTGGTTACGGATTGTCTCTGGAAGATGAAATCAAGATACTGCGCGCTATCAAGCGACTTGGAACCGAGACTGCTCTTCGATATGTGCCCACTTTCCTGGGCGCTCACAGCGTTCCGTCAGAGTATCGAGACCGACGCGAAGCTTACGTTGCACTTCTAATCGAAGAGATGATTCCTCGGGTCGCTGAAGAAAAGCTCGCGGAGTATTGCGATGTGTTTTGCGAAGAGCGCGTTTTCACCACCGACGAGTCGTGGAAAATACTGTCGGCTGCTCGCTGTCATGGACTAGGCCTGCGAATACACGCGGATCAGCTTTCGCTTTCTGGTGGAGCAAAGTTGGCAGCAGAGTTAAGAACCGTCACGGCCGATCATCTCGAACAAACAGACGACGAAGGAATTCGTGCTCTGGCGACTGCTGGCGTCCAACCTATTCTTTTGCCGGGTTCCGTTTATGCTCTCGGGTCAGCGCACTATCCCGCCTCTCGAGCGATGATTGAAGCTGGATTAGCTGTCGTACTCGCAACCGATTTCAATCCCGGATCATCTCCAACTCCTTCGATGCCGATGATTCTTTCGTTAGCCTGCACCCACCTGAGAATGAGTCCGCAGGAAGCGATTAGCGCGTGTACGATTAACGCTGCATATAGTCTCAATCGAGGCGACAAGATTGGTTCGATTGAGGAGGGGAAGATTGCTGACTTAGTGATACACGATGCGCATGACTATCGAGAACTCTGTTACTTTTTTGGCCTTGAGACGGCATCGCAAGTCTACGCCCGCGGTGCGTTGGCCTTCACCCGTTAAAGGTTCAAACCTGTAGGGGCGGCACTCCGTGGCCGCCCCATCTTATTTTCTGGACCACTCTTATTCTCACAAGCCCCCACACTTCAGAGTGGTGCGCCCACGGAGTGGCGCCCCATCTTATTTTAGGGACCACTCTTATTCTCACAAGCCCCCACACTTCAGAGTGGGGGGCCCACGGAGTGGCGCCCCATCTTATTTTATGGACCACTCCCATTCTCACAAGCCTCCACACTTCAGAGTGGGGCGCCCCCGGAGTGGCGCCCCTACAGGTTCTTTCGTAAGAAAAGTATAATCTTCGAGTTCTATTCCAACCGTTTTTCTTCCGGAGACACTAAATGCTGAAACGACGCATTGTCGCTTTGTCACTTATCCTTTCTATTATCGCGGTTCCAGTTGCTGCTCAAAATGGTAATGCCGATCTTTTAAATCAGATCAGAAAAGAAGCCATGGACCATCCCCAAATTATGAAGACTATGCACATGTTGACGGATGTGTATGGTCCAAGATTGACTGGATCACCAAATCATAAAGCTGCCGCTGAATGGGCTATTAAACAGATGACTTCCTGGGGCTTAGTAAATGGGCATCTTGAACCATGGGATTTTGGCCATCCCGGTTGGTTAAATGAACGACTCATCGCACACATTATTTCGCCGGTCAGAGATCCACTTGTTTGTGAGGTGCTCGCCTGGACACCCAGCACACGAGGCACGGTTCAAGCTAAAGCTCTTCAGATCGTTTTGCCGGAGAAACCTAGCCAACAACAACTCGATTCATTCTTTTCAGCTCAAAAAACAAGAGTTCGAGGCAGGATTGTATTAGTCGGAAAACAAACGATCGTTCCCGTTAATTTGAATCCGCCGCCGAAACGAACCAGTGACGAACAGGTCGAGCGGCGCTTTGGTCCAAACGCACAACCATTTGCATTTCCAACTCCTTCGCCAACCCCAACACCTGATCCAAACGCTCCAAAACCGCTTACCAACACCCAAATTACCGAACAGCTTGATAGCTTTCTGAAACACAATGGTGCTTTGGTTCGTGTTAACGATGCGGGCCGCGAGTTCCGACAGATCCGGGCTTTTAACAATCGCACCTTCGACGTGAATAAGGTGGTGCCCACCGTGGTAATGAGTAATGAGGATTATGGACGCATCACTCGCATTCTGACCGATGGAACTGACGTCGAGTTGGAGTTCAATATTGTCAACCACGTATATCCAGAAGGAGCGACGTCATTCAACACGATCGCTGAAATTGCCGGGACTGACAAAGCCGATGAGGTGATAATGCTCGGCGGACATCTAGATTCCTGGCATGCAGCAACCGGCGCGACTGACAATGCGATTGGTTGCGCAATCATGATGGAGGCCGCACGCATTCTGAAAGCTATTGGAGTGAAACCTCGACGCACAATTCGAGTGGCCTTATGGAGCGGCGAAGAAGAGGGACTGCTTGGCTCGATCGCTTACGTCAAGCAGCACTTTGGGTCTGCCGAAGACCCAAAACCGGGTTACGAGAAGCTTGGCGGCTATTTCAATATCGACTCGGGAACGGGCCGGGTTCGCGGCGCCGCAGTATTTGGACCGGCACCAGCCGCCGAGATACTTCGCGAAATCCTGGAACCGTTCAAAGCCGATGGAGTCGTTGGGGCTGCCAACTCTCGCAGTCGTGCCCTGGGAGGTTCTGATAACACTTCTTTCAATCAAGCTGGCTTGCCTGGTATTGGAATGGCCCAAGACCCAATCGAATACGGCAGCAACACGTGGCATACGAATCTTGATACTTACGAACGAATTCTTGAAGATGACGTAAAAAAGGATGCGATGGTCGTAGCTTGGTCAGTCTATCAACTAGCGATGCGGGACGACCTGCTTCCCCGGTTTAGTAAAACGGATATGCCGGCGAGGCCACCCGAACCGCCTGCGACTAATCCAACCCCAGCAACACGAAGTACTCGGACGGCTAGTCCCGCTCGTTCGAGAAGAGGTCAATAAAGTTTTGTCCATCTCGCGCCGGAATTTTCTTGTCAAAGGCGCAGCTGCAATGGCTGGAGCCGGTCTGTGTGGATCGGCTCCGGCAGCTCCTCTCGTTTCGTTCGTCCGCGGTCCAGCGAAAAAGGTTTTGATCCTCGGGGCCGGAATGGCCGGCTTGGTAGCCGGGTATGAGTTAAGCCGGTCGGGGCATGACATCACCATCCTCGAGGCTCGCCGGCGTCCGGGCGGACGAGTACACACCCTGCACGAGCCATTTTCAGACGGACTATATGCTGAAGCTGGGGCGGCTCGGATTCCAGATGAGCACGATCTGACTCTTAAGTATGTGAAGGTATTCGATCTCGCTCTCGACCCTTTTTACCCATCCAAACTTAAGGCTCTTCGATACGACTTTCCGGATCGTCAGGAAGTTCCCATCGATGGATTTACTGATGCGATGAACAGGTACTTCGGTCGGGATCTGGGAGGCAGGCCCGAGCGATGGCACAAAATCCGCGGAGGGACTGATGTTTTGCCGCGCGCTTTTGCGCGGGCATTGGCCAATAAGATTTATTACTCAGCGGCAGTAGTCAAAATTGAACAAGGTGAGAAGTATGTACGGGTTGTTTGTCTTTTTGGAGAAGGCACGCAGGAGTTTACTGCTGATCGTCTTTTGGTAACTATTCCGTTTTCAGTTTTGCGAACGATTGATGCTCCGGGGATTGGTGAAGCTAAGCGGGATTTGATCAATCGAACTAACTACGCTGCAGTTGCTCGGGTCTATCTACAGACACGAAACAGATTTTTCGAGGACAAAGGGTTCAACGGCTTTGCGTTTGCCAGAGGACCAATAGAGGTTTGGGAACCCACCTGGGATCAACCCGGACCACGAGCGATATTGATGACTTATGCACGGACAGGCGAGGCGGAGAGAATCACAGGTTTGAAAGAAGCGGAGCGAATTGGCACAACCATTAGCCAGATTGAAACGATGTTTCCCGGGACTCGAGCTAATTTCGAGGTTGGTTACAGTAAATGCTGGCTAGACGACGAATGGTCACGAGGGGCGTGGGGTTATGCCCCGACCGACCTAAGTGAAGCTCAAGCACCGGATGGTCGAATTCATTTTGCGGGCGAACATCTCTCGCGTTGGCCGTCGTGGATACAGGGAGCTTTATCATCGGGGTTGAGAGCGGTGAAAGAAATCGACGAGGCTGCATTGTAGGAGTTGGGTTAGAACAAGTTGGCTTCGATTGTGAAGGAACGATATTTGATAATTAAGAGTTGATATTTATGAATTGTTAATTGGTGAGTGTGCCACTAGCGACGGTTAACCTGGAAGCCGACTCAAGGCGAACCTCCAATTGATTATTCTTAAATATCAATTATCAAATGACACCTGATTAACTGACTCGATATGGCGTGGGCTCTTAATTTTATCCGCCGATGAAGCTCATGGTGCGCGAGGGAGCGACGAAGTCTGGATCGTTGATAAAGTGGCGAGGCTCTTTCTTTAAAACAACTGATTCAATGAACTCGACTACTTCCTGACGCGTCGCGCCGGAACGCAGGACGTCACGCAGCGAATACTCGACAGTCGAAAACAGACAAGTACGAATTTGACCGTCCGCGGTTAGTCTGATCCGAGAACAAGCACCACAAAACGCTTCGGTAACAGGTGCGATGATGCCGATTTCGCCCGGCGCACCATCAGCAAAAGTGTAACGTGCTGAAGTTTCTGAACCACGTTTGACCTGCAACTTCACCAGCGGGAATTTTTCATTTATTCGATCATGGATCTCTCGACCTGACACCACATCCGTCCGAGACCAGTCGTGCCCTGAATCCAACGGCATAAATTCTATGAACCGCATCTTCACATCGTGCTCACGAGCAAAGGCAGCAAAATCAGGAAGCTCGTCTTCGTTGTGACCTCGCACGATCACTGCATTGATTTTAATGGGATTCAAATTCGCAGCTTTGGCAGCGGCGATTCCCTGAAGTACTTTGTCGAGCACGTCGACACCCGTCATCTCCTTGAATACATCACGTTTCAAACTGTCGAGACTAATCGTGACGCGATCGAGTCCGGCCTCTTTTAGCGATGCTGCGCGGTCAGGAAGAAAATATCCATTGGTGGTCAGGGCAAGATCGATCAAAGAGCCAGTGTCGTTGGACCGAGTTTTAAATTGGGCCAACTTTTGAATAATTGTTTCGATGTCACGGCGCATCATTGGTTCGCCGCCGGTTAGACGGATCTTTTCGATACCGAGGCTGACAAAAATATCGCACGCATATTCGATCTCTTCATACGAGAGCATCTTGTCCTTGGGCGCGATGGGCGGTTCGCCGTGAGGTAAACAATAGAAACAGCGAAAGTTACAGCGGTCTGTTAGAGAAACTCGCAGGTCTCGAATAGCGCGCCCGTAAGAGTCACGCAACACCGTACTTGTCTTGTCTATCACTTGCGACATCGCCGCCATGATAGCTCGCTTCGAAAGACATTCAAAGCTAGGTATCGCCTTCTCATCGTCTTTCGTGTTAGTTCGGGTCCGTTCGTGGAACGGCTATTACATCCCCACCAAAGAACGATTCACCACTAATTAACACTAAGGTCGCCTCAACGCCCACGCACTCGAATTTTTAAACAGTCTCTTCAGCCCAATACCAACGAGTGCGATTCCGAGTGGTCGTTAAAGAAATAATGAATTGGGCCTTTATTCCGAACGGAGGCAGATTATGGTCGCAAGGATTGTGGCTACAAGTGTTGGCTCGCTCTCAGCTGAGGTCGCAGTCACATCAGCGCGAACAACCGTAAGAGTTTTTCCAGCCTTGATGACATCTGCCTGTGCACAAAACAAATCACCCTTAGCCGGTCGCAGTAAATTTACTTTGAACTCAACACTTAATACTTGTGAGTGCGGCGGCATAAGTGTGTAAGCAGCATAACCACACGCGGAATCCGCGATCGTTGTCACGATTCCAGCATGCAAATAGCCGTGTTGTTGAGTCAGATCCTCGCGATAGGGAAGCTCGATCTCGATATGACCAGGCTCGACCTTGATGAGCCGGGCGCCTATCAAAGTCATCACCCTCTGTTCCGAAAAACTGCTCCTTGACTCCTCGGCAAAGGCAGGATTAAGCGGTTGCATGATTGCTATTTGTAAACCTTACCATTCCAGGTCAAAACAGTTCGCCTCAATTTACGTCCATTATCTTCAATCTTTCCCTCCGTATCGTCAGCGTAAATACTGATCGTCTTTGCAAGTCGATGATTGCGAATTACTTTAATCTCACCGGCGTCGGCCGGCAGCTCAAAGTCTTCAGGCGTGCCGAATAACATTGCCGAAGTAATTTCGTTCGTTGGTCCATGGTCTCCCACAAAAATATTCATTGGCACCGCACGGTACGACTTTGGATCGATCGAGAAGTAATAATTCGTCAACGAGGGATTAAGTCCACCACTCCAGGTAGCAACCTCAACGATCTCTTCCGCTCCTTGCGTGGCGCGGTCCATCAGGATCGGGTTGTCGGCTCGCGAAAAGAAATTGTCAATTACTTGCGAAGCAAATACTTTTGGGCCTTTGTGATAAAGCACATAAGAGACTGACCCATTGTAATCCGATTGGTAGCACGGGTCCGGCAGCACGACCATTCGAATGTTGCCGTCACCAAATAGCCACATTCGATATTCTCCTCCCTTAAAATCGCTCAAAGCCTCGCCGGCAACGACGCCTGGCTTCCGACGAAAGTCGCAGGCATTCAAGTCGTCAACCTGAGCGCGCCACCAGGCAGGGGTAGTAAATGTTTCCAGCTGGGCCACCAGCGCATTCTTTGCTCGCAACCGGGCGGGCAACTGCAAAACTTTTTCATCGTACGATTCGAGGTTGGGATCGCACCGGTAACGGAACGCAGGCATAGGCTTCAAGGCCGCGAGTGCAGTCTGCTTACACACCACCGGCGCATCCTGGGCCAGCAGGGGTGAAATCATCGCGATGGCTAACAGAAAGAGACAAGCGGGGAATAATTCTGAGTGGCGCATGAACGGGATTCTAAATCGCCTGGGCTTAAACATGAAAGCTCAGCGATCAAGTCAAGGTCCGACATGCTTTATTAGCTTCTCGGTGCCTGAAACTGTCGGTGCTCGGAAAATTGTCCGACATGCTTTAGAGGACATTCATCTTGCTTGTTAACCACCCCACAATAAATCCGATCGCTGCTCCATAGCTCGCGGACACAAAATGATTACTGACAATCGTCATGAAATCGTTGGTCTGGGGAACGATGATTCGTGGCAAAACCAGGCTCAGGCAAATCTCAGACAAGATCAGACCCAACAAACACCCGATCGTTTTGGACCAACCATTGATGAAACTCGACGAGAGTCCAAGTAATAATCCCGTAAGGATTGCAATCGCCAGGGTAGGAAGCAGAGCCACAAACAAAAGCATCAGGGGCAGGACCGTTGCGGCAGACAACAGCGTGGCGAACAACTCACCCGTATTAACAGCGATTGCAGTGAGTCCAATCGCATAGGCGAGCAGAAGAGCCACCGGTGTGGCTATCAACCCGGCAAGCACACCTATCAGAAGAGCACGAACCACGACTTTTGGGACCAAATGTCTAACTTCAGTGTAAATAACGAGTTGATTAAAAAGCGCCGCCGGGCCGGCGCACTCCAGTTAGAGTCTTAACTTCAAGATGGTTGGGTCTGTCAATTTGTCCTGGGGTGCGAGGTGTCCATTCTTATCAATCGCCCCCCACTGACTGTTAGCGATGAAATAAAAATCCTTCTCCACCAACACACCTAAGGTTATCTCATCAAAGATTGGATTGTTAGCCTCAAGGACTTCAAAGTGTGCTACTCGATCGAGATTCTTGCTGACGAAATACCGCACCAAGCGCTGGGGATTTACTCCGTTCTGCACCGCCACTAACGATCCCTTGTAACTGTAGAGCCCGTCAATTCCCAGTAGCGTAAAATCGGCAGCAATACTCTTTACTTGTCTTGTTGCTACATCGATTACAAACAAACCTTTCGAGTAATCCGCCAAAAATAGATGTTTTTGATCGGCGGTGAAATCGAGACCTTGTGGAGACACAAATGGACCACCTTCAATGAATGCTTCGATCTTGTTTGTTTCGTGTCTGATCACGTAAATCGCAGGATTAATACTGTCGCTGGCGTATACATCTCCGTCGGAGCTTATGGCGAGATCTCCAAACCAGTGAGGCTTGGCCGAGTCCAGAGGTTCAAATCTAGCAACCAACCGGTCGGTTCTGAGATCGTATTTGAGTATTGCCGACTTGCCACGATCCTCAGTCTTAAAATCGCTCATTTGTGAATGAGCAGTAGTTGTAACCCAGAGAACTCGACGCTCACGATCCACTTTCATGCCCATCACACTCCACAACCCATCGGACATGGTTGAGAAGTCATGTATCTCTCCTGCTTTATTCACCGATAGAATTTTTCGTTTGTAGACGCTGCTGAGATAGAAAGTGTGTGTTTGCGGATCGTAGGCAACACTTTCGGGCACAAGTCCCTTTTCGGGCACGGAAAACGCTTTGACACTCTTCACAAGTGGCCTGTGGTTCTTTTCAAAACTCCCGACTATCGCGGAGAACTTTGCCTCATTCTTAAGTGCGTCGAAGTCGTGATCAGCCTGGGGGCTGAAAACCAACCCCATCGAAGCCAACTTGTTGAGCCACGTGAGCGCCACTTTACTCTGACCATTAAGCGCATATGCGGCTGCAAGATTGTAGATCAAGCGAGGATGGTTCGGCCGCAACTCTGCTGCCAACTTTATGTTGGACAGAAATAATGGGTAGTCTTTTGCTTCGTAAGCTTTCCGAGCCTCACCTTCATAATAACGTCCATCTTTCTGCTGTTCCTGGGCCAGGCTGACAGTCAGGAGAACACACAACAACATTGCGGACGCGAGTCCGGACACAAATCTGAACATATGGGCCCCAGCGGAAGTGACAGAATTTGACTTGGCAGGCGTGCTGTCTGGTTTCACCACAATGTGAATGGACATCAATTTTAGGAAGAGATGATTTGGGCGCCAGTATCATCCTCCCCCGACTTTATCTCTTCAATCGAGTCATTGCCAGAATTTTGAGTAAAGCCACTTTTGCATCTCGATCATTAGTAAGCTTTTTCGTGAAGCAACTTTGACAGCCTAAGACCAGCTATTACAAAAGTCGATTTCTCCCGTGCATCGACCCACCAGTTACGGTACCGCGAGCGAAGCGACCGGATGTCACACTCAATGTTACGCTGTGCTTTGCGCAATTACTTGTTGGGTGTGGCATCCGGTCGCTTCGCTCGCGGTACCGTACTGGTCATGTCTCTATTTTCTGTCCAAATCTCGCTCGACTGGAGCAACGAGACCAGATCCCCCTTGAAAGAACCGGCCGGTTCATGATGTTACGTGGCTAACAAACCCAGTGTCTTGATCTTGGCGTTTAGCGTCGTTGGCTTCAGCTTCAACAACCGAGCGGCTTTCACCTGGGAGCCTCCGGTCAAGCGCAGAGCGCTTCGAATCAGATGGGTTTCAAATCGCTCAACCTCTTGATAAAAGTTGAAGTTGGCGCCAATTGAAGGCACTTCGATCTGATCCAGGTCGCCGACCGCGGCGCTAAGAGAATGCACGAGTAAGTTGAGATTCTCGATCTTCTCATGAAGCAACCGCGTTCCAGTTTCAATTCCGTGCATACTCGGGACGCTCGGCTCCGTTATCGTCAAATATTGACTACTCATATTTTGTGGACCTCTTTCAAAAACTTCTGTCGCCATTGAGCGGCTTTGAACTGCCCCAAATCTAAAATTTCGGGATCCAAAAAGTCCTACTTTTTCCCTCATAAATTGCTGATAGATTTCTGAGATCCTTTAAATTCGCTAACTTAGAGGGCGAGACCCGGTTTCGGCTGGAAGGGTGCGTACCGTTCCTTGAACATGAAATCTAATTTTCTGGAGGGTGAGGCGGAGATGAAGTAAGAAGACTTTCACTCAGTCAGCAAACCGTGGGCAAACAGATGCATCTAACAACTGTTTTCTGAACCGGGCGCTCGCAGTCTCTTCTTGGGATTAAGGCCAGACAGTCGTTAGTACAGTGAGGCGAGTTTGAGCCCCACGTCTAGGATCGGTTGCGCGACCCATCGACAGCAAAAACCCTCACCCACCTCAGAAATGACTCTAACTCATGCTCTCGCGAAGATTCATGAGTCTTAGCTGATAAGGTTTTGATAGTTTTCTAATCGCGCAACCTATATGAACCGACGGTCTCTCCATTTCTACGAATTTGGTCCCTTCAGACTAAACATTACCGAGCGGCTGCTTGAAAGAAACTGTGAACTTGTCCCTCTAACTCCGAAAGTTTTCGACACTCTGGCCGTCCTCGTCGAGAATAGCGGACACGTCGTAGAAAAATCGGAACTGATGGAGCAGCTTTGGCCCAATAGCTTTGTCGAAGAGAGTAGTCTGACTCAGAACATCTCACTTTTACGACGAGCGCTGGCTGAAGGTGGAGAAGAATCGCAATATATCGAGACCATTCCAAAGCGTGGCTATCGCTTTATCGCTCCGGTAACAGAAGTTGAGGAGTCTGCCGACGCGTTAATCAATACGAGTGTCAAAGCAGTTTCCGCTCAAACCAATTCTACCGCCATTGCTTCAGCCTCAATTGACGTCTCTGATAGATCCCAGCCAATCCAGCGTCGCTTTCTGAAATCAACCTACTTACCGGCAGTATCAGCCTGTCTTGCGTTGGCTGCAGTCCTGACCGTCGTTTTCCTCGTGCGAGCTAAGCGACGAACCGAGAACTTCCGTCCGAAGTCGGTGGCCGTCCTGCCCTTTAAAACAATCGGAACCGACAAGGAGAGCGACTTGCTTGGTCTGGGAATGGCTGACGCCCTGATCCTTAAGCTCAGTCGCTTGGACCAGGTGACGGTTTTACCAACCAGCGCCGTGTTCAGCCTCAACTCTAGCGATAAAGATCCCGTCGCGCTTGGAAAAGAACTTGGCGTCGAAGGAATACTTGACGGCACGGTACAGAAAGACGGTGATTGGGTCCGCGTGACTGCGCAGTTAATTCGTTTGAGTGATGGCAAAACGGTGTGGTCAGGAAAGTTTGACGAAAGGTACGGAAGCATATTTCGTCTCCAGGATTCGATCTCAGACCAACTCTCGACCTCTTTGCGTTTCCAGGTGGCTGACACTATCAAGCCTCCTAAAAACCATGCAACTGATAATCCGGCTGCCTACCAGGACTACATAACCGGCCTCTATTTTTGGAATAGGCGCACTCGCGAGAATTTACCTAAAGCGATTCAGTATCTTGAGCAGGCTGTTCAAAAGGACCCAAATTTTGCCGAAGCCCATGCGATGCTCGCCGACAGTTACTACCTTTCAGTCACGGACGAGTATGCTGCGACAAATGTTGACGAGGCGTTAACACGCGCTGAGAACTCAGTGAACAAAGCGTTGGCTCTCGACGATACGGTGGCCGAAGCACATATCGTCAAAGCCGGCTTAAATTTGATGACTCGACGCTTTGAAGAGGCCGGCACAGAGTTTCAGCGTGGCTTAGAGCTCAAGCCAAACTATGCCATCGGACACGTGAGATACGCTTACTTTCTGTTCTACAGTTTACGCCTGGACCAGGCTGTGCTGCAGATGAGACGCGCGCAAGAACTCGATCCTGTTTCTGCGATAACAAATGGCGCGCTGGCGGGCATGTTATACACCGCACGTTGTTACGATGAATCTATTTCCTACTCTAAAAGATCTCTTGAACTAGAACCGAAAGGCGTTGCAGCGCGACTTAATCTGGGTGAGGCATACATTCAGAAAAGAATGTTCAATGAGGCACATGAGGCTTTCGATCAAGTATTTGAGATTGATCCACGCTACGCCTCATGGGAAAAGTCTTACGCGTATGCCTTGGCCGGACGACGACAGGAAGCGCTACGAATGTTAGCTGCCGCGGAGAAGCACGAAGAAGGTCCTGGCTATTTCAATCGCGCTTTGATTTATGGCGCACTGGGAGATATGGACAAGGCTTTTGAACAGCTGGATAAGATACGATTCAATCGGGCCGTTACGGCACAAATAATATTTGACCCGCAGTTTGATCCAATACGCCGTGATTCACGTTTCCCTGATTTCCTTAAACGCCACAACCTCAAACTCCCGTCCGATTAAGTAGAGATTGGGATAGTCAACCTCTTGAGCTTTGGCAATCCTGGGATCATGTGAGCTGTGGATGCCTTCTCAGCTGGCTTCAGCTTGTTGTCTTTTACGCGAGCGCAAGCGACCTAATTGATTCTCAACAAACCCAACTACCATCACCCAGAAAAATGCCGCGACAAAGCCGGCAATCACGTCGGTTGTGTAATGCACGCCGAGGTAGATCCGCGATAACCCGATCAGTAAGAACATAAAGATCCCAAAACTCCACAGACAAGTCTTTGCTTTTACTGTCTGAACACGTGCTGCAAGAATCGCAGCTAACGCGCCATAGAAGCAGCAGCTACCCAGCGAATGACCACTCGGAAAACTGTAGGACTCTGGAGGTAACAGACTGAAATAAGGTGTGGGTCGTTGTCGCTTGAAGGCCAACTTCAAGGTGACATTCAAAGCTGACGCGCCGACCATGGTGATGGTGAAGAGAATGGCTTCGCGATTCCAGCGTCGCTTTACAAACAGCCCAATTACCAGGACAGTCGCGATGGTAAGAAAGATTGTGGATCCGAGAAACGATATACCGCGCATCGCAGACGTCATCACTGGTGAGGCCAATTGATGGACAGCTTCGCGCGTGACGCTGTCGAAGCGTTGTGTCTCACCTTCCAGAACTTCGTCTGCTAGCCAAGCGAAAAAGACCAGCGCGCCAATTGAGGTCGCGAGACCAACAATCAGCGACAAACTTAAGAATTCAAGAAGGGTGTCTCTGGATGAGCGTTTCACTTTGGAGTGCGCCGGCCTGGCGGCGCTTTGTCATTGACTCACGCTGCAATATAACAAAACGACGCCGGGGCGTCGCACTCCAAATTTAGGCATTTTCATCCGCTGCGGGTCGGTGAGGAATCAACAAACGCATCTCAACTGCAAGACCTCCATCAGCTGAGTTCGACGCCTGAACTGTGCCGCCGTGCATCCTTACTGCGCGTTCTGTAATAGCGAGACCCAATCCAGTGCCGCCCCCACTCTGACGATCGCGCGCATCTTCGGTCCGATAAAACGGCTGAAAAATCTTTTCCAAAGCCTCGGCTGGAACTCCATTGCCCCGATCTCGAACACTGATGACAGCGAAGTTATCCCCGGCGCCATTCTGCTTTCGTAAGGCAACTTCGACAGCCGTTCCTTCCGGCGTAAAGCGGACCGCGTTACGAACGACATTTTCAACCGCACTGCGGAGCAGTTCCTCGACCCCATTTATCGAACACTTTTCGGCTGCGACTACCCGTACCGAACGATTCAGGCTTCTCGCCTCAAAGTCGGCATCATCCGCAACCTCGCGGACGAGCGCATCGAGATCAACATTCGTTCGTTTTCTGCTATCGGTGCCGCTCTCGAGCTTCGTTAGAGTCAAGAGTTGTCTAATCATTTCGTTGAGATTGTCTGACTCTCGCTCAATCCTGTTCAAAGCTCCGTCAGCTTCGACTCCGGCACGCTGACGGGCCAAGCCCAACGCCACTCCCAAGCGCGCCAGTGGCGATCGTAACTCATGCGAGATATCGCCTAAAAGCCGTTGCTGGACCATCACCATCGACTCCAGACGTTGGGCCATAACGTTGAAGTCACGTCCGAGCTGCCCCACTTCATCTCTACGTTTAGTAAGCTTTGTCGCGACCCTGGCTCCCAGCTTTCCCTCGGCCAATTCGTTGGTCGTGGCGCGCAACTTCAACAATGGAGTTGTTAAGTATCGAGCCAGCCAGTAACAGAAGATTCCACCGGTGAGCAGCACGACCAGTAAGCGAAAGCTCTGCGTCCGTAAACTTATTTGGTAGGGCGTTCTGGGAATGTGTGCAACGTAGGTATAACGCTTCCCGCTGGCGCTCGTGACCGGCTTTGCCACTTGAGTGTTTCGACCCGCAAAATTGAATTCAATCTCACCACTCTTAGTTGCTTTTGCGATCAAGTCGGGCGCAGCGGGTTGACCAGGTTGACCGGCAAGCTCATTTCCATTCTCATCAAATAGTGTTGCGGTAACACCCGACGACTTTTCTGTATCGCGCAACACAGCAGCCAGTGCAGTGGCGCCACCCTGTTCATAAAGTTCAACTGCCTTTTGCGAGTTTGGACCAACCTGGGCCAAGTCACGCCATGATCTTCCGGTCGGCGTCGGCCGAGTGATCGCAACCGCCGCAAACAGCGCAACGTTGATAATGATCATGGCGAGCCAAAACCAGATAAAAATCTTTAGGTAGAGGCTGCGAAAGGGAAACTTCATTCTGACTTTTCAGGAGGAGCGCCGTAGATGTAGCCTACGCCCCGGATAGTTTTGATTCTTTCCAGACCATTCGTCTGGTGGCCCAACTTCTTGCGGAGATTACTCACATGCATGTCAATACTGCGATCAAACGGAGATAACTCTCGACCCAGAACTTCTTTCACTAACTCTTCCCTGCGAACGATCTGGCCGGCGCATCGTAAAAAGATTTCCAACAGGTCATACTCGACGCCAGTAAGCTCGATTACTTCACCATCACGCCGGACGTTGCGGGTGTTACTGTCCATCTCAACATCTCCGACGGCCAGGGTCTCGCGTGGCTGGGCGTGCGATTCCAGCGGCTGAGTACGACGCAGCACGGCGCGTATACGCGCCACAAGCTCACGAGGATTAAAGGGCTTTGGTAAGTAATCGTCGGCGCCAATCTCCAGCCCTACAATGCGATCAACATCGTCACCGCGCGCAGTCAACATCAAAACCGGAATGCGAGAACGAGCACGAATTCTTCGCAATACATCGAATCCATTCGTACCAGGCAACATTACATCGAGCACCACCAAATCATGTTCGTCTGACAGAGCACGGTCAATTCCCCGCTCGCCGTTGTGGATAGCTTCAACCGTATAACCTTCTGGCTGGAGGTATTCACCAACAAGTTCGCAGAGACCGACGTCGTCATCGATTACGAGAACGCGTTCCATTGGTCGCTCGACTAGATTGAAAGCCATAATCACTCCCCAGGGCAAGCCGAGCGATCCTAGCGCAAGCGGGTATTTCGAAGCGTAAAGAAGTGTCAATCTGCCACACCTCGGCACTGACAAAACTTTACAATCCATTGACAGACTCTTTACCGCCTTTTTCAGTACAATTTCCCGCTTAACGTGTGGATCCAACGCGTTGCAGCGCCACCGTTTCGCGAAACATCTCGAAGGAGCTTTGAATGAAGAGAATTTTGGCCATCCTCGTCCTAGGCGTATGTGCGCTCGTGAACCTGGCAGCGCAGCAACGCACTGGGTCGTTAAGAGGCCAAGTCCTGGATGAATTGGGTGGTGCCATTGTGGGCGCGACCGTCACGGCAATTGATGGGACAGGCGTCGAGAAAACCGCCGTGACCAACGACGGTGGGAACTACACGATCACTGGACTCGCACCGGGCAAGTACACGCTCCGAGCAGTCAATGCAGGTTTTGGTGTTTTTGAGAATCCGGACGTTGAAATAGTCGCTGGTAAAGCTCTGCAACTGGACGTCACTTTGAAAGTTGCGATCGAGGAACAGAAAGTTACTGTTGCTGCCGATGCTCAGGGAGTTAGTACAGATCCCGATAACAACGCGGGTGCAGTTGTTCTCAAAGGCGCCGATCTCGACGCGCTTCCAGATGATCCGGACGATCTCGCAGCAGCATTGCAAGCTCTCGCTGGACCTTCGGCTGGTCCCAATGGCGGTCAAATCTTCATTGATGGTTTTACTGGTGGACGACTTCCACCGCGCGCTTCCATTCGTGAAATAAGAATCAACTCGAATCCGTTTTCAGCTGAATATGATCGGTTGGGCCTGGGACGCATTGAGATTCTGACCAAGCCGGGAACCGATCGTTATCGTGGACAGGTAGGTTTCAATTTTAACGACGACGCGTTAAATGCTCGCAACCCGTTCACCACGTCTCGTCCACCACATCAAACGCGTCAGTACTCTGGAAACTTTGGTGGCCCAATTTCGAAACGCAAGGCTTCATTCTTTGTCGACTTTGAGAAGCGCGATATAGATGACGACGCGGTGATAGTAGCGAAGGTTGTCGATCCCAATTTCGATATAGTCAACTTCAACGCCACGCTACCAATTCCAAACCGTCGCACTACTTTTTCGCCCCGCATCGATTATCAGATTAATCCGAACAACACAATTGTCGGACGCTACACCTACACGAAGAGTTCGAACATCGGCGGCGTGGGAACGTTTCAACTTCCCGAGCGCGCTTACGACATCAACAACACAGAGCATGGTCTGCAATTGACCGATACCATCGTCATTAATAAGACCATTGTTAACGAAACGCGGTTTCAGTTTGAGCACAGTGTCAGGGATCAAGACGCTGATAATTCGGTCCCCACCATCGATGTGCAGGACGCGTTCACTGGCGGCGGTTCTCAGGTCGGACAATCGTCGACCACCACGAACTCGTGGGAACTGACTAACAACACATCAGTTGTACATAATGCGCACTCACTGAAAGTTGGAGCTCGAGTGCGAGGAGTAAGAATTTCTGACTTCTCGCCTCAGAATTTTGGCGGGACTTACCGGTTCTTCGGAGGCGGCTTTGGCCCAGCTCTCGATGCTCATGGCAATCCACTGCCAGGCGACCTTGTTGCCCTTACAAGTATCGAGCGTTATCGCCGGACTCTACTGCTCCAATCACTGGGTTTTAGCGGAGTAGACATTCGAGTGCGAGGTGGAGGTGCTACCCAGTTCCTTTTGTCTTCAGGTAATCCCGCTACAAAGGTTAGTCAGTTTGATTTTGGCGGGTTTATCCAGGATGACTGGAAAGTTCGTCCCAATCTTACCGTCAACCTGGGACTACGTTACGAAAATCAGTCGAACATCGATAGCAACTTTAACTTTGCTCCTCGGGTTGGTTTTGCCTGGTCGCCCGGTGGGCAACAATCCAAGACTGTCGTTCGCGGAGGCTATGGAGTCTTTTATGACCGTGTCAGTGAAAACCTGACCCTGCAAGCCACGCGTTTGAATGGTAAGAATCAGCAGCAGTTCACAGTTTTGAATCCAGACTTTTTCCCGGTAATACCGTCACCCGAAACCCTGGTGACTTTCTCGGCTCCCGGCTCGGTATACCAACTAGCGGACAACCTTGAAGCTCCATACACACTGCAGTCAGTGATCAGCGTCGAACACGCCTTGCCACACAACACGCGGATTGCGGCGAGTTACATAAATATCCGGACGCTGCATTTACTGCGTACTCTGCCGCTCAACGCTCCATTGCCGGGAACTTTCATTCCCGGTGTGCCGGATAGCGGTGTGCGACCAGTGAACTGCTCAGACTTTATTCCGCCCTCCATCAATCCTTCGACCAACTGCAATATTTACCAGTACGACTCGAGTGGCCGCTTCAATCAAAATCAGTTCATCCTTAATTTCAACAGCAATTTTAATCGCAAAATCTCCGTTAACGCATATTACGTACTGGCTAAGGCAATGAGCGATACGGATGGTTCAGGAACTTTTCCTGGCAATCCGTACGATTTGACCACCGAATATGGGCGGTTTCTGCAGGATGTTCGACATCGAGCTTTCATCACCGGAAATTTTCGAGCGCCGTGGAATATCACTATTAGTCCGTTCATTATCATTCAATCGGGTCGTCCCTTTAACATCACGCTTGGTCGTGACATCAACGGCGACACGCTGAACACTGAACGACCCGCACTAGCGCCTGCCGGCATTGACTGTGCGGACACGGTCAATTTTAGATGCACTCCCTTCGGTAACTTCAAACTTACTTTCGCTCCAGGAGATGTGATGATACCGCGCAACTTTGCTGAAGGGCCCAGATCGACTTCGATTAATGTGAGGCTCAGCAAAACATGGAACTTCGGTTCAGAAGAAGCAAATAGTAACGCCCGTCAGCAAGGTCAAGGACAACAGGGCCAGGGTAACCCCAATCAGCGTGGCGGGATGATGGGCGGTGGAATGGCTGGTCGCGGTCCAGGTGGTCCTGGCGGCGGCGGTCGCGGCGGTTTCGGAGGTGGTGGCTTTGGTGGCGGTGGATTTGGAGGCGGCGCCAACGGTGGTGGTCGTTACAATCTGACGCTTTCGGTTAACTTCAATAACCTGCTAAACCATACCAATCTGGCAAACCCGCAAGGGAATCTGGGTTCTCCGTTTTTCGGTGAGTCAACATCAATCGCTGGCAGCTTCGGTGGTTTTGGAGCGGTAGGCGCGGCCTACAATCGTCGCATCGACGTTCAACTTCGGTTCAGTTTTTAACCGGTAGATCGAGCGGCAAGCTAAAGGGCATCCAGTTAACGAACTGGGGGCCCTTTAGTCTTGTAATGCATAGTCTCAATAACTATAGTTGCATTGCTTTCATTCTCTCCGAATTGTTGAGTTAGATTATGGCGCCTTTTGCTGGCGACAATCCCTCGCCCCCGCAATTTATTCAGCGATGCATTGAACCAAACTGCCACGCAGAATATTCGATTGAGCAACGTCTTTACGTTTGTACTGAGTGTGGTGGACTGCTCGATATCGTACTTACTGGTGATATTCCTTCCGCACCCCTACTGAAATCCATTTGGAGAGATAGACGCGCTTCTTTCGAACCTTTTGACCGCAGTGGAGTTTGGCGTTTTCGTGAGGTTCTTCCGATTCAAGATGAAACAACGATTATTTCTCTCCAGGAAGGAAACACGCCTCTCTACGGCGCTCGACGATCTGCAGGTTATTGTGGGCTCGACTCTTTAAAGTTGAAGCATCAAGGTTGTAATCCGACCGGGTCGTTCAAAGACACCGGAATGACAGTAGCTGTAACTCAAGCCCTGATTCTTGAGTCAAAGCTTGTAGCCTGTGCGAGTACAGGTAATACAGCGGCGAGCCTGGCTGCTTACGCCGCGCGAGCGGGTCTGCCCTGCGCCATCATGGTTCCTTCGGGCCACGTGAGTGCGGCGAAGCTGGCCCAGTCACTTGACTACGGTGCAGCTGTGATCGAGGTTGAAGGTAACTTCGATGGCTGCATGGCCACGATCAGGGAAATCTCGGAAGAATTACCCGTCTACCTGGTTAACTCGATCAATCCATTTCGAATTGAAGGTCAAAAAACCGTTGCATTCGAGTTGATGGAGCAACTGCAGTGGCAAGTACCGGATCATCTGGTTATACCTGGCGGAAACCTCGGCAACAGTTCTGCTTTTGGCAAAGGCTTCCGAGAGATGTTCGCCGCCGGCTTGATTGAACGACAACCCCACATCAGCGTGGTACAGGCTGAAGGAGCATCACCATTCGCCAAACTTTATGACGAACACTCCCGCCATCCAAATCTCCTTAAGCTCGAACCTGAGCGTGACCCGCATACGCTTGCATCGGCAATCAATATCGGCGCTCCCGTTTCGTGGCAAAAGGCCTGGCGAGCTGTAAACGAGACCACCGGAACAGTTTTAACCGTGAACGAAGCTGAAATCGCTGATGCAAAAGCCGTCATCGGTCGGGACGGTATCGGGTGTGAGCCCGCTTCAGCTACTACTGTTGCCGGCATTCGTAAATTGGTCCAACAAGGAATCATCAAAAGCGGAGATGATGTCGTTGCAGTGCTCACGGGCCACCTGCTGAAAGATACTGACTATACCGGGAAATACCACAGCGGCACTCTCTTTAGCAGTGCAATAGAAACCAGGTTCAGAAATCAACCCATCAATGTCTCTGGCGCGGTGGGAGAGATAGCAACCGTCTTTCGCCGGCTGATTGACGAGCGCGAATACAACAGTGACGAATTAGCTTTACAGCGAAAGTGAAGTGAGAAGTTCATGGCTGCCAGCGAAGAAGTAAAGAAGCGCAACTCCGCGGAGGTCCAAGTACCAGGCTCCACCTCTAATCTTGGTCCAGGGTTCGACTGCTTCGGACTGGCGCTTAAGTTGTTCCTGACGATTCGCGCCACTGTGCACGACGATGCCAAAGAGCCTTGCCGGGTGCGAACCACCGGCGCACGCGAGAATTCAACGCTGCCTCGCAACGCAGCTAACCTGATCTATCGAGCGATGGGTTTTGCAGCGCGTCAGGAAGGAGTCGCACTACCTAGAGTTGATCTTGCGGTCCACAACGAGATTCCTTTGGCGAGTGGATTGGGAAGTAGTGCCGCCGCAATTGTTGGTGGAATCAAGCTGTTGGGCCTTCTCGCCGGGCGTCAGTTATCGGATCAAACCATTCAAACCTACGCTACCGAGTTCGAAGGGCATCCTGACAACGTGGCGGCGTCGCTTTATGGAGGCTTTGTTATCAGCTCGCTCGACACTAATGGCGAGGTGCGTTCGATCAAATTCGATTGGCCCAACAAGATAAAAGTGGTGGTCGTATCTCCTCAGTCGCAGTTGCCGACCCATGTTGCACGTGCTGCGCTTACTCGCAACCTCAGTAGAAACGACGCCGTTTTTAACCTGCAACGAACTGCCCTTTTCACTGCAGCAATCGCACAAAAACGTTTTGAACTCTTGTGGGATGCGATGAAGGATCGACTGCACCAGCCTCAGCGTCAACGACTCGTGCCGGGGCTCGCCGAAGCGTTGGCGCTGCCCTCAACTCCTGGTTTACTCGGTATTGCACTTAGCGGTGCGGGCCCGAGCATTCTGGCTCTGGTTGACGGAAATGCTGAGGAAATTGGTAAGAGGATTGCAGATTGTTTCGGGATTCACAAGACGCGCTCAACCACTCGCATCCTCGAAGTTGATAATACGGGTTGTAGAGTGCAGCGATCCAAACGAGCTAAGGCGATCTAGAAAAGGATCATTGGATATTTGATAGTTGAGATTTTGATATTTGCCAGCTGACGACTCAAGAGGCGGTATGAAAATCGGATTTTTTTAGGTATACACCGAAGGTGTTGGCCAATTTCAGCCCCGTCTTTCGCCCCAGTCAACCTCTTCTGCCGGACCGCGCGCGTCCTCGCGGGCTTTCTCATCGATTCTCTTGTCTGGACCAAATACTAATTCTCAAATATCAACTCATAATTGGAACTTGGTCAGGCAAGCTTCTTCGCCAGTCGATAAACTGGATAACTGAGCGCCAGTAGCATCAGTGCGTAAATACTGTTACGAGTATCGCTCTTAATTGCTCCCAATAAAAAAAGTATCGAACCAACTAGAGCGATTCCCGTTGTGTACGGATAACCCCAGGCTCGGTAAGGTCGTTCTTTGTCTGGTTCCCTGGCCCGCAATACAAACACCGATAAGAATGATAGTGCGTAGGCGGCTACAAAGAAGAAGGCTAACACAGTAATCACCTTCTCAAACGACTGCCCAAAGACGATGAATAGGACCGCAACAGCAGTGCTTAGAAGCAGTGCGAAGGCCGGAGTGCCTCCCTGATTTACCGTAGCGGCCCGACTCATAAATAGGCCATCACGACTCATCGCAAAAAGCACACGAGTTGCCATGAGTTGACAGGCATTGATCGCGCTCACTAACGAGATGATTGTCAACGAACGGAATACGGTGTCGCCGTAACGACCAAAGACCACGTTAGCCGCAGCTCCCATCGCAAAGTCTTTGCCGGCAAATTCAGGGATACGCAGCACAAAAAGCAATCCAATATTCACAAGTAGATAAATCGCAATGACAGAAAGGACACCTCCGATCATGGCGCGTGGAATGTCACGACCCGGATTAGTTACTTCTTCGGAAAAATAGATTACTCCCGTCCAACCATCGTAAGTGTAAATTACACCTTGTAAACCGATGATCAGTGCGGTGAATAATAGAAGACCGGTTGGACCAGGCGCATGATTAGATGCGACTAGCTCGCCTCCATTGCCTCGCCAGAACGCCACTGCAATCAGGACTAGAAAGGCTATCGTTTTAATCAGACTAGTCACGTTTTGAGCAGTCTTTCCCAGGACTACTCCACGCCATTGCAGTAGACCAAAAAAGATGGTGACCCCGACAGCAATAACAATCTCTTTCCATCCGGTGAAGATCGGGAAAAGCGCAGCTGTGAAACCGCCGACCACCAACGCCATGGCGCCGCACGAACCACAGGTCGAGACCCAGTCGCTCCAGCCAACAATAAACCCCGCGTATTCGCCTAACGCATAGCGAGCGAAATTGTATTGTCCTCCTGAGCGAGGCAGCATTGCTCCCAGCTCAGACACGGAAATTGCGCCCAATAAGGCATAACCACCGGCGACCACCCAGACGGCCAAATACCACCATACGTTCGGCAGTTGTTCGGCAATCGCACCCGGAGAGCGAAGGATACCGGCGCCAATCGAATTTCCAATGATGACGGCGACACCAAAGCCAACGCCGAGCACCTGGAGAAGATGGCCGCGCTTGCCTGACGGAATTGCTTGTGAACGATTCGTTGCTGTTGAGACCAACCAGTACCGTCTCTTCTGTTCGCTACGTGTTAGTTACTGCTTCTATCTTGTTAGTTGATTGAGACCTTGTATCAAATCTGAATGGAGCAAACGGTGAAAGAGATGTTCACCGGCTTCGCGGCGAACTGAGAGTCTGCCGGCTTTGTAGGCACGCGAGCTCAACCCGCGTTGGACCGACTTACAGATAGCGACATCCTCATCCTGGATTCGCTGGCCGACTTCGATGCTGTCCAGATTCCTCTGCCGAGCTTCTGCCGATACTACATCTGGGAAATAAAAGTCGAATACTACTTCAGTTTGATCCACGCCGCGAGGAATTACATAGTTAGTATCCAGCACGCCGTCGTACCAGTTGATCATGAAGTTTGGATAAATCCAGTAATACAATGCTCGGTCGCCTTTTCTGACGGCGCCGGTCTGAGCTTCCGCACCTTCACTAACCAAAGGGCTCCACTGCAAACAATGATGACTACCGTTCTCGATCATGTATCGACTGTAATCGAGCACGCTATCGAGTCCTTTATGAAGATAGGGAACGTGATAGCCTCCATCGAGATAATTGTCGACAAACACCTTCCAGTTACAGTCAAAGTTGTAATGGCGGCGTTCCTGCCAATGAAGATTTTGCAGGTTTAAAGGGGATATCTGCGCAACCAAGTCTTCTCCAAGGTAATCTATAAATGACGGTCCGGCACGATCAATCTTTACGAATGCCCAGTTTTCCCATTCAGCAATTGAAATCGGGATCAAGCCATTGGTGTCTTTGTCGAAATTGCATACGCCTGCGAAATCCGGCGTGCCTTTCAGCTCGCCGGCAAGCGAGTAGGTCCACCCGTGATATGGACAGCGAAGTTGCGATGTTGTCCCTTCCGGCTCCGTCATAACCGCGGCCGCATGGTGACGACAGACATTGAAGAAAGCTCGCAACGCCTGGTCGGCGCCGCGGACGAGGACCATTGGTTCTCCGGCAATATCAGTCGTCACATAGGAACCGGGAGTACTAAGCTGGTCCAACCGGGCGGCTAGTTGCCAACTGTTAGTGAATACTGTTTTAGATTCGAGTGCGTAAAGGTCGCGATCTACATACCACGAAGCGGGAATCGTGTAGGCATGGTCCAGCGCCGCCGAAGAATCGTAGCTTTGAATGACTTCACGGAGATGGATCATAAAGGCTTCGTTACACCACCGGTGTCTGAGTCTTTCTCTTCGGATTAAAGAATGGTGTCTTAACTACCGTTGCGCCCACCTGGTGTCTGACGGCCTCTACTGTAATCTCAAACTGTAATCTCGTTCCCGGCCTGGTAAACTCGCGCCTGACTGTTGCCAAAGCAATCATCTTCTTCAATGTGGGCGACCAGGTACTGGTTGTAGCCTTTCCCACTTGTACGCCTTCCTTAAAAATCGGGACAGCAACTCTCGAAGCCATCGCCGAGATGGCTGGCGGTAATCCGACGGACTCGTAAAG